>NZ_PSVB01000019.1:0-65703 GCF_002932165.1 Rathayibacter sp. AY1F8
GAGTTCGACCAGCAGGACCTGAGCTGGGCGGCCGCCCTCGTCTTCCCCCTGCTCGTCGGCGTCGCGCTGCTCGCCTCGGGCGCGACCGCCCTGCTCCGCGCCGCTGGTCCTCATGGCGTCCGGAGGCGCCTCGAGGAGTCCCGCGCCCGCGCCGCGGCCCTCGGGGGAGGCCCGGGCGCGCGCGGATGCAGCGCTCCCGGCGTCCTCCCGGCCTGCCTGCGGGTCGTCGTCGGCGCCCTCCTCCTGCTGGCCGCCGGCCCGGCCTACACCGCGGCCGCCCTCGTCGCCGCAGCCCTCTGCGCACTCGCCCTCGCGCACGCCGTCCGCCGCTTCGCCCAGGACTCGGAGGGCGACCCGCCCGCCCCGGCCGCGGTCGCCGCCACGGCCGCGCTGCTCGCCTTCGCCGCCGTCGCCGCGGCCCAGGGGATCCTCGGATTCACGGGCGTCCCGGCGCACCTCCGGGAGTTCGACCAGCAGGACCTGAGCTGGGCGGCCGCCCTCGTCGGAGTGGTCGCCGCGTGCGGCCTCCTGCAGCTGGCGGGACGCGCAGCGGAACCGGTGGCCGCACCGGCGGCGGGCGTCAGGCGGCGCGGCTGATGCTCGGAGCTCCGACGCTCGATGCGCCTCCGCACCTCGTCCTCGACGGCAGCGCGGTGCGGCTCGCGCCCGCGTGCGGCTCCGTCGCCGTGATCACCTTCTGGATGCAGTTCCACAACTCCGGCACCTCCGCCCTGCACGACCTCGCCCTGTTCTGCGGCTCCTTCACCGACGGCTCGGGCGCCGAGCTCGACTACGACGAGGCCCCGGTCACCGTCGTAGGCCGGCCCGAGCGGGTCGCCCCGGGAGCGGGGTTCGTGGCCGTCGCGCACTACACGATCGCGCCGCTGCGGGCGCCCCGGACGCTCCGCCACTCCATCGTGCTGCGGGGCCGCACGAGCGACGACCGGCCCTTCACCGACGTCGCCGCGCTCGAGGTCCACGTCGATCCGAGGCGCACTCCCGAGGTCAGGTTCCGTCCCCCGATGGCGGGATCCGACACCTTGCGGTGGAGGTGAGCGACGATGCGATCGCATGAAGACTTCTCACCACCGGGCCGGATCGGCCAGGGTAGAGGGATCGCGTCGTACGGAGGACGCGCCAGAGGAAAGGACTCCGCCGTGAGGGGAATCGCAGAAGGCAGCCGACCGATCGTCGATCGCGGGGTGTCCCGCCGGGACACGGCGGCGGCCGCGTGGCTGGCGCAGAGCGGCGTCGACGTCCGCGCGAACGGCGCGTTCCGCATCGTGGCCGACACCCTCTGCAGCGACGGCGTCGACGTGCTCCGGATCTGGCACTCGCCGGCCCGCCTGCACCGCACCTCCGCCGCCGGCCCGGGCGTCCGCCTGATCATCCCGCTCGAGGGCGCGCTCGTGATCCAGCCGGACGATCCGGCGGCGCTCGAGGTCCGCGTCGCGCCGGGCGACATCGCCTTCCTCCACTGCGACTCCCCGTTCACGATCGTGACCGACACCCCGAGCGCCCGCACCGAGATCGCCCTCGACCGCCCGCTGCTGGGTCTGGTCGACTCGGCCGACCGTGGCGCCGTCGTCACCGAGGCCGACGCGGCCAGCCGCGGCATCCTGCTCTCGACCGTCAACGCGACCTTCGGCTCCACCCTCGACGCCGACTCCCCCGCCTTCCCCCTGGTGCGGGCCGCCGTCGAGCAGCTGGCGGGCGCTGTGCTGGCGACCTCGCTGCCGCGCGAGAGCAGCGAGGACGTCTACACGCGCGCCCTCGCCCTGATCGCCGCGATGTCCACCGACCCCCGCCTCTCGGTCCAGGAGATCTGCGAGCGCCTCGGCGTCCCGAAGCGGACGCTGCAGCGCACCTTCGCGCGGAACGGCACCACCGTGTTCGACGAGATCCGCCGCGCACGCCTCACGACCGCGCGCGCCCTCCTCGGCGGGAGCGACTCCCCGCCCTCGCCCGAGCACGTGCTGAGCAGCTACGTCCGCTCGCAGCGCCTGCGCCGCGACCTGCTCCACCTCGAGACGGTGCCCGCCTCGAAGCTGGGCTGACGCCGGGGGCGAAGCTCTCCGGGTCGACAGCCTTGTCGGCGGCCGGCGACAAATGCGCGGGCGCACGCCTCCGGTCCGGAAGCTCCGGCTCGGAGGCACCGCCTCCGCAGCCGCCCCGCGGTCAACCCGGGTACGGCACCGACGCCGCCGGCCACCCCGAGGCCGCGAGCTCCGCGCGCAGACGATGGTGGTGCTGCACCGCGCCGAGGGAGTCGGTGCGGAAGGCGATGGCGAGGGCCGCGTCGGCCCAGTAGGCGTCCCAGCCGGAGTAGCGCTCGAAGACGCGGTCGCCGACCGCGGCCAGCAGCTCCCAGGCGCGCGCCGCCGGGAGGTAGCCGGCGACGTAGGCGTAGCGGATCGCGCCGATCGTGCGCTCGGCGTCGCCCGCGAGCAGGAGCAGCGGCGGACGCCCGTCGACCGCCTGGGCGAGCTCGAGGAGGTGGAACTCGCTGCCGCCCGTGAGCGCGGCGACCCGGGAGCGCATCCGCTCGGCGTCGGCGGAGGCCGAGACCTCGGCGAAGCGGGTCGAGAGCGGCCCGCGGGTGAGCACGTCGGCGACCAGCAGCTCCACGTCGTCGGCCGAGGCGATGCGGAAGTCGCGGTCGAGCGCGACCCGGTGCTCGACGAGCGGATGCAGCGGCAGCTGCTGCCAGGGCGCTCCTTTCGCTCCGTCGGCGTAGCGGCGCCGCAGCTCCTCCGGGAGCTCGGCCCAGGAGGGCTGGAACGCGAGGGAGGAGTTCCAGCCGGCGAACGAGAAGTCGCTGACCGCGTCGAGCGCGAGCAGCTGCTGCTGGCGGAGGGACGGGGTCGGCGAGTCGGCCGCGCCGAGGTAGGCGAGCTGCTCGCGGCGCGGCGCGCGCGCATCCCACTGCTGGAAGCCGACCGTGGCGGCGAGCAGCCCGAAGGCCAGAGCGAACGCGAACGCCGTGAACGCGACGACGCTCTCGCCGCCGCCGAGCGCGAGCCCCCATGCGAAGCCGACCAGGCCCACCGGAGCCGCGAAGGCCGTCACCAGGAGGGCGCGGCGTCCGGCGCCCTGCCCGCGCCGGTGCGCATCGGCCGCCCGCGCGTAGCGCAGCCGGGGTCGGACGGGGAACTCGACGTCTCCGGGATGGTTCTGCAGCGGCACGGTCGCAGCCTAGGGGCGCGGGTCCCGTCGATGTGTGCTTGCCTGGTCGCATGACTCTCGCCGAAGCACTCCTCGAGCGGGCCGACCTGCAGAAGCGGATCGAGGCCCTCCAGTCGCGGATCGTCGCGAACGCCTCCTACCAGGAGGGAGAGGAGCCGACCGAGGACCCGGCCGAGCTGCTCGCCGACTGCACGCGCGCACTGGGCGAGCTCGAGCGGCTGGTCACGGCGATCAACCTCACCAACGCGACGGCCACCACTCCCACCGGAGAGGTGCTGACCGCGGCGCTCGCCCGGCGCGAGGCCCTGCGCGCCCGGCACAGCCTCCTGACCCGCGCGGCCGACGCGGCCGCCGGCGAGCGCGGCTACCGCCAGCTCCGGAGCGAGCTGCGCCGCCTGCCCGCGCTGCCGGTGCGGGAGCTGCGCGAGCAGGCCGACGCCGTGGCGCGCGAGCTGCGCGGGCTCGACGCCGACGTCCAGAGGACGAACTGGGGGGTCGAGCTGCAGAGCTGACACGAGACGCGGTGAGTCGGTAGGCGCACCGGAGCGAGCACGCACCGTCGGGCCGGCGGTTCATCCGGCCCTCTGTCACGCGGTGGGCAGCGTCCCGGCTCCGGCCGTCACTCACAGCCCAGCACCGAGGACCGGTGACCGCGCAGACAGGACACCTCATCACCATGTGCTGGCCGGTGCGCCGAGGGCGGGTTCGGGGACCTCACCGCGTCTCGGGCGTGCGCGGACGCACGTAGGGTCGGGGCGGGATCTGCTCGAACGCGCACGTGGACGCACGCCGCGCTCGGGGCAGCGGCTCCTCGAACGGGCACGTGGACGCCTGCCGGGTCCGGGCCGGTGTCCGGCCGGTCGCGCCCGCCCTCCCCGCCGCTCAGTACTCGATGCGCCCGCGCCGGTCGTGGAACTCGCCCGTCGGCCCGTCGGAGCCGAGCAGGGCGAGCGCGACGGTCGCGTCCGTGCCCTCGGTGACGGTCTGGTGCCCGCCGTGTCCGTTGAAGTCGGTCGCGGTGTAGCCGGGGTCGCTCGCGTTGATCCGCATCGCCGGCAGGTTCTTCGCGTACTGCACGGTGAGCGCGACGACCGCCGCCTTCGATGCCGCGTAGGGGATCGCGGTGACGGGGAACTCGTCGTGGCCCTCGGTGCTCAGCCAGCGCGGCCAGCCGACTCCGGACGCCACGTTCACGACGACCGGGGCCGCGGAGGCCTGCAGCAGCGGGAGCGCGGCCTGTGTGACGCGGACGATGCCGACGACGTTCGTCTCGAGGACGCCCGCCATCGCCTCCGGGGTGAGGTCGTCGACGCCGAACGAGGTGCCCAGCACTCCGGCGTTGTTGACGAGCACGTCGAGCCCGGGCAGGGAGGCGATCGCGGAGTCGACGCTCGCCTGATCGGTGACGTCGAGGCGGACGGGGTGGGCGCCGAGCGCGCGGGCGGCGTCGCCGTCGGCGGTGTCGCGCATGCCGGCGTAGACGGTGTGGCCCGCCTCGAGGAGTCGGCGGGCGGTCTCGAGGCCGAGGGAGCGGTTCGCTCCGGTGATGAGTGTCGTGGTCATGGGCCCATCCTGCGCGGGTCGTCGGGCCTCGACCAGGCCGCGCTCGACGGGGGGACCTTCAGTACCTGGCTCGGCGACGGCGGGCGGAGGAGGATGGGCGGCATGGAGGAGTTCGCCACGGTGCTGCGCTCGTGGCGCGACCGCATCCGTCCCGCCGACGTCGGCCTGCCCGCGGGCTCGGGCCGCCGAGCCACGGGCCTGCGGCGCGAGGAGCTGGCGGCGCTCTCGGGAGTGAGCGTCGACTACCTGGTGCGGCTCGAGCAGGGACGCGCGCGGAACCCGTCGCCGTCGATGCTCCGCTCGCTCGCGGTGGCGCTCCGGCTCACGGACAGCGAGCGCGACCACCTCTACCGGGTCGCCGGTGCCGCCGTCCCCTCGCCGGGCGTCGTGCCGCAGCACGTGAGCCCGGGCGTGCAGCGGATCGTCGACCGCCTGGGCGACGTGCCGCTCGCGGTGTTCACGGCGGCCCACGACATCCTGCTGTGGAACCCGCTCTGGGCCGCCCTGAACGGCGACCCCTCGGTGTACACCGGGCTGGAGCGGAACCTCGTCTGGCGGCACTTCACCTCCGGCCACGCCGGCACCGAGTTCGACGCGCAGCACGAGGAGGACTTCGCGAGCGACCTCGCGGCCGACCTGCGCGCGGCGACCGGACGCTACCCGCGCGATCCGGCGCTCGCCGCCCTCGTCGCCCGGCTGCGCGAGGAGTCGCCCGAGTTCGAGCGGCGCTGGGCGGAGGCACGCATCGCCGAGCACCGCGCGAGCCGGAAGACGGTGACGCGGACGCCCGTCGGACCGATGACGATCGACTGCGACGTGCTCACGGCTCCGGGCACCGACCTGCGGATCGTCGTCTACACGGTGGCGCCGGGCAGTGAGGACGAGGCGCGGCTCGACCTGCTGCGGGTGACGGGGCTGCAGGCGCTGAGCACGGCGCCGGCGTGAAGCGGACGGGCTCGGCTGGGGCGCGCACAGCGGAGCGGGGTGGCTGAACCGGGCTGAGCTGAGTCGAGCGGGCCGAGCCGAGCCACCGGGCGGCGCAGGCTGGGCTCGTCCCACGGCGGGCGGGGCAGGCCGGGCTCATCCCACGGCGGGCGGGACCGGCCGGGCTCATCCCACGGCGGGCGGGACCGGCTCGGCGCGGCCGACGGCGCAACCTGCCGATGCGGGCGAGCGGCGGCGAGTGACGGCCGAGGTGGACGGCGAGACGCGTCCGCGGCGCCGACGTCCGCGTCCCCGGACCGCCCGCCACCCCTGCTCAAGACGAGCAGTACGCGGTGATGAACGCGTAGAGCTCGCCCTTCTGCTCGGGGGTCGCGGCGACGACGACGGTGCCCTGCCGGCCCGCGGTCTCGACGGTCATCGGCAGGCGGGTGCCGACCTTGTCCTCGGCGAGCGCGTGGGTGTCGCAGCGGGTGGGGACGGCGTCCAGGACCACGGAGTCGAGGGTCCCGGCGGGCACGGAGCGGTCGAGGGTCCAGGCGTCGGCGGCGTCGGGCGGCTGCAGCAGGATCGTGGCGTCGACGCTGCGGAGCACGAGGGGGGTGCCCCGGACGTCGGCGGTGATGGTGAGGCGCGCCGGCTCGTGCGCGGCGCCTCCGGACGTGTCGATACGCAGGGCGAGGTCGGCGTCGACGGTGCGGGCGAAGCATCCGGACCGGGCGAGAGCGTCGACGAACGAGAACGGGTCGTCGGCGGGGTACGCGTGCTCGCCGTGGCCGTCGATGGCGAGGACGACCTCGAGCGCAGTGGGCGCCTCCGCGACCGGGCAGGCAGGCTCGGGCACGTCGACGCGGAGGTCGCGCGAGGTCCCGTCGGGGACGCCCGTGCCGCCGGTCCAGGTGAGCGGGACGGCGAGGCGCGGGTCCACGAGGCGGGCCGCGGTGACCTCGATCGGGGCGCCGCTGCCGTTGTGGACCTCGAAGGCCATGGTGCCGCCGGCGATGTCGGAGCGGTTCTGCTGGACGGAGACGGTGACCCCGGGAGCCGGGGCGGACGGGGCGGAGGAGCGGGCCGGGTCGGGGGCGGCCTGAGCCGGGGTGGCGGTGGTCGGAGCCACGGCGGCCTCGGTGCCGCTCGGGGCGCCTGTCGCGCCTCCCGGCGCGCAGGCCGCGAGGGCGGGCAGGAGGAGCAGCGCGGCGGCGAGGGCGCGGAGGCGTCGCATCGTGCCTCCCTCCGCTCGCCGTCAGTCTGGCGCCCCGGACCCCTCTCCGCGAGCGGGCGCTCCGCCTCCCCAGCTCGATCGATGCGTCACGAACGGTCGCCACGGCGGGCGGATGACGACCGTTCGTGACGCATCGCCGGAGCGACAGGGGGTGAGGACGCGGGGACGCGCACCCATCCGGGTGTGCGCCCGCTCCGAAGAGAGGCGGGGATTTCAGGAGGAGACAGATGGCACGCGGCAGATGGCACGTCGGCACGATCGTCGCGCGAGTGCGCGCATCCGCAGCGATCGGGGCCTCCGGGCTCGACGCGGTGGAGAGGGCGGAGCGCCGGGCCGAGGTCCTGCGCATCGCCGGAGGAGTCGACTCCGGCCGTCTCGGCGACGACCAGGCGATCGCGGCGTTCGGCCGGATCGTCGACGGCCTGCAGAGCGACCTGCCCGGCTCGGCGCTCGGCGTCTAGCCCGCGAGGCCGGCGTCCCGGTACCCGCCCGGAGCGGACACCCGCCGAGCCGACATTCCGAGCCTCCGCGCGGCGCTGAGACCCGCCAAGCGAGCGTGCCGACGGCACACTGGGCGCGAAGACCCGCCAGCCCGGCACCCCGAGCGCCAGCCCGGCACCCCGAGCGCCCGCGCGCCGCGGAGCCCCGCTACCCCAGCGTCCCGAGCGCGATCCGCGGCAGCAGCCGCTGGATCGCGACGGCCGCCGCGCCGCGCGCCCACTCCACGAGCCCGCCGTCGTCGACGAGCAGCGCCAGGGGCGGAGCGTCCGGGTCGCGCGTGGCCGCGATCGCGGCGTCCACCACCGCGGCCTGCTCCGAGTAGAGGGCGACGCCCTCCCCGGCCAGGATCACCGTGCCGGACATCGAGAGGTTGCCGATCGCGGCGATCATCGTCCCGAGCGCGTTGCCGGAGTCGGCGAGGATGCGCTCGGCACCGGGGTCGCCCGCGCGAGCGGCGGCGAAGCCCTCGGCCAGGGTCAGCTCGCGGCCGGTGGCGACGAAGAGCTGGCGGAGGAGCGAGGGCAGGCTGAGCATCGCGGTCGAGCAGCCGCGGTGGCCGGCCTCGCAGACGGGGCCGGTGGGATCCAGCGGGTAGTGGCCGCCCAGGCCGAGCCCCGCCTCCGGGGGCGCGACCACCCGGTCGTGGACCACCAGTCCGTAGCCGACGCCCGCGCCGACCGTGAGCACCGCGAAGTGCGGGATGCCGCGGCCGCGCCCGAACCAGTGCTCGGCGCCCGTGAGCGCGACCACGTCGTTCTCGAGGGCGACCGGCAGCCCGAGGGCGGCGGAGAGCGGAGCGGCGAGGTCGACGTCGCGCCAGCCGAGGAACGGCGCGCGGCTCACCCGGCCGTCGGCGGCGATGCTCCCGCCGAGCGTCACGCCCAGGCCGGCGAAGGCGGAGGGGCCGCCGAGCTCGTCGACGACCGAGACGATCGCGGCGATCACGTCGGCGGGCTCCGTGCCCGGCAGCGGGCGGACCAGCTCCCGCTCGGTGCGCGCGCGCAGGTCGGTGCGGACGGCGAGGACCTCGGTGCCGGTGATCTTCACGCCCGCGAAGCTCAGCGCGTCGGCGCGGATGTCGAGCGGGCGGGCGGGGCGGCCGACTCCGGTGCTCTGCTCGGGGCCCTCGACGACCAGGCCGCCGTCGAGGAACGGGCGCGCGAGCCGGGTCAGGCTGGCGGGCGAGAGGCCGAGGCGGCGGCCGAGCTCGGCCCGCGAGACGGGACCGTGGATCAGGACCTCGCGCGCCAGGAGCTCGGAGGAGCTCCCGGAGGCGTCCTCGGCGACGATGGTGTCGGTCACGGGGCTCCTTCTTTCCGGCCTGGTAGAAAGCTACCGGCACTGCGCCGAACCAGGAACGGATCCGGCCACTCCTGCCGCTCTTGACACCCCTATTACTTCTGCTCTAGAAATAAGCCATGCACCGCAGCATCGCCCCCACGAACGACTCCGTGACCCTCTCCGGCCGGGAATCGCGCCTCTTCCACTTGCAGGACGGGGGCACCAGCGTCGTCGTCGACGCCCGCCTCGTCACCTTCCCCACTATCGTGCACTGGGGCGCCGCGCTCGGAGATCTTTCCGCCGCCGAACTATCCGCCCTGGCCGACGCCGCCCTCCCCCAGCGCGTCTCGGGCGGGCTCGACGCCTTCGCGCCGTTCGGGCTCGTCGCCGTCGAGGCCGACGGCTGGCAGCACGCCCCCACCTTCGAGGGCACCCACGAGCGCGCGGCCGCGTCGGAGCGGTTCGAGGTCGAGAGCATCGAGGCGCTCGGCTCCGCCCTCCGGACCGTCGCCACCGGCGCGGGCGTGCGCCTGACCGTGGACCTCGAGGTCGACGCGGCCGGCCTGCTCACCCAGCGCGCCCGGGTCGAGAACCTCGACGCCCGCCCGTTCCGCCTCGAGCGCTTCGAGCTCGGCTTCCCGCTCCCCGCGACCGCGCGCGAGATCCTCGACACCACCGGGCACCACCTCCGCGAGCGCCACCCGCAGCGCCGCCCGCTGACCATCGGCGAGCACACCCGCCGCACCCGCCGCGGCCGCCCCGGCGCCGACGCGACCCTCCTCCTCGCCGCGGGCACGCCCGGCTTCGGCTGGGAGCGCGGGCTCGTGCACGGCGTCCACCTGGGTTGGAGCGGCGACACCTCGCTCCGCGCCGAGCGCACCGTCGAGGGCGTCTCGCTCCTCGCGGCCGGCGAGCTGCTGCGGCCCGCCGAGATCGAGCTCGCGCAGGGCGAGAGCTACGAGACCCCGGTCGCCTACGGCTCCTGGGGCGACGGGCTCAGCGCTCTGCAGGCCCGGTTCCACGCGTCGCTCCGCGCCCGCCCGCAGCACCCCGTCGCTCCGCGGCCCGTCACCCTCAACACCTGGGAGGCCGTCTACTTCGACCACGACCTCGCTCGCCTCACCGCCCTGGCCGAGCGGGCCGCGCGGATCGGGGTCGAGCGCTTCGTGCTCGACGACGGCTGGTTCCTCGGCCGCCGCGACGACACCGCCGCGCTCGGCGACTGGACCGTCGATCCCGCGGTCTGGCCGGAGGGCCTCACCCCGCTGACGGACGTCGTCACCGGCCTGGGCATGCAGTTCGGCCTCTGGGTGGAGCCCGAGATGATCAGCCCCGACTCCGACCTGGCCCGCGCGCACCCGGAGTGGATCCTCGGCCCGGCCGGCCACCTCCCGGCCTCGGGGCGGCAGCAGCAGGTCCTCGACCTCTCGCAGCGCGGGGCGTTCGAGCACGTGCTCGACGCCCTCGACGCGCTGCTGATCGAGTACCCGATCGCGTACCTCAAGTGGGACCACAACCGCGACGTCATCGAGGCGGTCTCGCCCGCCACCGGCCGCTCCGCCGTCCACGAGAACGTCCTCGCGCTCTACCGCCTGCTCGACGAGCTGCGGTCCCGGCATCCCGGCGTCGAGATCGAGTCGTGCGCCTCCGGGGGCGCCCGCGTCGACCTCGGGATCCTCGCCCGCACCGACCGCATCTGGACGAGCGACTGCATCGACCCGCTCGAGCGGCAGACCATCCAGCCCTTCACCCAGCTGGTGGTGCCGCCCGAGCTGATGGGGCAGCACATCGGAGGGCCGCGGTCGCACTCGACGCAGCGCACCCACTCGCTCGCCTTCCGCGCCGGCACCGCGCTGCCCGGCCACCTCGGCATCGAGTGGGACGTCTCGGATCTCGCCCCCGCCGTCGAGGAGGAGCTGACCGCCTGGGTCGCCTTCCACCGCGAGCACCGGGCGCTGCTGCACACCGGGACGGTCGTGCGCGCCGACCTCGCCGACGACGCCGCCTCGCTCTCCGGAGTCGTCGCCACCGACCGCTCCGCCGCCCTCTTCACCTTCGCCCAGCTCCGCACCGGCGAGACCTACCCGCCCGGCCGGATCACGCTCCCGGGCCTGGACCCGGAGCGCACCTACTCCGTGGCGCTCGCCCCGGTCACGTCGCCGCTCGGCGGCCCCGGGCAGTCGCCGCTCGGCTGGGCCGAGCACGGGACCGCGCTCCGCGGCCGCGTGCTGGGCACCGTCGGGCTCCAGGCCCCCGTCCTCGATCCGGAGCAGCTCGTCGTGCTCGTGCTCACCGCCCTCTGACCCGCCCTCCCGGCTCCGGAGCCGACCCGCTCCACGGCCGCCGCACCTGCTCTCGCACCGCCCTCCGCGGTCGAGCGCGCCCTGAGACCTGTCCCCACGCGCAAGGAGGCGCCGCATGTCCGCTCATCCGCATCCCCCCGGGTTCTCCCGGCGGCTGTTCCTCTCGGTGCCGCTCGCCGCGGCGTCCGCCGCCGCCCTCGCCTCCTGCGCCTCCTCCGGCGCCGGCGACGGAGTGACCACGCTCGACTTCTTCCAGTTCAAGGCGGAGGCGGTGGAGGACTTCGCGCGGATCATCCGCGAGTTCGAGGCGGCCAACCCGGACATCCGGGTCATCGCCAACAACGTGCCCGACCCCGACACGGCCATCCGCACCCTGCTCGTCAAGGACAAGGTGCCGGACGTGCTGACCCTGAACGGCAGCGGCTACTACGCCGACCTCGCGAAGGCCGGCGTGTTCCACGACTTCACCGGCGACGAGCTGGTCGAGCGGGTGAACCCGGCGGCCCTCGACATCCTCGCCGCCCTCGGCAGCTTCGAGGGGAAGGAGGTGAACGCGCTCGCCTTCGCGAACAACGCGGACGGGATCCTCTACAACCGCACGATCTTCGCCGAGAACGGGATCGAGGTGCCGACCACCTGGGACGAGCTGATCGCCGTCTGCGAGACGCTCACCGCCGCCGGGATCACTCCCTTCTACGGCGCCCTGCTCGACAACTGGACCGGCGCCCCCGCCTTCAACGCGCTCGGCGGGCAGCTGCAACCGGACGGCTTCTTCGACGCGATGCGCGAGGAGGGAGCGGCGCTCGGCCCCGACTCCCCCGTCTCGTTCACCAAGGACTACGCGACGACGATGGAGCGGCTCGGGCAGCTCTTCTCGTACACGCAGGAGGGCTCGTTCGGCCGCGGCTACGACGACGGCAACCAGGCCTTCGCCGCGGGCGAGGCGGCCATGTACCCGCAGGGCATCTGGGCGATCAACCCGGTGCGCACGAACAACCCGGACATCGACCTCGGCGTCTTCCCCTACCCGGTGCTAGACGACCCCGCGGACACGCGGGTCACCTCGGGCGTCGACGTGGCCGTCGCCATCGGCCGCGGCACCCCGAAGCTCGACGCGGCCCGCCGCTTCGTCGACTTCCTGCTGACCCCCGGAGTGGTCGAGCCGTACGTCGCGAGCCAGGCCGCCTTCTCGCCGCTGGTCGGCGCCGCACCCAACTCGGACCCCACGCTGGCCGAGCTGCAGCCCTACTTCGAGCAGGGACGGCTGATCGGCTTCGTCGACCACCAGATCCCCGCGAGCATCCCGCTCAACCCCACGCTCCAGGCGTTCCTCGCCAGCGGGGACGCCGACGCGGCGCTCCGGACCCTCGACAGTGAGTGGCGCAAAGTCGCGGCACGCACGACCAGGAAGTGACCCCATGACCACGACCACGACGGCCGCCGCGCAGGCGGTGGCGACCACTCCTCCGCCGCCCGCGCGCCGCAAGCGCACCATCGGCCGCACCTCGAAGACCTTCTACTGGATGACGGTCCCCGCCGTCCTGCTCTTCTTCGTGCTCCACACGGTCCCGGTCCTCACCGGAATCTTCTTCAGCTTCACGGACTACGCGGGCTACGGCTCGTGGGATCTGATCGGCGCCTCGAACTACCTCGCGCTCCTCCAGGACGACCGCGTCTGGAAGGCCTACGGGTTCACCTTCGGCTTCGCGATCGTGGCGACCGTGCTGGTGAACGTGATCTCGCTCGCCATCGCCGTCGCCCTCAACGCGCGGATCAAGTTCCAGACGGCGTTCCGCGGGATCTATTTCATCCCCTACGTGCTCTCGACCCTGGTCATCGGCTACGTGTTCCAGTACCTCTTCGCGAACTCGCTGCCGCAGATCCTCGGCGCGATCCCGGTGATCGGCGAGAACATCCTCGCGAACGCCGACTGGGCGTGGGTGGCGATCGTGGTGCTGGCGGTCTGGCAGGCCTCGGCCTTCTCGATCATCATCTACCTCGCCGGACTCCAGACGATCCCGGGCGAGCTCTACGAGGCGACCTCGCTCGACGGAGCGGGGAGGTGGCGGCAGTTCACCTCGATCACGTTCCCGCTGATCGCCTCCTTCTTCACGATCAACATGGTCATCTCGATGAAGAACTTCCTCCAGGTGTTCGACCACATCATCGCCCTCACCAACGGCGGTCCCGGCACCTCGACGGAGTCGATCACGCTGCTGATCTACCGCGGCGGCTTCCAGGGCGGCGAGTACGCCTATCAGACGGCCAACGCCGTCCTCTACTTCCTCATCATCATCGTGGTCTCGCTGATCCAGTTCCGAGTCCTCAGCCGCAGAGAGGCGTCGTTCTGATGACATCGACCATCACCCCCACGACCGCCATCGCCCTCGGCGAGCCCGAGGGGCGGCGCCGGCCCTCCCGCGACACCTACCGGATCAACTGGTGGGCGACCGCGCTCATCGCGGTCTGCTCGCTGACGATCCTCCTGCCGCTCTACTTCGCCGTCGTGACCGCGCTGAAGACGCCCGACCAGCTCGGCGGCACCGGGTTCGAGCTGCCGACCTCGATCTCGTGGGGCAACTTCGCCGAGGCGTGGACGGCGACCCGCTTCCCGCAGGCCTTCGTGAACACCGCGCTGATCACGGTCGGAGCCGTCGTGCTGACGCTGTTCTCGAACTCGATGGTCGCCTACGCGGTCGCCCGGAACATGCACAGGCCGTTCTTCAAGGGCGTCTACTTCTACCTGCTCGCCGCGGTCTTCGTGCCGTTCCCGATCATCATGCTGCCGGTGGTGAAGGAGACGGCCCTGCTGGGCCTGGACAACCAGGCCGGGCTGATCCTGCTCTACGCCGTGTTCGGGCTCTCGATCAACACGTTCATCTACACCGCCTTCATCCGCTCGATCCCCATCGAGCTCGAGGAGGCGGCGCGCACCGACGGCGCCTCGACCTGGCGGACCTACTGGCAGGTGATCTTCCCGCTGCTCGGCCCGATGAACGCGACCGTCGGGATCCTGACCTGCGTGTGGGCGTGGAACGACTTCATCCTGCCGCTCGTGGTGCTCTCGGACCCGTCCGCCCGCACCCTGCCGCTGGCCGAGTACGTCTTCCAGGGGCAGTTCAACACGAACTACACCGTCGCCTTCGCGTCCTACCTGATGGCGATGGCGCCGCTGCTGATCGTGTACCTCTTCGCGCAGCGCTGGGTGGTCAGCGGAGTGATGCGCGGGTCGATCAAGTAGCGGTCGCGGCGAGCGCCGCCTCGAGCAGGTCCGTGAGCACGGTGCCTCGCGAGCCCGCGTCCTCCGGGTGCCACTGCACGCACCAGAGCGGCGCGGACTCGTGCTCGAGGGCCTCGACGGTGCCGTCATCGGCGCGGCCGACCACGACGAGGCCCTCGCCGGGACGGTCGACGGCCTGGTGGTGGGAGCTGCGGACGTCGAGCTCGGCGGCGCCGAGGATGCGAGCGAGGGCGCTGCCCGGCTCGAGCGCCACGCGGTGGTCGACCATCCCGGACAGGTGCTCGCCGGGGACCGACCGGCCGACGTGACCGGCGCCGGGCAGGTGCTGCACGAGGTCGCCGCCGAGAGCGACGTTGACCAGCTGCATCCCGCGGCAGATCCCGACCAGCGGGGTCCGCGTCTCGACGGCACGGCGGACGAGCGCGATCTGCGCGCGGTCGGCGGCGGGGAAGGACTGGCCGCGGTGCGGGTCGTCGGGCCGGCCGCCGTAGAGGGACGGGTCGACGTCCTCGCCCCCTGTGACCACGACGGCGTCGGCGGCGGCGAGCCGGCGCTCGAGCTCGGCGGCGCCGGCCTGCTCGGCCGGGACGCGGTCGACCACGAAGCCCGCGGCGGTGGCGGCCGAGACGACGCTCGCGGTCAGCAGCTGCAGCTCGATCTCGAACTCGGGATCCTCGCGGCCGCCGTCGGCGACGTCGACGACGAGCAGGACGGGGCGGTCGGAGGCCATGCGGACATCGTGCCACCCGGCCGGCTCCTGCAGAACGTCGGCGGAGAGGAGGGCCTGTGCGTCGGCGGGCGAGGGATCGCGCTCTCGGCGGGCGTTCTGCACGAGCCCGCAGACCTCTCCCGGGGTCTGGTCAGGATCCGGTACCGCGATCTAGGATGTTCACTTTCACATCCCGTGCGAAGACGCACACCTCCGCGGCCCTGCGGATCGTGCCTCGACGCCGCACCCGATCACGAGGGCCTATCTGCATGAGACGATCACGATCGGCGGTGAGGACCGCTCTGGCGGTCGCGACCGTCGCCGCCACGGCGCTGCTCGGCGCCACGGTCCCCAGCTCCGCCTTCGGAGCCACCGAGACCCCGCTCCTCCACTACACGTTCGACACCGCCCCCACCGGCACCACGGTCGCCGACACCAGCGGCAACGGCTACAGCGCGACGCTGCGCGGCTCCGGGGCCCAGTTCCGCAACGGGCTCATCAGCCTCCCCGGCGGATCCGCCGCGGCCGCCCCCTACCTCGAGATCCCCACCGCCGGCCTCGTCGGCAAGAAGGACCTGACCTTCTCCACCTGGCTCGCCCACAAGGGCGGCACGGGCAACGTCGCCGCCGCGTTCGTCGGAGCGCCCGTCGCCTCCGGCGCCTCGTTCTCCTCCGGCTACTGGCTGCTCAACCCGAGCAACCTCTCCGGCTACACCAAGTCGGTCGTCACCAACTCGGTCAACGCGGGCGCTCCCTACAACACCGAGGTCGGCGCCGGAGCGACGGGCACCCCGACCGTCGGCGCGCGCACCCCCTCGGGCCTCTCGCTCTACACGACCGTCATCGACGGCTCGACCGGCAAGCTCACCGTGTACGTCAACGGCGCGCAGATCTCGCAGAGCACGATCGCCCGCGACGTCTCCTCGTTCGGCCCGTCGCTCGTCGCGTACATCGCGCGCTCGACCTACAACGACCCGGGCTGGAACGGCGAGATGGACGACTTCGCCGTCTACGACAGCGCCCTCAGCAGCAGCTCCGTGCAGGCGCTCTACTCCTCGCAGGCCCTCGACCGCGCCGTCGCGTCGGTCACGGTGCCCACGGAGGCGACCGCCGGCTTCACGGTGCCCACCACCGCCAGCGGCGTCGGCATCACCTGGACGTCGAACAGCGCGGCCGTCGCGATCACCGGCGGCACCGCGACCGTCACGCGCCCCGCCGCGGGACAGCCGGACGCCACCGCCACCCTCACCGCCACCTACAGGGTCGGCACCGAGACCCGCTCGGTCGACTACGCGGTGCGCGTCGCCGCGCAGCTGGACGACGCGACGAAGGTCCAGCGCGACCTCGCCGCGATCGCCATCCCGAACGTCGGCGACATCCGGACGAACGTCTCGGTGCCCACCACCGGCACGCTCGGCTCGAGCATCGCCTGGAGCGTCGTCAGCCCGAGCGGAGCGACCGTCCGCGACGGCAGCGCCGCCGGCACCCGCACCATCGACGTCGACCGCCCCGCGACCGGGAGCCCCGCGATCGACGTGGTCGTCCGCGCGACCGCGACCAGCGGATCCACCACCCGGACCCGCGACTTCACCCTCCGGGTGCAGCCGCTCCCCGCCGGCACCGACGACACCGAGGCGTACGTCTGGGCGTTCTTCACCGGAGAGGGCGACGGCGCCGAGCGCATCAGCCTCGCCGCCTCGAAGGGCAACGACGCGCTGAGCTGGAACACGCTGAACGGCGGCAAGCCGGTCTTCACCTCGAACCTGGGGACGATGGGCCTGCGCGACCCGTTCATCATCCGCTCGCACGAGGGCGACAAGTTCTTCATGCTCGCCACCGACCTGAAGATCGACGGGCTCCCCGGCGGCTTCGACACCGCGCAGAAGTCGGGGTCGAAGTACATCGAGGTCTGGGAGTCGACCGACCTGGTGAACTGGTCCGCCCAGCGCCACGTCAAGGTCTCCACCGACTTCGCCGGCAACACCTGGGCCCCCGAGGCGTACTGGGACGACGAGCTCCAAACCTACGTCGTCTTCTGGGCCTCGAACATGTACCCGACCACGAACACGGCCGATCGCGCCTCCGTCACCTACAACCAGATGATGTACGCGACGACCGAGGACTTCACCTCCTTCTCGGAGGCGAAGCCGTGGATCGACGTCAAGCGCGGCGCCGGCAAGGGCACCATCGACTCGACGGTCGCGAAGGACGGCGACACCTACTACCGCTTCACCAAGGACGAGGCGTCGATGACCCTCCGCGAGGAGAAGAGCACCGACCTGCTGGCCACCGTCTCGGGCTCGCTGCCCGGCACCGGCGGACCGGCGGACGAGTGGTCGCTGGTCAAGGAGAAGGTGGCCTCGGGCCTGCCCAACGGCGAGCCCGGGAAGACCTTCACCAGCGGTGAGGGCCCCAACGTCTTCCCCGCCAACGAGGGCGACGTGAACGGCCTCGACTGGTTCCTCTTCATCGACCAGCCGAACTACCACGACGGGCCGAACCACTACATCCCGTTCGGCACCGACGACCTCGCGAACGGCGACTCCTGGCAGCCGCTCGGAGCGAAGCTCCGCACGGGCCTGCCGCAGAACGCCGACGGCGGCAAGCCGCGCCACGGCACGGTCATCCCGGTGACGCGCTCCGAGTACCAGAAGGTGCTCGAGGGCTACGCCCCCGGCCTGGCCGTCGCCTCGGTCGCTCCGCTGACCGCGACGACCACGGTCGGCACCGCGCCGGCCCTGCCCCGCGCCACGATCACGACCGCCGCCGGCACCACCAGCACGGTCGACGTGGCCTGGGACGCCGTCGCGCCCGCCGCCTACGCCACGGCCGGGACCTTCACGGTCTCGGGCGTCGCGCAGGACGCGTCTCGCATGCCGGTGCAGGTCACGGTCACCGTGCAGTCCTCGCTGAAGGTGAGCGCGACCGCCACGTCGCGCTGCGTCGCCGGCAAGATCGTGCTGACGGTCGTCGGCAAGAACGGCGACACGGTGCCGATGGACGTCTCGATCAGCACCCCGGAGGGCGTGAAGACGATCGCCGGAGTGAAGCCGGGCGCCTCCGGCTCCGCCGCGTTCACGGTGCGCTCGACGCAGCTCGCCGCGGGCGAGGCGACGGTCACCGGCACGGCCACGGTCGGCGGCAAGACCGTCACGGCCACGGCCACCGCGCCCTACAGCGCGCGCAGCTGCGGCTGACGCACGGCACTCCTCGGGAGCCCGTCGCACCTCACCGGTGCGGCGGGCTCCCGTCGTCGTGCGGGGGGAGCCGGGAAACCGCCCTGACGCCGAGACGCCGCCGCCTCGGCCGCGCTTCGACGGACGGCGCGGCGCCTCGTCACGCGGGCGGGCCCGGGGCGGCCCGCCCGGCGTCATCCGGCGACGGCTGCCGGTCCGGCTTCGAGCAGGTCGCGGACGCTGCGCGGCTCGCGTCCGAGGAGGCGCCCGAGCTCGGGGCCAGTGCCCGCGAAGAAGCCGCGCTCGGCCGCCTGGTGCATCCCGAGGGTGAAGCGCACGAGGAACTCGGGCTGACCCGCCGCGACGCGCGCGGCGACCCACTCGTCGTCGCCGAGGACACGCAGCTCGACGGGTCGCCCGCCGACCTCGGCCGCGATCCCGGCGATCTCCTCGAACGTCGGAGCCTCCGTCGCGGTCAGCATGATCGGCCCGTCCTGCGGGCTCCCCGAGAGGAGGAGCCGGGCGGCCGCCTCCGACTCGTCCTCGCGGGCCGTCCACGAGACGCGACCGTCCGAGGGGACCTCGATCACGCCGGTCTCCCGCCACGGTCCGAGGAACAGACCCAGGCTGTGCGCGTAGAAGCCGTTGCGGAGCGACGTCCAGGCGAGTCCGGACTCGGCGAGCAGGCGCTCGGTCGCCGCGTGGTCCCGGCCCGGGCCGAAGGGGGTGTCGGCGGCGGCGCCCTGGTGGCTCGTGTAGAGGACCCGTCCGACTCCGGCCGCGACGGCCGCCTCGACGGCGGTGCGGTGCAGGGCGACGGCGTCGGCCCGCGGATCGCTCGAGGAGACGAGGAGCAGCTGATCCGCTCCGTCGAAGGCGCCCGGGAGGGAGGCGGGGTCGGCGTAGTCGCCGACGCGCACCTCCACTCCGCGCTCCGCGAAGCGGGCGGCCTTCGAGGCGTCGCGGGCGACGACGGCGATTCCGGAGGCGGGGACGGAGTTGAGAAGGTGGTCGACGGTGGCGCCGTTCAGAGCGCCGGTGGCACCGGTCACGATGATCATGGGGAGAGCCTTCCGATGAGGGGTATCAGCGATACCACGACGAAGATAACCACGGAATTCCACTGATAGCAACCGTGCGCTACCGTCGATACGTGATCAGCCCCACTCCCCCGACCGACACGCGCCTGCGCATCGTCGAGGCGGCCGCCGGCCTCCTCCGCGATGAGGGCCCCGCCGCCGTCACCACGCGAGCGGTCGCCCAGGCGGCCGGGCTGCAGGCCCCGGCGATCTACCGCCTCTTCGGCGACAAGGACGGCCTGCTCGAGGCGGTCGCGGAGCACGTGCTGGCCACCTGGGTCGACTCCAAGGCGCGGACGGTCGAGGCGGCCGTCGCCGGGGGCGTCGACCCGGTCGAGGACCTGCGCGCAGGCTGGGCCGCGCAGGTGGAGTTCGGCCTGGCCAACCCCGCGCTCTTCCGCCTCCTCAGCGATCCGGGCCGCGCCTCCGGATCGCCGGCCGCCCTCTCCGGGCGGCGGGTCCTCGCCGCGCGCGTGCAGCGAGTGGCCGCCGAGGGCCGCCTCCGCGTGCCGGAGGAGCGCGCCGTCGGCCTCATCCAGGCGGCGGGCACCGGCGTGGTCACCACCCTGCTCTCCACCCCCGCCGCCGACCGCGACCCCGGTCTCGCCGACGCCGCGCTCGACAGCGTGCTCGCGGGGATCCTCACCGACCCGCCCTCCCCCGGCGACGGCGGGCGGCTCACCGCCCTCGTCGGCGTCCGGGCCCTCGCGCCGGAGCTCGCCGGCCTCACGCCCGCGGAGCGCCTGCTGCTCGCGGACTGGCTCGACCGTGCCCTCGCGGCGGCCGCGCAGGAGTGACGGGCACGCAGGAGTGACGGGCACGCAGGAGTGACGGGCGCGCTTCCACCACAGGAGCGACGAGCGCCGTCCCGCCGTGGAAACGAAGGCGCCTCCGTCCCGCAGAGACGCGGGCTTCGCGGCTAGGCGCGCTTGCCGTCGGGCGGGAGGATCGACGCCTGGATGAGCGGCACGGGGAAAGGAGGGCATGTTGAAGCTGTGGAGCGCGTCGAACGCGTTCCTCTACCTCGGCAGCGTCAAGGAGAACGACTTCCTGCAGAACGTCTCCGAGCTCGTCAGTGACTACGACCGCGAAACGACCTCCGCCAGCTACAACAAGGGCGTCCGCTCGACCTCGACCGCCTTGAAGCGCGAACGGATCCTGACCGTGGACGAGCTCGGAGCGATGCCCCGCGGCCGCGCCGTGATGCTCTCCACCGGATCGAGGGCCGCGCTGCTGCGCACCGTGCCCTGGTACGAGGGCACGAAGGAGAAAGTCGCAGCGATCAAAGCCAGACGTGTTCTCGGGCGCGGACCGGCTCGTCGCTGACGAATGTGCTTGTGCTACGCGCTGCGGCGGGAGATGAGCGAGTGCTCGACGACGACCTCGCTCGGGTGCGCCGGAGGGCCGTTCCGGATGCGCTGAGCGAGGAGGTCGACGGCCGTCTTGGCGATCTGGCGGCTGCCGGGATCGATCGTGGTGAGGGCGGGTATCGCGTAGGCGGCGGCGGTGACGTTGTCGAAGCCGACGACCGCGATGTCCTCCGGTACGCGGATGCCGCGAACGTGCAGCGCGTGCAGTGCCCCGAAGGCCAGGGTGTCGTTGAAGCAGAAGACGGCGTCCAGAGGGACGCGGGAGTCGAGCAGCTGCGTCATCGCGACGGCGCCGTCGGCGTGGTGCCACTCGGTGGCGACCGCGACGAGGGCGGGGTCGAACGGGATCGCGTTCGCCTCGAGGGCACCGCGGTATCCGTCCAAGCGGAGTGCTGCGGCGCTGACGGATCCGCCGGCGGGGTTGCTGCCGATCGCGGCAATGCGCCGGTGTTGGCGGTCGATCAGGTACTGCGTGGCGGTGGCCGCGGCGGCTGTGTTCGCCATGGTCACGTGATCGACCGGGCCGTCGAAGATCCTGTCGCCCAGGAGAACGAGTGGGCGGTCCCCGACGAGTACTTTCTCGTCTCCGGGGCCGAGTGCGTGAGGCTGGAAGATCAGTCCGTCCGACAGCTGGCGGCTGGAGCCGGAGAGGACGGCGATCTCGGCGTCTCGGCGCGCTCCGGTCTGCTGGATGATCACGGTCCAGCCGTGCCGCTCGGCCTCCGACATGATGACCGTCGCGAGCTGGCCGAAGTACTCGATCGCGAGATCCGGGATCGCGAGGGTGATGAGCCCGGTCTGGCCGGTGCGCAGTCCGCGCGCGGAGACGTTGAGTTGGTATCCGAGATCGCGGACTGCCTTGAGGACGAGATCGCGGGTCTCGGGTCTGACGTTGGCGTTGCCGCTGAGCACGTTGGAGACCGTGCGAGCGGTGACGCCTGCAGCAGCGCCGACATCGGCCATGGTCACCGGGCGGGTTCGCGATCGCGGCATCGGCATTATTCCTCCCATGAGCGTTCCCCGATCATCCCAGGTCGACGGTCGGCGAGAGGCGCACGGTCACCCAGGCGATGGCGGGGATCCGGAACGAGAGGACGCCGTCGGACAGCGCAACGGCGAGGAGTCGCGGAGTGACGGTGTCGGGGAGCTCCGCCGAGTTCGTCGCGAACGGGTCCTCGTGTCGGAGGATCAGCGCCTCCGTCACGGTGAGGGCGGGGAACGCGGTGAGGTCGACCGTGGTCTCCGTGACGCCGTCGGTCGCGCGGTTGACGATCATCAGGTCGAGGGAGCCGTCGGCGTGTGCCGCTGCGGCGAAGGCGAGGACGGGAGCGGAGTCCTCGCCCCCTCCCGTGCTGTCCGCCTCGACGACGGTCCGGAGCGCGGTCGCGCCGGCGGAACGCCGTGCCTGGGCGAACGGCCAGAAGGTGCTCTGCCGCCAGGCGGGGCCGTCCGGTTCGGTCATGATCGGACCGATGACGTTCACCAGCTGAGCCATGCTCGCTGCACGGACGATGTCGGCTCTGTTGATCATGCTGATGAGCATGTCGCCCACGACGACGGCGTCCGCTGCCGTGTAGCGGTCCTCGAGGAGTCGGGGCGCCTCCTCCCATTCGAGCCCTCCGGCGACGCGCTCGTCGTGGGCGACGAAGTCCCACACGTTCCACTCGTCGAAGGAGATGGCGATCGGACGCTCTGATCGCGTCTGTGCGCGCACCTGTCCGATCGTGTCGGCGATGGCGGTGATGAAGCGGTCCATCGCGACGCCGGAGGCGAGGAACGCGGCCAGGTCGCCGTCGTAGCGGAAGTACTGGTGGCAGGACACGAAGTCGACGTGCTCGATCGTGTGCAGCAGTACCTCCTGCTCCCAGGCTCCGAAGGTGGCCATCCGGTCGTTCGAGCTGCCGCAGACGATCAGTTCGAGGCAGGGGTCGAGTGCGCGCATGGCGGCGGCGGTGCGGGCGGCGAGACGCCCGTACTCGTCGGCGCTCAGGTGGCCGATCTGCCACGGCCCGTCCATCTCGTTGCCGATGCACCAGAGACGGATGCCGTGCGCCTCGTCGGCGCCGTTCGCGCGCCGCTCGTCCGAGAGAGTGGTGCCGCCGGGGTGGTTCGCGTACTCCAGCAGGTGCAGGGCCGAGCGGATTCCGTCGGTCCCGAGGTTCAGCGCCATCATCGGCTCGACGCGTGCCGCCCGGCACCAGCGGACGAACTCGTCGACCCCGAAGCGGTTCGGCTCGACGGTGTGCCAGGCAGGATCGAGCCGGACGGGACGGTCCTCGACCGGACCGATGCCGTCGCGCCAGTCGTACGCCGAGACGAAGTTACCGCCCGGGTAGCGGACGGTCGTGACCCCGAGCTCCTCGACGAGCGCGAGGACGTCGGTGCGGAATCCGTCGGCGTCGGCACTCTCGTGCGAAGGATCGAGCAGGCCGCCGTACACGCCTCGGCCCAGGTGCTCCACGAACGATCCGAAGAGCCGCGGATCGATCGTCCCGACCGTGAAGGCGGGGTGCACGATGCCGTGCGCTCGGTGGACGGGGTGCGAGGTCATGGCCATTCCGTTTCATCGATGAACTGGTGCGCACAGTATGCACGCCTCGACCAGCACACCGCGATCCGAAAGGGATGGTGTCGAATGTTGACGGGGTCGGCCCGGCGGCTCTACTATCGCCGACAGCGGTCCTCGATTTCATCGATGAAATGCCTGCACCAGGTGGCCGAGTCAATGAAGACAGTGAAAGCGAGGCACGTCGTGAGGCGTCACAGCACCCGGATCAGCATCGTCGCAGCGGTCACAGCCGCGACTGCGGCCCTTCTTCTCAGCGGCTGCACGCCGTCGTCCGCGGGAGGCGCCTCGGCCGGGAACGGCGGCGACACCTTGACCGTCTGGCACTACTACTCCGTCGACGGCCAGACCGCCGGACTCGAGGAGCTCGCGTCGGACTTCGAATCGACGCACGAGGGGGTCGCGGTCGAGAACGTCTACGTTCCGTTCGACCAGCTGACGAACAAGCTCGTGCAGGCCGCGGGAACGGGCACCGGCCCCGATGTGGTCGTCTACAACGCCGCCGATACCTTCACCCTCACCGAGGCGAAGGCCATCGAGCCGATGAACGAGTGGTGGGACCAGTACGCCGACGCCGGGCAGTTCCCCGACGCCGTCGTGCAGAAGGTCGGCGACGACGTCATGGGCGTGCAGGGCTTCGTGAACCTGATCGGCCTCTGGTACAACCAGGACATCCTCACCGAGCTGGGTGTCGAGGCTCCCACCACGTTCGAGGAGCTCGAGGCGGATCTCGCCTCGGCCACGGCCGCCGGCAAGGACGGCATCACGCTGACCGGCAAGGCGAACTCCGAGGGCGAGTGGCAGGCGTTCCCGTGGCTCTCGCGTGCCGGGTGGGACTACGCCGCACCCGAGCAGCAGCCTCTGCAGGACGCGTTCGCGATGGTGCAGGACTGGACCGCGAAGGGCTACCTGACCAAGGAGGCGGCGACGTGGGACCAGACGGTCCCTTTCCAGCAGTTCGCCGCGGGGAACACGGCCTTCGCCGTCAACGGCAACTGGCAGATCACCTCGGCCGAGAAGGACGCCGCGTTCGAGTACGGGGTCGTGCCGATCCCCGTCGGTGAGGGCGGCTCGGTCTACCTCGGCGGTGAGGTGCAGAACGTGGGCGCCTTCTCCGAGAACAAGGCGCTCGCGCAGGAGTACCTCGAGCAGGAGTTCTTCTCGAAGCAGGGGCAGCTGACGCTGCTCGACGCCTTCGGCTCGATCCCCGCCCGTGCCGATGCAGCTGCCGACGACAAGGTCGGCAGCGACCCGATCCTTTCCCAGTTCGCGGCGATCCTCCAGGACGACGGCCACACCTCGCCTGACCCGGCGATCCCGTCCGAGAACGTCGCGAAGGTGCTGCAGACCGTCGGTGAGTCCTGGAGCGCGGCGGTCGCCGGCAGCGGGACCCCCGAGCAGCTCTCGAGCGACCTGATGACGACCCTGACGCCGCTGCTCCAGCAGTAGCAGACCCCGACGAGAGAATGGAGCGACCGTGAGCAGCACCTCGACCACGACCCGGAGACGATCCGGCGTCGGCGGCGGCCGACTGGGCTTCGCCGCACCGGGAGGAGTGCTGCTCGCGGCGCTGTCGCTCTACCCCATCTACCTGCTGATGAGGATGAGCGTCAGCGAGGTCAGCTCCGGAACCCTCAACGGGGACTGGCCGTTCGTCGGAGTGCAGAACTTCCTCGCGCTGCTCCAGGGCTCCGACCTCGGCGGCGCCACGCTGCGCACCGGGGCCTTCGTGGTCCTGGTCACGGTCGTCGGGGTCGTCGGAGGACTCGGAGCGGCGATCGCCCTCCGTTCCTCCCGGCTGGGCAGTGCCTTCCTCCTGGGGATGATGGTGTTCATCTGGGCCATGCCGCCCGTGGTGAACGGCAGCATCTGGAAGTTCCTCCTCGCCGATCAGGGTCTGGTCAACACGCTCGTGCGGGCGACCGGCCTCTCGGCGGAGGGCGTCCCCTTCCTCTACGACGCGAGGTTCGCGCTGCTCTCGGTCGCGATCGTGAACGCCTGGGCCGTCATCCCCTTCAATGCGCTGGTCTTCCGGTCGGCTCTGCTGGGCATCGACCCCGAGATCCTCGAGGCGGCCTCGGTCGACGGCGCGAGCCGCTGGCAGGAGATCCGGAGCATCCTCATCCCCGCGGCGCGGCCGACCGCCGTCATCCTGGCGATCCTGACCGTCGTCTACGCCTTCCGCAGCTTCGACTTCATCTACGTGATGACCGCCGGCGGCCCCGGAGACGCGACGTCCACGCTGCCCTACCTCAGCTACTCCCAGGCCTTCGTCCAGCACGACTACGGACTGGGTTCCGCGACGGGCATCATCGCCCTCGCCATCGTGGCGGTCCTCGCCGTCGTCTACGTCCGATCGACCAGGAGCGAGTCCTGATGAGCACCCTCACCGCCCCCCTGACCCGCCTGCGAGGCGGCGCTGCGACCCGCGTCGCGCGACCGTCCCGCACCCGGGAGCCGGTCGCCTTCACCGTACGCGTGGTGCTCTACGTCCTGTACGGGCTGCCCCTTGTCTGGATCGTGCTCACCTCCCTCAAGCGCCAGGGCGACGTGGTCGGCGGAGCGATCCTCTCGGCGCCCTCCTTCGACGCCTATGCGGAGGCGCTCGCGAACCCCGCCCTCGCGACGGCGCTCGCCCAGTCGGCGCAGATCGCCCTCGGGACCACTGCACTGGTGCTCGCGCTCGGCGTCCCGTTCGCCTACGCGCTGCGCCGCGTCGACGGCGTCGTCGCCGGTCTCGTCCTCGGGCTGCTGATCTTCCTGCAGATGGTGCCGCAGACGGCGAGCATCATCCCTCTGTTCGCGATCTTCAGCAGGCTCGGTCTTCTGGACACCACCGCCGGTCTCGTCCTCGCCGATACGGCGATGTTGCTGCCGTGGGCCGTGCTGCTGCTGCGACCGTTCTTCGCCGCGGTGCCCGACGCCATCGAAGAGGCCGCCTCCATCGACGGGGCCGGTCGGCTGCGCACCTTCTTCGCCGTCGTCGTCCCGATCGTTCGAAACGGCATGGCGACGGTCGGCTCGCTGATCTTCCTCGTCGCCTGGGGCGAGTTCCTCTTCGCGATCAACCTCTTCCTCTCTCCGGTCAACTACCCGATCAGCGCTCTCATCGCGCAGCAGACGTCGGGGTACGGGATCGACTGGCCCGGGCTGATGGCTCTCGCGGTCATCTCCTCGCTGCCGCTGCTGGCCGTCTACGTGCTGTCGTTCCGGCTGCTGCGTGAGGGCCTCGCCGTCGGCAGCGTCAAGTAGCAGTCGTCCTTCCTCTCGTCCCGCGCCACTCTTGAAAGATCCCGTCATGACCTTCTCCCCAGCCCTGCCCGTTGACCCGGCCGCCGGGACCCTGACACCCCTCGCCATCGACCGGGTCCAGCTGGACCCGGAGGGGTTCTGGGGACGTCGGGTCGCCGTCAACGCGACCGCCACCTTCGAGCACAACCTCGGCTGGCTGGAGCGCGCCGGATGGCTGCGCAATTTCGAGCTCGCCGTCGGGGGCGGACTCGCCGAAGGCCGTCGCGGACGCGAGTTCGCCGACTCCGAGGTCTACAAGACCCTCGAAGGGCTCTGCTGGCACACCGCCGGACGTGAGGACCCGGAGACCGAATCGATCATCCGCGCTCTCACCGCCCGCATCGTCAGTGCGCAGGAGAGCGACGGCTATCTCGGCACCCGCTTCGGCCGGCACGGTCAGGCTGAGCGTTACAGCGACCTCGAGTGGGGCCATGAGCTGTACAACGCCGGACACCTCCTCCAGGCCGCGGTCGCGCGACTGCGCACCCACGGTGAGGACGGGTTCACGCAGGCCGCGCGCCGTCTCGCCGACCACATCTGCTCGGAGTTCGGGGCGGACGGCCGCCAGACGGTCTGCGGACATCCGGAGATCGAGGTCGCGCTCACGGAGTTCGCCCGCGCCACGGGGGAGGAGCGCTACCTCGAGCAAGCCCGCGTGTTCTTGGACCGCCGCGGTCACCAGAGCCTGGAAGACGTCGAGTTCGGTCGCGCCTACTTCCAGGACGACGTCCCGATCCGCGAGGCCAAGGTCCTCCGCGGACACGCGGTGCGCGCCCTCTACCTCACGTCCGCGGTGGTCGACGTCGCCGTGGACACTGATGACGCCGAGCTGCTCGCGATCGTCGAGCGGCAGTGGGAGGCCACAGTCGCACGCCGGACCTACATCACCGGTGGAATGGGCTCGCATCACCAGGACGAGGCGTTCGGCGCCGACTTCGAGCTACCCAACGACCGCGCGTACTGCGAGACCTGCGCCGGCGTGGGCTCGATCATGCTCTCGTGGAGGTTGCTGCTCGCCACCGGCCGCCCGCGCTACGCGGACCTGATCGAACGCACTCTGCACAACATCATCGCCACCGCCGTGTCCGAGGACGGCCGCTCCTTCTTCTACGCGAACACCCTCCACCGGCGCGAGCCCGGCGTCGCGTCCTCCCCGGAGGAGCAGTCCAAGCGCGCGGACTCCAGTCAGCGGGCGGCGTGGTTCGACGTCGCCTGCTGCCCCAACAACCTCGCCCGCACCTTCGCCTCGCTGTCCGGCTACCTCGCCACCACCGATGCGAAGGGTGTGCAGCTGCACCAGTACGCGTCCGCCACGATCTCCGCCGCTCTCCTCCAGGGAGACGTCTCGATGGAGGTCTCCAGCGACCTGCCGGAGCGGGGGCGAGTCGCCGTGACCATCACGCGCACACCCGTCGAGCCGTGGACTCTGACGCTGCGGATCCCGACCTGGGCGACGAACGCGGACGTCGTCGTCGTCTCCGCCGACGGGGATGCTGCCGAGACGCCGACCGGACCGTTCCACGGCACGCTCCACCTCGAACGGCGTTTCCGCGTCGGCGACCGGATCGAACTCGACCTCCCCTTCGAACCCGTCCTCGTGCAGCCCGACGAGAGGATCGATGCCACCCGCGGCACCGTCGCCGTCCAGCACGGACCGGACATCCTCTGCCTCGAGTCCGTCGACCTCCCCGCCGGCGCCCACGTCGACGACATCGCCCTGGACGCCGGAGCGGTCCCGATCGCACGAGAGGGGCGTGTGACGCTCGCCGGCAGCGTCGCCGAACGCGACGAGCACGAATGGCCCTTCTCCAGAATCCCTCGAACCCCGCACCGACGGCCGTTGACCGTGGCGCTCACCCCGTACCGGTCGTGGGGATCCCGAGGTCCCGTGTCGATGCGCATCTGGCTTCCCGTGAACCACTCCTGATTCCCGGGCGAGCTCCCACCGCCGGGCGGATCCTCGCTCCTCTGCGGCGGCCGCCGGTCACCGTATCCGCACTTCGACGAAGAAGGCAGGACATGTCCCTCCTCTCACGCAGAGCCTCTCGGCTGCTCGCGGCACTCACGATCGGCGTCATCGCCGCAGCAGGATCGGTGGTGGTCGGCCAGACCGCCGACGCCGCCACCAGCTACCCCTACACGCTCGCCTCCGACAAGATCCGCGCGAGCTTCGCCGCGGACGGGTCGATGCAGTCGCTCAAGATCGTCGGCGACCTACACGACACCGAATACCTGATGAACCCGGACAGCGCTCCGGAGCAGGCCCGCGAGACGAACAGCAAGTACCGCCAGTGGTTCGGGAACCTGATGTTCTCCTACGCGAACGGCACGGGAGCAGTGTCGACCACCGGTGTCGGCGCGAACCCCTGGAAGACCGCGTGGACCTCCCAGTCGGCCGACGGCCGCACCGTCTCGGCGACGTCGAGCAGTGTGACGGTCACCCACCAGAACTCCACCAACGCGGAAGGCGTGAAGGGCTTCACCGTCACCGAGACGTACTCTCTCGCCTCCGACGGCTCCCTGGTCTGGAAGCAGGACGTCAAGAACACCGCGGCCACGCAGCTCGTCATCGGCGACTGGGGTGTCCCCGTTCCCGGCAACGAGCTATGGAGGCAGGGCGACTCGATCTACGAGACCCGGGTCCTCACACACTCCTACGTGGGTAAGAACGGCTCCTACGTCACTCTCGAGCGTCCCAGCGGCCAGGGCCCGTTCATCGCCATGACCGCCGACACCGCATCCGGCTCCGGCTTCGAGTACCAGGACCGCTGGCGCACCGAGGAAGTCGGCAACACCTCCTGGGCCTGGAACTCGGCGAACGAGAGCTCGAACATCAAGGGCCTCAACATCTACTACCCGCACTCCACCGCGATCCAGAAGACCAACCGCGGCTACCTCAGCTCCACCAGTGTCGCCATCGCGCCGGGCGCGACGAAGAGCTACACCTATCGCATCGGCAAGGTCGATGACGACGCAGCACTCAAGCAGACGATGTTCGATCGAGGGCTGCTCGACACCACGGTCGTCCCCGGACTCATCGTGCCCATCGACCGGCGCGCAGAGATGGCGTTCCGGATCAAGGGCACCATCACGTCAGTCACCGCGCGCAACCGCAACGACCTCAAGGGGTCAGCGCCCACGAACCCCGTCGTGACGTTCTCCCGGAGCAACGGCGACTACCGGATCTACGGGATGACCTTCGACCGCACGCAGCTGGGCGCCAACGACGTCACCGTCTCGTACACGGACCAGACCGGCGCCGCGCGGCAGTCCGTCCTCCAGTTCTCCGTGATCGACAGTGTCGCGGGACTCCTCGACACGCATGCGAAGTTCATGGTCGAGAAGACCCAGTGGAAGCCGTCCGACGGACTCTCCGCGAGCGACATCCGCAACTACACCTTCGACGACTGGATGATGAACGCCCCCGACGGCAGCCTCGCCACCACGACGAATGCCCCTCAGGGCCGCCGCAACGAGTACGCCGGCTACTACGGGCTCGGCGACGACTGGGGACTCCCGCACGGCCAGTTCCTCGCGGAGAAGCTCGTCGCCCTGCCCGACGCCATCCAGATCAAGGCCCTCGACGACTACCTCCAGAAGGCCGTCTGGGAGAACCTGATGGGGAACACGTCGCCCAGCGCCGCGCCGAAGTACACCGTCTACGACTTCTGGGAGCAGGGGAAGCCCGGCAGCCTGAACACCACGCCCGGCTACCGCGGCTACGCCTACCCGCACGTCTACAACACGTTCTTCGGCATGTACAACATCGCCAAGCAGAACCCCTCCGCGATCGCCTACGCCCACCCCGCTCAGTGGTACCTGACGACGGCCTACGGGATCTTCAAGGAGCTCTACGAGGGACCCGTCGCCTACAACTGGGAGACCGGACTCATGGGTGAGCTCTCGACACCCGATCTCATCGCCGCATTGCGCGCCGAGGGACTGGACACGCAGGCCAACGACATCGAAGCGAAAATGGCGATCAAGTACGCCAACTTCTCCTCCAACGCCTACCCCTACGGCTCCGAGTACAGCTACGACAACACGGGGGAGGAGGCGGTCTACACCCTCGCCAAGCTCAATGTGAACGACGACAAGACGAACGCCCTGCGCGTCATGCGCGACATCGTCGCCAAGACGGAGGCCGCCCGCGGACGCATGCCCGTCTGGTACTGGTACTCCGACCCCACCACCATCACGGGCGAGAACTGGTGGCAGTTCCAGTACAGCGCCTCCCTCGCCGGCTACACGATGGACGACTACATCAACCACACCGCAGCACTCGAGACCGGAACCACGGCCATCACCGCCGCGCGCCGCGCCGAGCTGCAGCGCCTGAACTACGCCGGCAAGGTGGCAGGACTCGCGACCATCAACTCCGGCCAGATCAGCAACGCGCCGGCCAACATCGGAGCCGCATCGTGGTCGTACCAGGCCGAGCGCGGCAACCTCGGCACCCTCGGGGTCGGCGGAGGCGCGAACGTCAAGCTGAACAACGGCTGGCGGGGCATGACCGGCGAGAGCGATCTCGGACTGTGGGGCACCCTGCAGACCCTCAGCGCCGACGTCGTCACCGATGACCCGATCTTCGGAGTCGTCGGATACGGAGCGGACGTCTCGCGGGACGCCTACTCCATCACCGTCATCCCGAAGGACGGCCTGCAGCGCCGCCTCAACCTGGTGACCCAGCAGCTGTCGGTCGACCTCGAGAACGACGCCTACTCGCAGGCGATCGTCGGCTCGAACAGCGCCGACCTGCGCCTGGACATGCTCAACCGCACCGGCACCGCACACTCCGGCATCGCGGAGGTCAGCGGCCTCGCGCAGGGCAGCTACGCGGTCATCGTGAACGGCGTGCGCCAGCGCACCGTCAACGTCTACCGGCCGGCCTCTCTCGCGGGAACGCTTCCCGCGCCGGTCCGCGTCCCGTTCGATGCGCCCGCCGGCAGCACGTACATCGTCCACCTGGTCTCGACCGCCCCGGGCGCGAATGCGGCGCCGACCGTCAACGCCGGACCCGACCAGGCCGGGCTGTCCCTCGGACTCGATCCGATCCAGCTCAGCGGATCCGCCTCCGACGACGGACTCGGCTCGCCGAACGGAACCCTGACGACGCAGTGGAGCGTGCAGTCTGCTCCTGCCGGTGCCACCGCGACCTTCGCGTCGCCGACTGCTCGCCGCACGTCTGCGTCGGTGAGTACCGCCGGCAGCTACGTGTTCGCACTCCGGGCAAGCGACGGCGTCCTTGCGACCACCGACACGGTGTCCGTGACCGTTCAAGCCCTGCAGCCGCTCCCGGCCGACTGGGTGACCTACACCTTCGACTCATCGTCGAACGGCACCGTCCCCGACGCCTCCGGCAACGGCAACGCGCTCGCGCTCAAGGGGACGGCGGCAACCGCCACCGACGGCACGGCGAGCGTGCTGCGGCTGAACGGAAGCGACGGGGCCTTCGCCCAGCTGCCGTCGGACATCCTGTCACGCTCGAAGGACCTGACCATCTCGATGAGGGTGAAGGTCGATTCGATCTCCACCTTCAGCCGGCTGTTCGACTTCGGCAGCAGCACCCAGAAGTACGTGTTCCTCACGCCGAAGTCGACTGACGGGAAGCTAGGGCTCGCCCTCACGACCTCCGGTAATGGAGCGGAGACACGGATCTCGACGAACTTCACGATGCCCGCTGGGCAGTGGACCGACATCAAGGTGACCTTCAAGGCGAATACGAACGGCACGACGACGGGAACGATCTTCGCCAACGGAGTGCAGGTCGGGCAGAACACCGCCATGCCGCTCGCTCCGAAGGACCTAGGCCGCACCAGCGGCAACTTCCTCGGCAAGTCGCAGTTCCCCGACCCGTACCTCGCCGGCAGCTTCGACAGCTTCGAGATCGACGGAGTCGTGCGCTAACGACACCCGAAAGACCAGCGCTGAACCGCTCGTCGCCCCCTCCTCACGCGGCGACGAGCGGTTCAGCACCTCTTCCCGCGCACAACTTCTGCGCATCAGCCCTCGCCCGCTGGCGCCACCGAGGGGCGAGCTGGTTGAGGTTGCTCGAGACGTACCCGATCGTGCTGCGGATGTTCATCAGATCCGCGGCAACTGACTTGAACTCCGCGTCCGTGATGACCGCGTCCTCGGCCGTCGCGGACTCGAACGGGGAAGTGCGACGCCCGCAGCGGGTCGAGCAGGCTGTCGCCGGCGACTACTCGCCGTCCTTCGCTCTCGCGCTGATGCAGAAGGACGCGGGGCTGATCCAGGCCTACGCGGACAGCGTCGGTGCGCCCGTCCCCGGCGTCGCGACGGCCCGCCACTACATCGACGAGGCGATGGCCGCCGGCTTCGGCGGGGAGAACGCCTCGGCGCTGATCAAGGCGATCGCCGCCGAGGCCGACGTCGACCTGACCCGGCGCTGACCCTCCGCCCCGGGGTGCCCCTGCCCGGCCGTGACGGCCGCCGCAGGGGCTCCCCCGGCACCCTCCCCGTCCCGGCCGCGCCGCGTGCTTCACTGGAGGGATGACCACGCGTGACGACCACATCGCCGACTTCGCCGAGTTCCTGACCGCCTCCCCCTCCTCGTACCACGCGGCCGCCGAGGCGGCACGGCGCCTCGAGGGAGCCGGATTCACGGGGCTGGACGAGACGCAGGCGTGGCCCGCGGAGCCCGGCCGGTACTACGTCGTCCGCGACGGCGCGATCATCGCCTGGCACCTGCCCGAGGGCTCCGGGGCGACCACGCCCTTCCGCATCCTGGGCGCCCACACCGACTCCCCCGGCTTCATGCTCAAGCCCCGGCCGACGATCGGCTCGAAGGGCTGGCTGCAGGCCGGCGTCGAGATCTACGGCGGCCCGCTGCTCAACTCCTGGCTCGACCGCGAGCTCGAGCTGGCCGGGCGCGTGGTCACCCGCGACGGCTCGACGCGCCTGCTCCGGACCGGTCCGCTGCTGCGCATCCCGCAGCTCGCGATCCACCTCGACCGCACGGCGAACGAGGGCCTCACTCTCGACCGCCAGAAGCACACCGTCCCCGTGTTCGGCGTCGGCGACGCCTCCGAGGTCGACCTGCTCCAGCTGCTCGCCGCGCACGCCGGGCTCGACGACGCCTCCGACATCGCCGGCTACGACCTGCTCACCGCCGACACGCAGGCGCCGCGCCGCTTCGGCCTCGACGAGATGTTCCTCGCCGCCGGGCGGATGGACGACCTCAGCTCCGTGCACGCCGGCCTCGTCGCGCTCCTCGCGGCGAGCGCCGATCCCGCGGCGCCGCCCGCGCACATCAGCGTGCTCGCCGCCTTCGACCACGAGGAGCTCGGCTCGGCGAGCCGGTCCGGAGCGAGCGGGCCGTTCCTCGAGGACGTCCTCTCGCGCATCGGCACGGCCCTCGGCGCCGGTGTCGACGAGCGCGCCCGGGCGATCGCCGCCTCCTGGTGCCTCTCGGCCGATGCCGGCCACTCCGTGCACCCCAACTACTCCGAGAAGCACGACCCGTCGAACCAGCCGGTCGCCGGGAAGGGGCCGCTGCTCAAGATCAACGCGACGCAGCGCTACGCGACGGATGCGCGCGGCGCGGCGCTGTGGGCGGGCGTCTGCGAGCGCGCCGGCGTCGGGTACCAGGAGTTCGTCTCGAACAACTCGGTGCCGTGCGGATCCACGATCGGCCCGCTGACCGCGACCCGGCTCGGCATCTCCACGGTCGACGTGGGAGTGCCGCTGCTCTCGATGCACTCGGCGCGCGAGCTCGCCCACGTGGACGACCTGGTCGCCCTGACCGCGGCGATCGAGGCGTTCTTCACTCCCTGAGCCGGGTCCGGCGCGACCGGGATACCGCGGCCTGGAGCACCCACCGGGCGGACCCTGCGACTCCGCTCAGTCGCCGGGCGGCCGGCGGCGCTGCCGCTTCGTCTCGGAGCGCTGCTGCTTCGCGGCGAGCCGCCGGCGGGTGGAGCCGCGCGTGGGCCGGGTCGGGCGCCGCGGGGCGGAGGGAGGCGCGAGGGCCGCGGTGATGATCCCGCGGAGCATCTCGAGGGCCGTCTCGCGGTTGCGCAGCTGCGAGCGCTCCTGCGCCACCGTGACGGTGACCGCTCCGGAGACGAGCCGCCTCCCGAGGCGCTCGAGCAGGCGCGAGCGCTGCTCGTCCGAGAGGGCCGCCGACTCCTCGACGCTCCAGGTGAGCTGCACGCGGCTGTCGGAGGTGTTCACGTGCTGCCCGCCGGGCCCGGAGGAGCGCGAGAACCGCCACTGCAGCTCCGATGCGGGGACGACGAGCCCCGGCCGCACCTCGAGATCCATGCGGCAAGCCTGGCACGCGCCCACCCCGGAGCGGGAGCGCCGGCGATCCGCTCCCGGGTGCGGTGTCCTCTTCCGGACGTGTCCGCTACAGGCTCTTGTCCCCGCCGTGGTCACGTCCGGACACTGGAGAGGTGCCCGGGCGGGCGCATCGGCCGACTCCTCACTGCCACCCGAAGGCGTCGAGGGGTCGGCCGCACGGCTCGGTCCCGCGGGAGCTCAATCGCGCGGCACCGTCTCGGCGAGGTCGATCTCACCGTCGTCCAGCACTCCCGGCTCGAGCGCCTCCGGATCGTCGAGCACCGGCTCTCCGGCTCCGGCGTCGCCGTCGCGGGTGCGCGAGTCCGCCGCCCACGCCGTGCCGAGCGCGAAGAGCGTCGCCACTCCGTAGTGCTCCATCGCGGCGGCCACGCGGCGGCGGCCGGTCCGCGGATTCATGCCGAGCCGGTGCGACGCGGTCTCGAGCGTGACGCCCTGGCGCATCAGCCGGAGCAGCGGCAGCCAGCTCTGGTCGACGGCTCCGATCGGAGCGGCCTGCCGCCACAACACCTCGAAGTACGACTCGACCAGACCGGCCAGCGCCGCATGGCGCACGCCGAGCACGCTGGTCGGCTTCGTCTCGCCCCACTCGAACGGGACGGCGAGGTGGTCGCCGTCGACCCAGAACCAGCTCGGCGGGCTCTCGAGGAGCCGGTACTCGACGCCCGCCGCCTGGTACGCCTCCACCCGGGCGAGCACCCGCGGGTCGCGCGCGCCGGCGGCCGGCATGATGACGCGCACCCGGTCCTTCGCCGCGAGCGCGTGCCCGAAGCGGATCGCCCGCTCCGTCGGCGGGTCGAGGAAACGCTCCACGTTCGGGAGCACCGCCACGAGCGAGCCGGAGTCGCGGCGCACCAGGTCGAACCAGAGGTCCTCGGAGGCGTGCGGCCCGTGGCGGAGGAGGGTCGGCACGGGATCCGACGTGTCCTCGCCGACCCGCCAGGCGCCGAGCAGCATCGGCAGGCCCGCGACGACGCGCTCGATCCCGTCCAGGGACTCCCTGCCCGCCCGCCGCGCCGACTCCGTGTGCCGGGCGATGGCCGCGGCCGCCCACTCCATCGGCGCCGGGAAGTCGAGCTGCTCGCCCTCGCCGCCCATGAGCCCCCGGCCGCGGAGCCGCTCGATCGCCGCAGCGACCTCGGCCTCGTCGATGTGGGTCAGCTCCGCCGCGTCGGCCAGCGTCGCCGGCCGTCCCCGCAGCAGCGCAGCCAGGAGTCCGTCGTCGTCCATGCGTCTCCTTCGCCGTGGGCCGTCACCCGAGGGTGCCGTCTCCGCGGTCGAGGAGCAAGGGACGCGCGGCGGACGGCGGGGAGCGGCCAGGCGGGGGCGGCGGATGAACTCGTGACGAGCACGGACCTCGGCTCACCTGAGGAGACCAGCCGGAAGATCAGGGCCGTCCCTGGTTCTCCGTCTTGATGCCTCCCCAGGCCTACTGTTCTGCGACGTCCCGTACGCGACCGGACTCCGAGCCCTTGAGAGAGGAGACGTCTGGTCGACTTCAGACGCTCGGGCTCCCGTCGTCGAGGTCCTCGTGGTGGCGGTCGACGTATCCAGCCATGCCGGGGACCGTGAAGGCGATCTGGCCGTGCTCGGGTGAGTAGACCAGTCCTTTGCTGATGAGCGCGGCACGGTAGGGCCCGAGGCTGGTTGTCGGGATACCCATTCGCTGCGTGACGAGAGCGGTGGAGGAGGGTCCCTCACCGTCGGCTGCCATGGCGCGGAGCATTCGTCGCTCTGAGCGCGTGGCTCGCTGCCATCGTGAGCGGAAGAATCCGGCATCGAGCTGTTCGGTCCCGTACTGCACTGCTGCCGTGGCGTCGGCCAGAGTGACAAGACGACTGGAGAGGTTCCATGCGGCCTGCCCGTACTCCTGGATGAAGTACGGGTAGCCGCCTGCGGCTTCGAGGAGAATCTCGAGCGCATCGGGAGCGAACTCAGCGCCGAGCCGCTCCGCGGGCTCTCGGAGAGCGTGCGCCGCATCGTCGCGAGAGAAGGTGCCTATCTGTCGATAGTTGAAGAGGCGCTCGGCGTACGAACGCGTCTCCGTGAGGACACGGGGGAGATTCGGGAGGCCGGCGGCGATGATGTAGAACGGCCACTCCCGCTGGTTCGCCGCATGCTGAGCGGCGATGAGCGCACCCATCGTCTCCGCATCGAGGTCCTGCATCTCATCGACGAACACACCGAAGGCACGACGACGCTCCCCCAGAGCGGTGGAAACGTCTTCGACGAGCTCGAGGAGGTCGACTTCAGCGTCGCCGGAGTCGGCACGTCCGTCGTTGAGTGCGACTCCGAGTTCGATCCCCGTTGCACCGACCTTCGCATTGAACGAGGAGATCGTGCCGAGCGCTTCTCGCATCAGCGCCGTCGGCTTCGAGCGGGTGAGCTTGCGAGCGGACACGACGAGCTCTCGAGCCAGGGCACGCCGTACGGCCCGCGCGCCGCCTTCATCCCGACGCGCCTCGAGGCGCACCGTGAGCCACTCGAACGACTCCGCCATGCGGTGCATCTCGTTCAACAGCACCGTCTTGCCGACGCCGCGGAGGCCCGTGAGGACGATGCCGCGATCGCTCATTCCATGCGTGACACGAGCGCGGATCGTGTCGAACGCTTCGAGCTCGCCAGTCCGACCAACGAGCTCGGGCGGCCGCCGACCGGATCCAGGGCTGTAGGGGTTCTGCTCAGGCAACATCTAGCCGATGATAGTCACCTCTAGCCGAAACCTAATTCATCGCTATCGACTGCAATCGTCCGCGCCGGCGCCACGTGGTGGCGACCATGCGATGCTGCGAACCCCCGTTCCAGCTTCCCTTCGAGTCGCCGCCGGGCAGCGCATCGGACCCTGCACGCTGAAGGGCGAGCGCGAGCCATGTCCGCTCCGACCGAGGATCGGCTCGCGCCGTCGATCCGGGTTCGGCCGGGCGCATGCTGCTGCGGTCACTCGGACAGCAGCGGGATCGAGCGGCCCAGGTGCCTGCCGTACTCGGCGATGGCGCGGCCGACGGGGAGCCGCTCGGCCTCGTAGCGCTCGAGTGCCTCGTCGACCGGGTGCCGCGCGAGGGAGGCGGCGAGGGCCAGCGCGTCGCCCGCCGCCTTGGCCGCGCCCATGGCCGTGTGCGGCCGCACCGTCACGGCGGCGTCACCGAGGAGGGCGACCCGGCCGCGCACCGTCCGCGGCGGGACGTAGTCGACGATCGCCTGCAGGAAGGGCTGCGGCTCGGCGAGGACGGCAGCCGCGAAGGGCGGCGGCAGGCGGTCGACCGCGTCCTTATCGAGCCGGCGGCGGAGATCGTGGGCGAGATCGCCGGGCGCGAGGGACACGCTCTCCGACGCACGGCCGGACGCCGTCATCACTCCGCGGAGGGCCTCCTCCGAGAGGGGCCGGTACCAGACCCAGTTGTAGCGCCGTCGGCCGGGCTCCACCTCGCCGGCTGGTCCGGGGACGAGGTAGCCGAGCATGTGCTCGCCGGGCGCGGTGTAGAAGGCGAAGCGTCCGAGCAGAGTCGCCGCGGCCCCGGCGGGGAGCGCCGACTCCGGGATCAGCCCGCGCCAGGTCGAGTAGCCGACATAGCGGTTCCCCGGCGCCTCGGGCGCGACCGCCGCGCGCACGACGGATCCGAGGCCGTCGGCTCCGATGACGACGTCGAAATCCAGGCCGCTCCCGTCGCGCAGCTCGACGACGACCGGGTCCGTCCCGACCGAGGGGCGCACCCCGGCGACGGCATGGCCGAGGAGGTAGCGGTCGGCGGGGATCCGCGAGCGGAGCGTGTCGTAGAGGTGGTCCCACGACACCTGCGTCTGCGGGGAGGGGTCGCGGCCGATCACGCGCCCGGAGCGGTCGAGGGTGATCCGCTCGTGCGCGACGACGCCGACCCGCGCCTCGTCGTCGCGGCCGATCGCGTGCAGGAGGTCGATCAGGTCCTGCTGGGCCACCAGCCCGGCGCCCCGCCGCGACAGGCCCGTCGCCGACCGCTCGAGGACCGTCACGCGGTGCCCGTCGCGGACGAGCAGGGCCGCGGCGAACAGTCCGCCGATCGAGCCGCCGACGATCCCGACGTCGAGCGGGCGCACCGCTCCTCCTGCTGCCATGAGCGCGACCGTACCGGCGAGCGCGCGGCGCCCGTTCCTACAGACGGCGGAACAGCGCCCCTCAGGCGCGGTCGTCCACCCGCAGCGATCGGATCATCCCGCGGAGCAGGCGCGCCGCCGCCTGCCGCTCCTCCTCCGCGAGCCCCTCCAGCATCCGCAGCTCCACCCCGCGGACGGCGGCGGACGCCTCGGCCAGGCTCCGGCGTCCGCGCCCGGTGAGCCTGGCGGGGAGCGCCTTGCCGACGGGAGCCGCGTCGGGGCGGGTGACGACGCCGTCGCGCTCCAGAGTCTGCAGCAGGACGTTCATCGACTGCCGGGTGACGAAGGCGCCCCGCGCGAGCTCCGAGTTCGAGAGGCCCGGCCGCTGGGCGAGGAGCTCGAGGCAGGAGTAGTGGGTGACCGTCATCCCGAGCGGGCGGAGCACGGCCTCCATCGCCGCGCGCAGGGCGCTCGACGCCTCCTTGAGGAGGTAGCCGAGCGAGGTCTCGAGGTCGATGCCGTCTTGACTCATGTCAGTATTCTGACATACGCTCCGGTGTGTCAGAAAGCTGACACAACCGAGGAGGAACCCCATGCCCGTCACCGGCCCCGACTTCGTCTCGCTCCAGGTCCGCGACCTCGCGGCGTCCCAGGCGTTCTACGAGCAGTACCTCGGCCTGGTCCGCTCGCCCGCCGGCCCGCCGCACGCCGTCGTCTTCACGACGACTCCGATCGCCTTCGCCCTGCGCGACCTCGCGCCCGGCACCGACCTCGAATCCGCCTCCCGCCCCGGTGTGGGCGCCGCGATCTGGCTGCACGCGACCGGCGTGCAGGAGATCCACGACGCGCTCGTCGCCGACGGGCACCCCGTCGTCGCGGCTCCGATCGACGGCCCGTTCGGGCGCACCTTCACCTTCGCCGACCCGGACGGCTATCACGTCACCCTGCACGACCGCGCCTGAGCGGGACGGTGCGGACCGCGCCTGAGCTGAGCGGGGCAGAGCGGGACGGGACGGGGCCGAGCGCCTCAGCCCATCGCGCGCAGCTGAGCCGCGAAGAGATGCAGCGAGCGGTCGACCTCGGGCAGCGCCGGCGTCCGGTTGAGGTGCCCGTGGGGCATGCCGGCGGCCAGGTGCCCGGTCACGGAGACGCCCGCCTCCGCGAGCTGGCGCAGGAGCAGCTCGGCCGACCCCCGCAGCTCGTCGTACTCGTTCACGAGGACCATGACCGGAGGCAGACCCGCCAGCGGCGCGGAGCCGGGCAGCGCCTCGACGGGGAGGTCGGAGATCCGCCCGAGGTAGGTGCGCACCATGCCCTCGATGCTCGACGGAGGAAAGCGGAGGACGGGCGGCAGCTCGCGCAGCTCGGCCGCGATCGCGTCGTCGACGGCGGGGTTGGGGAAGTGGGCGAAGGGGTAGGCCAGGAGCACGTGCTCCGGCAGCCGCGCACCGGCGTCGCGCTCGCGGAGGACCGCACCGAGGGCCAGGGCCGCTCCCGCGCTCGCGCCGCCGATCGCGACGGGTGTGGATCCGGACTCCGTGCTGCGGAGGTGCCGCCAGGCGGCGTGCACGTCGTCGAGCGGGACGGGGTAGCGGACGTCGGGGCCGGCGAGCCGGTAGTCGACGGAGACGACCCGGGCCCGCGCCCGGTGGGCGAGCTCCGCCGCGACGACGTGCGACTCGCGCATGTCGATGCTCCCGGCGGCGAACCCTCCTCCGTGCACCCAGAGCAGAGCGCGCTCGGGTGCGGCGGGCGAGTACACGCGCAGCGGGACCGGTCCGTGCGGGCCGGACGCGGTCTCCGTGACGACGTCGATCCCCTCGGGCAGCGACCAGGGCCCCGGATCCTCCTCGAAGGCGGCCATGCGGGCGGCCTGCTCGGCGTCGAGCGGATACGCGAGGCCGGCCAGGAGGGGCAGCCGGGCGGCGAGGTACGGATCGAGCGGCATCGGCGCCTCCTTCGGGGTCGGGATCGCGGACCACGCTAGCCCGGCCGCGGGTCCTCGAGCGGCGCCTGCTCAGCCGCGTCGCTGCAGGAGCATCACGCCGTCCAGGAGCACGGCTGCCGTGCCGTCGGGAGCGGTCACGGCGCGCTCCCTCGTCTCGACGAGCTCCGCGGTCCACTCGGCGGGGTCGAGGGCCAGCTCGGCGAGCTCCTCCTCGGGGCCGACGAGGTGCATCGCTCCGTGGCGGTGGTCGTCGCCGCTCGCCCACGGCGGGGGTGCGGCGTGCGAGACGACGGCGAGGCGGCCGCCGGGAGCGACGACGGAGGCCGCCCGCCGCAGCACGTCGATCCGCGGGAACTCGGCCATCGAGTGCAGGAAGCTCGCCGTCACCAGATCGAACTCCCCCACGACCGGCCAGTCCTCGGCGAGGTCTGCCTGCACGAAGTCCACATCGGCGCCCCGCTCGGCCGCGGCCGCGCGCGCCCGGCCCAGCGCCGTCTCGGAGAGGTCGAGCCCGGTCACGCGCCAGCCGAGCGACGCCAGCCACAGCGCGTCCGCCCCCTCACCGGCGCCGAGGTCGAGGGCGCGGCCCGGCGGCAGCGAGCCGACCAGCCCGACCAGCGTCGCGTTCGGCCGGCCCGACCAGATCCGATCGGAGTCGGCGTAGCGCGCCTCCCACTGCTCGCGTGCGGTGCTCATGCTGCTCCTCGTCCCCGGGCGCAGGGGCACCCGCGTCGAGGATGCCGCGCCGCCGCTCCGGCCGCCAGCGCTCGTGCCGAACCGGCACGGGCACCCGTCCCGCAAACGACACGGCCGGACGGAGCCGCGGCGCCGCGCGGACCCGCCGGACGCACTTCCCCGACACGCCCCGCGCCGATTAGCGTCGGTGCATGGCCCTCCGACTCGAAGAGATCATCGTCGACTGCACCGACTTCCGGACCCTCGGGCACTGGTGGCAGGAGGCGCTCGGCTGGGACGTCGTGGACGAGGACGAGGACGGCATCGAGCTGCTCGCCCCGTCGGGCCGCGGGCCGAGCCTGCTCTTCCTCGACGTACCCGAGCGCAAGACCGTGAAGAACCGCCTGCACCTGGATTTCGTGCCGGACGACCAGGAGGCGGAGGTCGCGCGGCTGGTCGGCCTGGGGGCGACGCGGTCCGACGTCGGGCAGGGCGAGCAGTCCTGGGCCGTGCTCGCCGACCCGGAGGGCAACGAGTTCTGCATCCTCTCGGCGCGGGAGTGAGAGCGCTTCCACTTTCCAGGACGGTTGTCGGGAAAGCGCTTCCATGCGCACGCATCGAAAAAGATTCTGAAATGTCAAGGGTAGAACGATCGTTCTCGACTCCCTAGCATCGCCTCCGACGCGTTTCCCGACCGGGAGCGCGCGGAGCCGAGGAGTCACCGTGACCACCTACGACAGACCCGTCGCCGCCGTCGGCATGACGCAGTCGCAGCAGCAGGGCGAGCTGCTCGCAGGCCGCGCCCTCGAGAACCGCGCCTTCGGCCTCTACGCGTACGCCTACCGCCTCACGCTGTCGGACTCCGCGGCGAGCGCCGCCCTCCGCCACGCGGCGGTCACCGTCCGCAGCGGACGGCCGCAGGGACTCGACGACACGGGCGCCCTCGACCTGATGCGCTCCGAGGTCGGGCGCGCGAGCGTGCAGCGCGGCGGCTCCGCGATGGAGCGCGCCGAGCAGGCCCCCGCGGCGATCCGCGAGGACGACCTGCTGCGCTCGGGCTTCCACCGCCGCCTGCACGCCCTGCCGACGCTCGAGCGCCAGGCCTGGCTGCTCCGGCACACCGGCGGCCACGACGTCGACGCGATCGCGGCGATGCTGCACGAGCCGGCGGAGCGCATCCGCTCGGCCCTCGCCTCGGCCGCCCGCACGCTGGTCGAGGGCGAGCTGGCCGAGAGCGAGTCCGCGGAGTAGCGCGGCACGAGGTGCCCGAGAGACGCCGGGTCCAGCCGGCGGCGCCCCTCAGGCGTCTGGGACCCGGCCGCGACTCGGCGCGACCGGGAGGACGGGGTCAGTCGAGGTAGTCGATGTCGTCCCACGGCTGGTGGACGTCACCGGTGTCGCGGTCGTCGTCCGGCACCTCGAGCTCCTCGAAGATCACCGGAACACCCGTCGAGATCAGGACGCTGACCTGGCGGTTGCCCACGATCACGAAGTCGACGAGGCCTCCTCCGGCCTGCGTCGCCTCGGTCGCCGACCGCTTCAGCTCGGCGACGTCGGTCCCCTGGGACAGCCCGTAGGTCTTGCCCTCGATGGTGACGGTGGTGCGGATCATGTGGCGCTGCTGCTCCTCGGCTCGATGGGTTCAGCGTACGAATCGCGACAGAGCGCTGCCAGGCCTTGCGGTGGACGCCCGCGGCTGCCACGGGTGAAGGGGCCGGCTGAGGCGAGCGGCGTCCGGAGCCGAGGCCGGAAGCAGCGTGACGGGCCGCTCGGGCGGATCCGCCGCTCCTGACCTCGGTTCCGGACACCGGGCGGCGGAGTCAACCGGGCGCGCTCCAGGGAACTCCCGCCTTAGCGTGGAACCTGTCCGCACGTTCCGCATCCAGCGACAAGGAGGATCCGATGACCGAGAAGAACACTCCCGAGGACCCGCAGACCACCGACCCCGAGCACGTCGACCCCGAGACGGCCACCGACCCCGAGGGCGACCCGGTCGAGAACCCGTCGGGCTGACGCCCGTACCGGAACGGCCCGCGGCCACCGGGACACCGCTGAAAAGGCGGAGTCCCGGGGGTCGCGGGCCGTTCCCGTGTCCGGCGCCGCCATACTGACGGAGTGCAGGCCGAGGACGACGAGCGCAGGGATCTCGAGCGGATCCTGTCGGCCCGACCCCGCGACGACGGCGCCGACCGGGACGAGCGGCGCGAGGCGCTGCGACGGCTCGGCGAGCTGGAGGCGGAGGACGCGCCTCCCGGAGCGACGCGGTCCGGCGCGCAGACCGGCGCCGCGCCGTCCGTGGCACAGCCGGGCGCGGCGCATCCCTGGACGGCGACCGACTCGCTTCTCCCCCTGCCCGCGACCGCGCTCCCGCTGTCGGCGACCGCCGGCTCCGGGACTCCGGAGTCGCCCGCCGAGCACCCCGACCGGCCGGCCCCGCGGACGCCGCACCCCCGCCGCCGCCGCCTCGTGCTCGCCGCCGCGATCGTCGGCGGAGCCGCGGTCGGCGCGATCGTCTCCACCGCGCTCCTCCTCCCTCCGCCCGCGGACCCCGTCGCCCCGCCGACCGCCTCCGCGGATCCCGCCGACCGCTTCGCCGCGCTCGTCGAGGGCTGGGAGCCGACCACCGACGTCCCGCCGGGCCTCGCCCTGCTCGCCGGGGAGGCCACGGTCTACGGCTCCGGGTTCGACACCGCCGAGAACGACCGCCTGCTGATCACCGAGCCGAACGGCACCACGGTGTGCCTCGCCGTGCAGCGCCCGGACGCGTCCTTCTTCGCCGGCTGCACCGGCTCGGAGGCGTTCTTCGCCGGGGAGCCCCTCCGGGTCAGCGGCACGACGCTCCGCAGCGGCGCCCCGGTGTACACGCAGATCCTGCTCCGCCCGGACGGGACGATCGAGGGCGGCTACCAGCTGGTGCCGGAGTCGCCGCAGCCCGAGGCGGCGGAGTCCGGAACGGTGGAGTCCGGGTCGGTGGAGTCCGGGTCGGCGGACCCCGCGACCAGCGAGCCCTGAACCGCCGAGCCCGCGACCAGCGAGCCGTGAGCCTGCGACCAGCGAGCCTCTAGGCGCGCGTCGCCTCCGCCGCGTCCGCGATCACCTCGGCCGCGGACGCCGTCCGCTCCCACACCGCGCGCTGCCGCTCGGCGCCCGTGCCCCGCGCCAGGACCCGCTCGACGCCGCACGCCGCGACCTCCTCGTCGCCCGACTCCGCCAGCGCCCGACCCGCGTGGTCGAGCAGGCGCGCCAGTACCGCGGAGGCGGGGGCCGGGCAGCCGTCGACCGGATCGATGAGGTCGCCGGTCGTGCCGTGGCGGCTCGCCAGCCACGAGGAGACGGCGATCACCGGAGTCGGCAGCGGCACGGGCGGAACCCCGGCGCCCGCGTCGCGCACGGCCGTCTCGGCGAGCGCCCGGATCAGGACGGCGATCAGCGCCGAGTCCTCGGCGTGCAGCGGGACGTCGGCGATGCGCACCTCGACGGTCGGGTGCGCACGGGAGAGACGGGCGTCGAAGTAGAGCATGCCCTCGTCCAGCAGCACGCCGCAGGAGGTGAGGGAGGCGACGACGCTCCGGTACTGCTCGACGTCGCCCCAGATGCCGACCGGGCCGGCGGTGGGCCAGCGCCCCCACGACTGGTAGCGCCAGCTGGCGAATCCGGTGTCGACACCGGCGCTCAGCGGGGAGTTGGTGCTCAGGGCGAGGAGGGCGGGCAGCCAGCCGCGCAGCCGGTCGAGGACCGCGATCCCCTCCTCCGGCGACCCGATCCCGACATGGACGTGCAGGCCGCAGGTGAACTGCTCGCGGGCGACGAGGCCGAAGCGCTCGGCCATCCGGTCGTAGCGCTCGTCGGCCGAGAGGTGCGGCTCGAACGCGGCGGGGCTGGTCGCGACCGCGACGGCGCGGGCACCGACCTCGCGGGCGGAGTCGTCGGCCAGGCGGCGGCCCTCGCGCAGTCCGGCCAGCAGCGCGTCGTGCGTGCGGGCGGGCGAGCCGACCGCCTCGATCTGCTCCGCCTTGAGCTCGGCGGCCAGGGCGACCGCCGCGGAGCCGCGGACGGAGCCGAGCAGCAGCGGCGCCGCAGGCGTCGGGAGGAACGTGCCGGCGTCGACGAGGAGGTACTCCTCCTCCACCCCGAAGGTGCGGGCGCTCATCGGAGCGCCTTCCGCTCGAGTCCCCCGCCGCAGCCCACCCGGTCATCCCACCGTGCCGGGCGCCCGCCGGGCAACCGTCCTCGGCCGATGTTCAGCGTCGGGACGCCCGCGACGCCGGTCCGCGGGCGGGCTGTCAAGGCCGGGTGCAGCGGGGCGCGGAGCGGCAGGATCGGAGCACACCCAGAACCGGAGGTCCCCGTGCCCGACAGCACTCCCGAGCAGGCCGAGTACGACGTCGCCGTCATCGGCGCAGGACCCGCGGGGACGGCCGCCGCCCTCCGCGCCGCGGAGCTGGGAGCGCGCGTCGTCGTGCTCGAGGCCGCGCGCGTCGGCGGCACCTGCGTCAACACCGGCTGCGTGCCCACCCGCGTCCTCGCGAAGACGGCGCGGATGATGCGCGAGACCCGCTCCGCCGGCGACTACGGGATCGAGATCGGCACTCCCGTCCTCGACTGGGCCGCGACCGTGCGCCACGTGCACGAGCGCGTCGACCTGGTGCGCTCGATCAAGAGCGAGGCGCAGCGGTTCGAGGAGGCGGGAGTCGACCTGATCCACGAGGGCCGCGCCCGCTTCGTCGACGAGAGCACCCTCGTGCTCGACAGCGGGCGGCGGATCCGCGCGCGCTCGATCATGGTCTGCGTCGGCGGGCACTCGCGGCGGCTGCCGATCCCGGGCGCCGAGCTCGCGACCGTGCCGGAGGACGTGCTCGGGCTGACCGAGCTGCCGCGCCGCGTCGCCGTGATCGGCGGCGGCAACACGGGCGCCCAGCTCGTCACCGTCTTCAACGCCTTCGGCTCCGAGGTGACGCTCCTCGATGTCGCCCCGCGGATCCTGATGACCTCCGACTCCAGCATCTCCGAGCACGTCGGCGCCGCCTTCGAGCGCCAGGGCGTCCGCGTCCGCACCGGGATCGAGACGGTGTCGGGCATCGAGCGGCAGGACGACGGCTCGCTCGCGATCGCGTGGCGCGAGGGCGGCGAGGACCGGACGGCCGAGGTCGACGTGGTGGTCATGGCCACCGGCTGGCCCGCCGACGTCGAGGACCTCGGACTCGAGAACGCGGGCATCGAGGTCGTCCACTCCGCGATCCCCGCCGACCAGTACTTCCGCACCGTCGTGCCGCACATCTTCGCGGTCGGCGACGCGAACGGGCGCGACATGCTCGTCCAGGCGGCGCAGTTCGAGGCGGAGGCCGCCGCCGAGAACGCAGTGCTCGGCGCGAACCGGCGCACGCCCCAGTTCCTCCTGCCCGCGGGCGGATTCACGGACCCGGACTACGCGGGCGTCGGCTTCACGCAGGAGCAGGCCCGCGAGCGCGACCCGCAGTGCGTCGTCGCCTCGGTGCCGTTCTCGCACCTGGACCGCGCCGTCATCGACGACCGCGAGAACGGGTTCCTCACGCTGATCGCCGACCGGCGCCGCGAGCTGCTGCTCGGCGCGCACGCGGTCGGCGAGAACGCGATCGAGGTCGTGCAGTCGGTGACCACGGCGATGGCGGCCGGAGTCGACCTCGCGACCCTCGCGAACGTCCGCTTCGCCTACCCCACCTACAGCGCGGTGATCGGGATGGCGGCGCGCGCCCTGCTGGCCGAGCCGGCGCGCCCGACCGAGCTGGACTGACGCGCTACCCGATCCTCGGAGGCGGCGCCAGCCCCGAACCGGCGGCCCGCCGCCTCCGAACCACTGGAGACGGGCACTCCGCCCGCCCCGCCGAGAGGAACCCCTGTGCCGATCCCCGCTGTCGACTACAACCACGTCCGACTCACCGTCCGCGACATCGCCGTCTCGCGCCCCTTCTACGACTCCGTCTTCGGCTTCGACGTCGCCTTCGAGGCGCCGCCGGCCGACGCGTCGCCGGAGGAGAAGGAGCAGCTGGCGTTCGTGTTCGGCGGCGTGATCTACCAGTTCCCGGGCGGACTGCTCGGCCTGCGCCCCGTCGCGCCCGGCGACGACCGCTTCGACGAGGACCGGGTCGGGCTCGACCACGTCAGCTTCACCGTCCCCGACCTCGACGCGCTGAAGGCGGCCGCGGCCGTGCTCGACGACCTCGGCATCGCCCACGAGCCGATCAAGGACGCCGGCGGCATGAGCCTCCTCGAGTTCCGCGACCCCGACAACATCGCGCTCGAGATCACGTCCCCGAGCTGATCGGAGCAGCGCGCGCACGATCGGGCGGGTCTCACCAGGCCTCCACGCTGATCGAGTAGCGCTCGTCTCGAGATCCCCCACGCTCGAAGGGGCGGGTCTCGATCCGCCGTTGCGCCGCTACTCGACCAGCAAGGGTCCACGCCGTGCTGATCGAGTAGCGCGCTCAGCGCGCGTCTCGGGATCCCCGCGAACCCACGGAGCGCGGGGATCCCCGCGAACCCACGGAGCGCGGACTACGGACGACGTCGACGGTACGGAGTCGTCGTCGACACCCGGACCAGGCCCGCGCGCTCCAGGATGGGCCGCGAGTACTCGGTCGAGTCGCTGTGCACGAGGGTCTTCCCGAGTGCCTGTGCGGAGGCGGCGCGGGCGGCCGTGACCAGGCCGTAGAGCCCGCGTCCGCGGTACTCCGGCAGCGTCGCTCCGCCCCAGATGCCGGCGAAGGCGGTGCCCGGGACGGGCTCGAGCCGGCCGCCGGACGCCATGCGCCCGTCGACCTCGGCGACCCACAGCTCCATGCCGTCGCCGCGCGCCAGGCGGGCGACGAGCGAATCGGCGATCGACACGTCGACCTCCTCCCCGAAGGCGGCGTCGATCATGGCGCTGAACGCGCGGACGTCCGGCTCGTCGACGACCCGCCGCAGGACGACCCCCTCCGGGACCGGCCGGTCCGAGAGCAGTGCCTCGACCGGGCCGATCATGATCGATTCGGCCTCGTCCGGCGCGAAGCCGTTCGCGACGAGCGCGTCGTGCAGGCCGGGGGCCTCGTCGTGGCCGCGGGTCTTCCACTCGACGCGGGTGATGCCGGGATCGGCGTCGAAGTGCGCGCAGGCCGCGGCGACCAGGCGGGCGATCTCCGCGGAGGAGGCGCCGGCGAGGTCGCGGTAGGTGACGAAGCCGCGTCCGCCGGCGAAGGTCACCAGACGCAGAGGCCCCTCGCGCGTCACGGAGACGGCGCTCGGGGTCTCGGCGTCGGAGCGGAGCTGGTCGTCGTAGGCGCGGAGGTAGTCGGAGCTCATCGCCCCGACGCTACCCCCGGACCCGGGCGATCAGGTCCTGGATGAAGGGGATGACGTCCTTCGCCTGGTCGACGCTGGCGAATCCGGTCGCGACGAGCGGCCAGATCGAGCCGATGAGCGTCGCGATCACGGCGGCCACCGCGGCGACCCAGGCGAGGGCCGCGTTGCGGGAGAGGAACGCGACCGCGAGGCAGGCCAGGCCGACCGCGTAGCTGAGGACGATCGAGAGGACGATCGCGCCGACCGGGACGTCGAGCGCCCCGGCCGTGGTGCCGTCCGCCGCGCCGATCAGCCCGAGGACGGGCAGCAGCACGGCGACGACGACCACGAACGAGAGCACGACGCCCGTGCCGAGCGCGATCCAGGCCGCACGCGGCCTGCGTCGCGCGCCGTACGAGCGGGTGCGCACGGGACTACTCCCGACCGGCGGCGGACGACGCGCGGTCGTCCTCGGAGCGGTGGGCGTCGGCGTCGTCGGACGCGGCGTCGCGATCGGCCGCGGCCTCGTCGCGCTCGACGTGCTCGGACTCCTCCGCCGGAGCGACCTCGACGGTCGCGGTGCGGGGGTCGCCGTCGTCGTCCACCGGCTCGACCTGGACGCGGACCACGAACTCCGCGGTCTCGACGACGGCCGGGGCCGCGTGGGTCTCGACGCGGGGGTCGTCCTCGTCGCGCTCGGCGGCGCGCTCGGCGTCGGCCGTCTTCTGGGCGGCTGCGCGCTCGTCGCGCTCGTCGGCCGCACGGTCCATCGCGTCAGCGGCGTCGTCGGCGGCGTCCGCCAGACGTCCGCGGGCGGAGTCGACGGCACCGGAGACGGCGTCGCGAGCGTTCCCGGCGGCCTCCTTGGCGGAGTCGCGGGCGTCGGACGCGGCGCGCTTGGCGGTGTCGACGAGCGGCTCCTCGTCCTCCTCCGGCTTCTCGATCGGGTCGAACGGGCCGTGGACGTCGGTCGCCTCGACGTTGACGACGACGTGGCCGCCGGCGACCGGCTCCGCCACGCGCTGCACCTGATCGCGCACGGCGTCCAGGACCTCGCGGACGGGGTGGGGGTACTCGACGACGAGGTCGATGTCGACGGTGGTGACGCCGTCGGCCTTCGAGACCGTGACTCCAGGGACGGTGCTGGTGCCCAGCACGCGGCGGGAGGCGCGGTCGAGGCCGCGGGCGACGGCTCCACCGAGGTGGTGGACGCCGGACACGCGCTGGGCGCTCTCGCCGGCGGCGGTCGCGACCCGGCTCTCTGTCGACTCGGGCTCGGACGGCTTCCCGTCGCGGCGGGCGGACTCGCGCCGGCTCTGCTCGTTCGGGGTCGGCTGCTCATCGGTGCGGATGAGCTCGACGGTGCCGGGCTCCATCGGATCGGACATGGGGTGCTCCTTCAGAAAGACTTCCATCCCGCCTGAGCGGGGCTCTCCGGCCCTCCCGATCGGGAGGGCCGGACGGTGGTGCCAGCGGCTACTGCACGCGGGCGGTGCCGCTCATCTTCGTCCGCAGACCACTGACGATCTGGATGACGACGGGCGTCTCCTCGCCGAGGAGGGCGTCCCACTGGCGGACGGCCTGGTCGACCGTCTGCCGGGTGCGGGCGGGCGAGGCGCCGCGGCGGGTGTGCGCGGTGACGCGCAGCACCTTCTGGTGCTTGATCTCGAACGCGGTCACGTCGACCGCGACGATGGACGGCTCCTGCGACAGGGCCTCCTCGAGGACCTGCTCGGCGACCTTCGCGTCGATGGTGACGGAGCCGCCCGTGGGCGTCCCCGCTCCCTCTCCCGAGCCGACGCGCAGCAGCGTGGAGGTGCGGCCGCGGCCCTGGCGCACGATGAAGCGCACCAGCAGCAGGATGAGGACGAGCGCGACGACCGCGATGACCCAGAGGATCCACGGGGTGCCGCCCGAGAGGGCCTGGCTCGTGGGGTCGGCCGCGTCCTGCGCGGCGGTGGACACGTTCTCCTGCACCTGCGGGAGCAGCGACCCCACCGCGACGGCGCCGCCGGCGAGGAAGAGGACGAGGCCCACGACGAACAGGAGCAGCCGGTTGAGGAATCGGTTCGTGGTGGTCATCAGCGGACCGTTCCCTTCTCGGACAGGCGCACCTTGGAGCGCAGGCGCGGGGTGCAGTCGAACGTGGCGAGCTCGGCGTCGACGGCCTCGCGGATCGGCGTGACGTCGATGCTGCGGCCGGAGGTGCGGGAGACCGTCACGTCGACGACGCGGGATCCGACCGACACCGACACGTTGTCGGGGTCGACGTCACCGGCGTAGCCGGCGGTGCGCGCGACGGCCTGCGCGATGACGCGGTCGTCGACGATCGCCGCGGTGCGGTCGGTGCTGACGGCGCGACGGCCGCGGCGGCCGGGCTTGAGCGACACGACGATCAGGACGAGCCCGATCAGCGCGAGCACGGCGCCGGCGGCGGCGGTCAGCGCGATGGGCGCCGCGGCCGCGTTGAGCAGCGAGGACGCTCCGTCCTGCGGGGCCACGAGCAGCGCGGGCTGGCCGAGGACGGCGAGGACCGCCTCCGTGCCCAGCCACGCGAACAGGAGGATGAGCAGGACGGCGAGGACGATCGCCGATCCGGAGCGGGACGAGTGCGTCTCGCGCCGCACCAGGCGCGGGTAGAGCGCCCGGCCGGCAGTGGTGGGAGTCGTCACGACACCCTCCTTCGTTCTCGGAGGTCGGCACCGGTGATCCGGAGGTCGACCCGGCCGATCGTGGAGCCCGTCAGTTCTAGGCAGCGCGAGCGGATGGTCGTCTGCGCCCGGCTGAGTCGGTCCAGCAGCGTCCCGGAGGAGCGGCGGCCCGTCTCGCCCAGGGGCGTGACGTGGATGGGGGCGTGCGCGACGACGTGGAGGCGTCCTCCCTCGTCGTCGAGCTCGACGGACACATCGGACGAGTTCACGTCCAGCGCCTCCGCGGTGACGGCCGACACGACTCGGCGCACGGCGCGCGAGCTGATCGTCGTGCGGCCGTGGCTGGCCTCGTCGGCCATCACCGCCGCGGTCACGAAGACCGCCGCCCGCGGAGGGTGTCGCCGAGGGAGCGCAGGTCGAGCTTGCCCTCGACGACCCGCCCGACGCCGTAGCCGATCGCCATGGCGAGGGCGACCCAGAGGAGCGCCCAGAAGCCGAAGACGAGAGCGGTCAGCGCGAGGACCGCGCCGAGGACCAGGCCGATGTGGGACGGAGTCACTTGACGCGGCTCTCGGTCTCGTCGTCCTTGTCGTCCGAGGGGATGAAGACGTCGGAGATGGTGACGTTCACCTCGGCGACCTCCATGCCGACGACCGAGGAGATGGCCTCGGAGACGGCGGAGCGGATGCTGTCGGCGAGCTTCTGCAGCGCGACGGGGTACTCGGCGACGACGGTGATGTCGGCGGCGACCTGCTTCTCGCCGACCTCGACGGAGATGCCCTGGCCGCGGTCCTGCGCGTTGATCGCGTTGCGGATGGCGCCGATGGCGCGGGCGGCGCCGTTGCCCAGGTCGTGCACGCCGGGGACCTCGCGGGCCGCGATGCCGGCGACCTTCTCGACGACGCCGTCGGCGATCGTGTTCTTGCCGGCCGAGGTGGCGGTGCCGTGCTTGGCCGAGGAGGCGTTGGCGAGGCTGGTGGGGGTGACGTTGGTCATGATCTTCTCCAGATGGTCAGAGGTCGTGGCCGGGGCCGCGGTGCCCACGATCCGTGGCACATGATGAAGACGTGGTCCGGGGCTCGGACGTCCCGGTGGCTCAGCCAAGGTGCAGGGAACGTCGAGCGGAGATGCGTTTCGCGGCCACCGGCTCCTTCGGCGCACTCGCTGAGCGGCCAGCGGAGTGCACAGCCGCGTCAGGCCGCGGTCGCCGTCCCCGCGGGGAGCCGGCGGTCGCGCCGGCGGGTGAGGGCGCGGCGCCAGGCGGGGCTCCACCGCTCCTCGGCGACCGCGTTGAGGCCCCAGGACAGCAGGAGGACGACGACGAAGGCGACGAGTCCTGCTCCGTCGCGGCCGATCAGCGGCCAGAGCGCGCTGACGATCGCGCTGCCCACGACCAGATGGAGGATGTAGAGCGAGTAGCTGATCCGCCCGAGCCAGAGCAGCGGCGCCCATCGCAGCACGGCGGTCCGGCGCCGCATCGCGACGACCGCGACGGCCGCGCAGACGCCGAGGACGACCGCTCCGTCCGGCCCGCCGTGGAGGAGCTGGGCGTTCAGGGCCGCGATCAGAGCCGCCGGCACGGCGAGGAGCTCGAAGCGCCCCTGGCGTCGCGAGAGGAACAGCAGCATCCCGACGCAGAAGAGCGGTCCGTACTCGGCCAGCGTCAGGTTCGCCAGGACCCGGACGGCGACCGGCGCCGAGACGACGTCGACGCCTCCCGAGACGAGGTGGGCGGCGACGGAGGCGGTCGCCGCGACGCCGAGCCAGACGACCGCCAGCACGCGGACCAGCCGATCCGTGAACCGGCACTTCGTGAGGACGAGCACGAGCAGCACCAGCAGGTAGAACTGCATCTCGACGGCCAGCGTCCAGAACGCGCCGTTCACGTTGGGTACCAGCAGCAACCGCTGCACCATGGTGAAGTTGAGCAGCAGCTCCAGCGGCGTGAGGTCGGTGCCGGGGACGCGGGCGAGAGCGCCGACGACGATGGAGACGACCACCGCGATCCAGTAGGCCGGGTAGAGGCGACTGACGCGGGAGATCGCGAAGTCCGACGGCCGCCGCGCGCGGTCCGCGGACATCAGGATCACGAAGCCGCTGATGACGAAGAAGAGCTGGACGCCGAACTCGCCGAACGGGAGCGCGAAGGATCCCGGCGGTGCATCGGGATGATCGAGCGAGAACGCGGTGGTGAAGTGGTAGACGACCACGCCGAGGGCGGCGAGGCCGCGCAGACCGTCGAGCTCGACGAAGCGTGACGCCACGGCTCCCCCGCTCCGGAGCCCCCGCCCCTCGCTCGAGTGTTCCAGAGCGCTCCGGCCGCCCGCGCGTCGGCCGTCCGTCGTTCCGCGCCGCGCCCGGCACCCGCCTCGACCCGCATCCCGGCGGCGGAGGCGCGGGGAGGGCGGCGCTCAGCACTCGGGACGGATGCGGAGCGCGCGGGCGAGGGCATGCCGACCTGACCGAGCGGTTCGTCGCGGATGCGATCGCGTCGGCCTCGCGCATGACCGAGCGCGGACTCCTCCCCGCGGAGGAGCAGCGCGTCAGGCCTCGTGCAGGTGACGGTCGAGCGTCATCCAGTTCTCCCGGCTGAGGCGGGCGGCGCCGTCGGTGTCGCCCGCGCGGAGGCACTCCACGATCGCGCGGTGCTGCTCCACGGATCCGCGGGCCGCGAGGGAGGCGAAGCGCTGGCGCTCGGCACGGCGGATGAGCGGAGTGGCCTGCTCGAGCACGTCCTCGATCATCCCGTTGCCGCTGAGCCCGGTGAGCACCGCGTGGAACGCGTCGTCGGAGCGCAGCGCCAGCTCGACGTCGCCCTCCGCCAGCGCCCGCGCGAAGTCGTCGTTCGCCGACTCCATCGCGGCGAGCGCCTCCGGAGTGACGGCCGGGCCAGCGAGGCGCGTGGCGAGCTCGTGCATGGCGGCGGCGATCTGCTGGGCGTCGCTGATGCTCTCGGCCGTGGCGGGGGTCACGATCGTCGCCCGGCCGGGCTTGGCCGAGACGAGGCCGACGCGGGCCAGCCGGAGCAGCGCCTCCCGGATCGGCGTCCGGCTGACCCCGAGCCAGGCCTCGAGCTCCTGGTCGCGGAGGCGCTCCCCAGTAGGCGCGCGGACACGATGCCCCCACCGGCACCGGAGAAGCCTCGCGCTCCTCGATGGGCGAGAGGACATAAGCTCGCACACGTGGCAGCCGGCGCAGTGATGTACAACTTCGCGATACAGCTGGCTGATGTGGACCGCGGTGTCTACGAGGACATCACGCTGCGGGCCGCTCGGCACCCCTCCGAGACCGACGCGTACATGATGACGCGCGTGCTCGCGTACTGCCTCGAATACGTGGAGGGGATCACCTTCAGCGAGGGGATCTCGTCGACGGCGACCGAGCCGGCGGTGCTGGTCCGCGATCTCACCGGCAGGCTGACCACGTGGATCGAGGTGGGCGCGCCGGACGCCGAGCGACTGCACTTCGGGAGCAAGCTGGCCGACCGCACGACGGTCTACACGCATCGCAACCCGGAGAAGGTGATCGCGGCGTGGTCCGGCAAGCGCGTCCACCGGCTCGAGCAGATCACCGTGCAGAGCTTCGACCAGGGGTTCCTGGATGCCGCGGTCGCGGTACTCGAGCGCCGCAACACGCTGACCGTGTCGGTCGTCGAGGGGCAGCTGTATCTCGAATTCAACGGCGTGACGTCGAGCAGCGACATCCACGTGCATCAGCCGGGCTGAGCCGGCGCCGAGTGTCACGAGGTCCGTGTCCGGAAGACCGGTCGGGGGACACGATGGAGCATCCTCCCAAAACGGCCCCTCGGGACGCACCCGGAGACGACGAGGGCCGGCACTGCCGTGAGACGGTCCGGGCCCTCGGGCTCGCAGGGGCTGCGCGTCAGCGGCGCAGCGTGTGGCTCGGCTTCTCGTCGAAGCGCACCTGGTACGCGCTCGCGAAGCGGCCGAGGTTGCCGAAGCCCCACTCGCGGGCGACCGCGGCGACGGTGGTCGAGCAGGGGTCGCCGGCGACCAGGTCGGAGTGGGCGCGGTCCAGGCGCACGTCGCGCAGGTAGACCGACGGCGACACTCCGAGGTGCCGCTTCGTCGCCTGCTGCAGCGTGCGGGTGTGCAGACCGGCCGCGCGGGCGGCGTCTGCCGGGGTGATCGGCTCGTGGGCGTGGTGCTGGAGGAAGTCGAGCGCCACCCGGGTGCGGGACGCGGACGGGCGCCGCAGCACGGCCGGCACGTCCCACGCGCGCCACGGGAACAGCAGGAGCAGCACGCGGGCGAGGTCGAGCTCGGCGGTGAAGCGCACGAGCGGAGTGATCGCAGCCGTCGCGAGCGCGGCGCTCGCCTCCGTCACCGCGGCGCGCCAGCGGGCGAGGACGCCGGGGTCGGCGTCCGCCCCGTGGTCGAAGGAGACGGGCTGGCGGGGGCCGGCGTGCGTCTCGGTCGCGACGTCCTCGAGGAACCCGGGGGCGAAGTGGATGAGGTTCTGCCGGTGCGGCTCGAACTCGAGCCCGAACTGGCGCTCCGCGGGGAACAGGAACGGGGCCGAGAGCGCGCCGGTCCGCGTGAACGGCGGCAGGTTCAGGCGTCCGCCGCCGGCGCGGAACCACCCGACGACGTACTCCTTCAGGTGGGGGACCTGGCCGGTGAGGGCGCCGGAGCAGTCGGAGGTGCGCAGGGTCACCCGGTCGCTGCCGCGGACGGCGTAGCGGTAGGAGAAGCCGCGCTGCGACGGAGCGACGCGGAACTCGCCTCCGCCGTACGCCTCGGAGTAGACGGCGGACGCGGCGGACGGATCGTCGCCGGAGGCTTCGTAGCGCCGGTCGGCCCGCTCGTCGCCCGCGAACGGGCTGCCGAGGGTGAAGGTCGACTCGCTCATGACGTCCGCCCGGGGCGGCGGCGGAGGGAGCAGTGCATGGGGACTTCTTCCGGGTTCGGGGTCCGTGCGCTCGGGGGGACGCACGAGGGGTACGGAATCAAGACGTGTCGAGGAGCCGGAATGTCACGAATCCCGTCTCGAGACGTCCCCCATCGGCGGCACTCGCAATCCGGCCAGCGGATTCGGCGGCCCGTTGTCAAGGCTGGTAGTCATGCCGGACGGCGCCCCACACTGAGGGCATCGGCGCGCGGGGACACCGCGCGCGGGACCGCGGAGGAGGCGCTCATCGACGACGACCCCCTCCTGAACGCGTCCGACGCGACCCTCGCCGCGCGCGCCGTCGACGGCGACGTGCAGGCGTTCGAGCAGCTCGCCCGCCGCCACGGCGCGCTCATGCGCGTCTACGCCGCGAAGCTCCTCGGCTCCGAGGCGGAGTCGGAGGACGTGGTGCAGGAGGCGTTCCTCACCGGTTGGCGGCGTCTGGCCGATCTCGACAGCCCGGCGCACATCCGCAACTGGCTGATGCGCATCGTCACGCACAAGGCGATCGACCGGATCCGCGTCCGCCGCCGCCACGACGACATCGACGACTGGGACCCGCCCGCGCCGCCCGAGCACTCCCCCGAGCGCATCGTCGAGGCGCGACTCCAGCTGGACGCGGTCTGGGAAGCGCTGGACCGATTGCCTGCTGATCAGCGACGCTGTTGGCTACTCCGCGAGACCGCCGGCTACAGCTACCAGGAGATCGCCGACGCTCTCGAACTCCCCGTCTCGACGGTCCGCGGCCTCCTCGCCCGGGCCCGTCGATTCCTGCTCCACGAATTGGAGGCATGGCGATGACCGACGACGCCGCCGTGCCCGAGGACGACCTCGACGGCCACACGCTCGAGGAGCTGGGCGAGTACCTCGACCGCGGCCGCGAGCCGCGCGACCCCTCGATCGAGAACTCCGCCGCGTGCCGGCTCGCTCTCGCGAACCTCACCCGCCTCACCGAGCTCTCGGCGCGGGCGCTGCGGCAGGAGGCCGACCGCGAGCCCGACCGCGACGAGGTCTGGATCGCCGGCCTGCTCGACGCGATCCGCTCCGAGGTGCGCTCCGGCCGCGACATCCCCGTCCGCCACCCCGACCCGACCCTCCGCCTGGCGCTCACCGAGGCGGCCGTGCGCGGGATGATCCGCCGCGCCGGCGACACGATGGGCGGCGTCATCATGGGCCGCTGCACCCTCGACGGCGACGTCTCGGCTCCCGGCGCCGTGGTCCGGATCGACGTGACCTGCGCCCTCGAGTTCGGCCTGCCGGTCGCCGTGGCCGCCGACCGCCTGCGCGAGCGCATCCGCTACGCCCTCGAGCGCCACACCGAGCTGACCGTCGGCGCGATCGACGTGACGGTCGACGACGTGTACCCCCACCGGGAGGAGCGGGAATGACCGACGACACCGAGCTCTCGCAGCGGCTGACCGCCGAGATCCGCGACATCGAAGGCGTCGCGGGGGTCTACCCCGCCCAGCCGATCGTCGAGGCCGCGGCCGACGCGCTCGCCGTGAAGCTGGACCTGCGGCAGCCCGACGTGCTGGTCGACATCGACCGGTCGGAGGGGTTCACCACGGTGAGCGCGCACATCGCCGCGTCCGCCGCACTGCCGGCCCCCGAGACGCTCCGCCTCGTGGGCGAGCGGATGCACGCGCTGCTCGCCGCCGACCCGTCGATCACGGGGCCGCTCGCCGTGAACGTGAAGGTGCGCCTCATCGAGGACTCGGGGCGCGCCGAGCACTGAGCGGTGCCGCCGCCGTCCCCTCCCGCGGGAAGCCGCTCGGGTACGCGGCGTGCCGCGTAGCGGAGCGGCATCCCGCGGAAGGGATCAGGGGCAGCCCGACCGGGTCAGCAGGAGACGAGGCGGTCGAAGCGGGACGCGACGCCCGAGCTGTCGCTGAACTTGCGGTTGATGACGCTCATCTTGTTGCAGCCGCTGTCCGGGCCGTTCCTCCAGATGACCTTGACGTTGCTCGCCTGGTCGCAGTGCCACCACACCGTGACCTGCGCGCGACCCAGGGAGTCGCGCTGCGAGCGGACCTCGCAGCAGTTGCCCGGGCCGCCGTTCTGGTAGACGAGCTGCCCGGCGGAGGCGGGGGTCGCGACGGCGACGGCCCCTCCGAGGGCGAGGGCGATCGCGGCGAGCGTGGCCGTGAGACGACGGTGCATGGTGTTCTCCTTCGAACGGGCGATCGGAGGCGACGGCGGCCGTCCCTCTGCCAGCACCCTAGACCCGGCCGTCCTCCGGCCCATGTCCCGGACCCCCTTTGCGAGATGCCGCTCGGAGACGCCTCGCGCGGCGGGTCGCGTACCGGAGCGGCATCTCGCGGAGGGGATCAGAGGCGGGCCGGGCGAGCCCCGCCGCGGGCCGTTCGGGGGTCGGCGGCGCTCTTGTGCGTCGAGCCGCCGGGGTCCACCATCGAGCGACGGCCCCCGCCCGGGGCGGCCGCACCCGACGGGTCAGGGGCGCCATGCGGTCGCGAGGTCTGCTCTTCTGCCTGATCCCGCCGATCCTCTGGGGCGGCATGCTGCCGGTCGCGGACAGCATCGCGGCGACGGTCGACTCCTTCTTCATGACTCTCATCCGCTACACCGCCGCCGCGGTCGTCCTCGCCCTGCTGCTCGCCCGGGCGGAGGGGCTCCGCGCCTTCCGGCTCGACGGCCGCGGGTGGCGGCTGGCACTGCTCGGCGCCTCCGGATTCGCCGGCTTCGGCCTGCTCGCCTTCACGGCTCTGCGGTTCACCTCGGCCCCGAACGTCAGCCTGATGATGGGGATGATGCCCGCGATCGGCGCGGTGCTCGCGAGCATCGGCGCGCGTCGCCTGCCGCCGGCCGCCACCGTCGGCTGCATCCTGCTCGCGCTCGCCGGAGTCGCGCTCGTCGTCACTCGCGGCGACGTCGCCCTCCTCCTCGACGGCGAGCTGGGGTTCGGCGAGCTGCTCGCCCTGCTCGGCGCGATCTGCTGGGTCGTCTACACGCGCGGAGCCGCAGCGTTCCCCGGCTGGTCGGCGCTGCGGTACTCGACGCTCACCACCGCGCTCGGCTGCCCCTCGATCGCCGTCGCGGTCGCCGTGGCGACGGCCACCGGCTCCGCGCACCCGCCGACCGGGGCCGAGGTGCTCGCGGCCTGGCCGCAGCTGGCCTACCTGATCCTCCTGGCCGGCGTCGTCGCCGTGCTGCTGTGGAACGCCGGCATCAAGCTGCTCGGCGCCCTCAACGGCACGCTCTTCCAGAACCTCGTCCCGGTCACGACCTTCGCGATCAGCATGGCGGGCGGCTACCGGCCGGGGCCCGTCGCCCTGCTCGGCGCGGCCATCGTCGTGACGGCGCTGCTGCTCAACAACTGGGCGACGCGGCGCGCGGCCGCGGTCGCCGCGCGTCCAGCGGCGGTGCCGGCTCCGGTGCGCTGAGCGCACCGCGGGAGCCTCCTGCTCGGGGCGGTCACTGGTCGGAGTTGCCGGCCCAGCGGACGGAGCCCTGCGCCTCCTCCTTGCTGATCGGGGACACGGTGCCGCACTGCGAGCACTCGAGCAGGTAGCGGGTCGAGACGGTCAGGACGGGGACGAAGAAGAGCGAGAGGCGCGTCCGGCGGCGGAGGATCCGCTGCTCGTCGCGCTGCCCGCAGACGCGGCAGACGAAGACGAGCGTCCGGAGGAGGTCCTCGACGGCTCGGGTCCCGAAGATGAGGAGCATGCGTCCGAGCGTAGGGAGCAGGGCGCGCTCGGCGGAGGGGGTTGCCGGGGCGCCGTCGCCGCGAAGCGCCGGGCGCAGACGACCACGGCGAGCGCCGTCTCGAGCAGGTCGCCTCCGTAGAACAGCAGGAGCGCCGCCTGGCGTCCGGTCTCGTCCGGCGCCTCCGCGTAGAGCACGGTCGCGAGCAGCGCGTGCGCGGCGATGCCCGCTCCGAGCACGCCCAGGCGCAGGCCGAACGGGGCGCGGTGCGGGTTCGGATCGACTCCGGCGAGCGCCGCCGTCAGCAGGCAGCCGCTGAGCAGGAAGTGCAGGCCGAGTGCGAGGTGCAGCAGCGGGTCGGCGTGCGCGGCGGCGAGCAGTCCGGTCGCTTGCACGAGCCAGAGGGAACCGGTCGAGAGCAGGAGCGCCGTCACCGGGTGGGCGAGGAGACGGGCCGGGCGGCTCCGGAGCAGCCGCGAGAGCCGTCGGGCCGCGGTGACGTCGAGCGCGCGCAGGGCCAGGGTGACGGGGGCCGAGAGCACCAGGAGGAGCGGCGCGAGCATCCCGAGGACCAGGTGCGTCAGCATCGCCCCGCGCGGATCCGCGTGCGACCACTCCGCGAGCGGACCAGTGAAGCAGAGCGCCGCGGTCGCGAGCCCGCCGAGGAGCAGGGCGGTGCGGTGGAGCGGCCACGGCCGTCCGCGCCGCCGCTCGAGGGCCGCGGCGCCCCCTCCGAGCGCCGCCGCCGCGGCCAGCGGGACCAGGAGCAGCAGGCCCAGGTCGAGCAGGGTGTGGTCGGCGTGCGGGGTCACGCCGTCGCGCGCCGTCGCCGAGGCAGGAGGAGCAGGCCCGCCGCCAGCAGCACCGCTCCGGAGGCGATCCAGACGGAGTCGTAGAGCAGCAGGTCGACGTCGTAGCGCACCTGGTGCACCCGGAGCAGCTTGTGGTCGACGACTCCGTCCCACAGCTGGAACAGCCCCGCCCCCGTGAGCCCCGCGGCCCACGCCGTGCGCGGACGCAGAGCGGATCGGCGCCGGGCGTCGGCGAGCAGGAAGCCGCCGCCGACGAGTGCGAGGATCTCGGCCGCGTGCAGCAGCCCGTCCGAGAGCAGGCCGATCGCCGGAGTGGAGCGGTCGTAGAAGTGGTGCCAGGCGAGGATCTGGTGGAAGACGATCTCGTCGACGGCCGCCATGAGGCCGACTCCGATCAGGAGGCCGCCCTGGAACGCCCGGTCGCCGCGGAGTCCCCGACGCCGCATCCGGTCTCCTCCCGATCGAGTGCCGGGGCCCCGGGATCCCGAGACCCCCGCGCCTCCTCCCGAGGCCCCGCCACCAGGGAAGCGGACGCCCGGATCGCGGCCTAGAGGGTTGACTCCTTGCGCCCGCGCCGGTCGTGCTGCCCCTCCGCTACGGGCTGGGCCGACGAGGCGCAACCCCGCGCGAGGGGCGCTCCCGTTCGGGAGAGTGGAGGCATGCAGCAGCTGACCTACGCCTCCAAGAGCTTCGTGACGACCGACGCCGTGACCGAGGCCCTCCTCGACCTGGTGACCGCGATCGACCGCCAGGAGCACTCCGAAGCGGTCACGGTCCCGGCGTTCACCGAGGACGGCGAGCTCATCGAGGCGAAGATGACGCTCGACGCGAGCAGCGAGCTCGTCGCCGTCCCCGTCGAGGTCTCCATCAAGGACGAGGAGTCGACCACCGGCGCCGTCGAGGCCGCCGTCGAGGACATCCGCTCCCGCATCAAGAGCAACCGCGCCACGATCGCGCGCCCCGTGATCGACGAGGACCCGGAGCCCTACAACTACGAGGAGTTCTGAGCCGCGCCTGCGGGCCTTCACGTCTCAGCACTTCCGCGCCTCCTCCGCACTGAGTTGCCCGGATCTGCTCACGACACGCCGGAGCGGCCAGCCGATCCGGGCACCTCAGCGGCCGTCCCTCAGAGCGCGGACGCAGCCCAGCGCGGGTCGAGGGCGTAGTCCGCGAGGCGCTTCTCGAGCGCGGCGCGCACCTGACCGGGAGCGTCGTCGCCCACGAGCAGACGGAACCGGGCGTCGCTCCGATCAGCGACGTGCGCGAGGATCTCGGCCGCCACCACGGCCGGAGGCGTGCCTCCCGGCGGACCGTCGGTCGGCCAGGGGACCTCGGCCGCTCCGAAGACCTTCCGCCGCAGGTCGTCGTACTCCGGCATCGGCGCCGCGAATCGCATGCTGCCGCCGGCCCAGTCGGTGGCGATCTCCCCGGGCTGCACGAGCGTCACGCGGACGCCGAAGGGGGCGACCTCTGCGGCCATCGCCTCCGTCCAGCCCTCGAGGCCCCATTTTGCCGCGTTGTAGACCCCGAGCGTCGGCATCGTCCCCACCGCGCCGACGGTCGAGATCTGCACGATGTGTCCGGACCCCTGCCGCCGCATCACAGGCAGCGCGGCCCGGCAGAGCCAGAGCGGACCGAGCAGGTCGACGTCCAGCAGCTCCCTCACCTCGTCCTCGCCCACCTCCTCCGCCGTGCCGATGAGCCCGTAGCCCGCGTTGTCGACGAGGACGTCGAGGCGCCCCTCGATCGCCGTGGCCGCGTCGACGGCGCCGGCGGCTGCGGAGGAGTCCGCGACGTCGAGCCGGTGGACCTGCAGCCGCTCGTGCTCGGGCAGGGAGTGCGCGCCCCGGACCGCGGCCAGGACGCAGTGGCCCTCGGCGAGCGCCGCGAGGACGAGCGCACGCCCCAGCCCGCGGGAGGCTCCGGTGATCAGCCAGGTCTGTCGAGTGGTCATGCCTGCACGCTACTCCGAACAAGACGCTCCGTCTCGTTTCGCAGTAGGATCGGAGAATGGCCACCAGCAGGACACGGCAGCGCGTGCACGCCGCCGTGCTCGACCTCGTCGGGACCGAGGGGCTTCCGCGCCTGACGATGGAGGGCGTCGCCGCCCGCGCCGGAGTCGGGAAGCAGACCCTCTACCGCAGCTGGCCCTCCACCGGTGCGATCCTCTTCGACGCGCTCCTCGCGCGGAGCCTGACTCCTGACGGGGCCGTCGCCGTCCCGGACTCCGGAGATCTGCGCGCCGACCTGCTCCTCCTGGTCACCGGCACTGCCGCCGAGCTGAGCGACCCAGTGGCCGAGCCGCTCCTGCGCGCGGTGACCGCTGCGATCCAGACCGACACCGAGCTCGCCGCGCAGTACCGCACCCTGCTGCTCGAGCCCCAGCTGAGCGCGATCGCCGCGCGTCTCGCGAGTGGAGGAGCGGCCGACCCCTCCGGCGCGGCGGAGCTCCTGCTCGGCCCGATCCTCCACCGATGGCTCCTGCGGAGCGGCCCCTTCACCGGCGCGTGGGTCGAGGGGCACGTCGGCCGGGTCGTGCGAGCGCTCCGAGCCTGACGCGTCCCCACCGACCGGCCGGCCTGCCGGGGCCGCATTCCAGCTGCGCCTCTTGACCGGCCGCGCAGCAGGGGGTCGGATGAGGGCGTGCGCGCGCTGGTCCCCGTCTCCGATCCGTGGTCCGTCGACGGGAGCGGGCGGACGGACGACGGGCCCGTCGACGACCTCGCCGTCCGCGCCGAGCGGGACGGCGGCTCGTACTCGGTCCGCACGCTGCGGCTGACCGGTGTCCGCCTCGGGCCGCGCGGCTCGGTGCACGGAGTGGTCACCGACCCGGTCGCGACGGCCGCGCTGGCGATCGGCTCGCTCCTCCTCTCGGTGATCCCCGCCGGCCTGCCCGGGGACCGGACGCGAGCGGCGATGGTGGCGGCGGAGGCGCGGGCTCAGGAGCTGGCCGCCGACCGGCCCGCGTGGGACGTGAGCCCCCTCCCCCTCGACGGGATCGACTACGCGCTCTTCACCCGGACTGTGCCCGAGGGCGCCGTCGCCCACGCCGACCTCGGCTGGGCCGTCGTCGCGCTGTGGAGCACGGGACCGCTCCCCCGGGGCCCCTTCCACCTGCTCGACATCCCCGACGAGCCCGTCCCGCGCTGAGTCGCCCGGATCGGCTCGCGACACACCGCAGCGGGGAGCCGATCCGGGCGACTCAGCGAACGGGTCAGCGCACTCAGCGCGGGGTCACGCGCCCGCGACCGTGGAGCCGCGCACCAGCAGCTCGGTCGGCAGCAGCGTCACGCGCTGCACCTCCTCGCCGGCCAGGAGGCGCACCAGCACGTCCGCCATCGCCTCGCCGAGGCCCGTGGAGGGCTGGCGCACCGTGGTGAGGCGCGGCTCGCTCGCCTCGGCGAAGTAGTCGCCGTCGAATCCCGCGAGCGCGATGTCGCCCGGCACCGTGAGGCCGCGCTCGCGCAGCGCCGTCAGGGCACCCGCCGCCATCTGGTCGTTGGAGGCGAAGACCGCGTCGATCGGCCGGCCGGAGTCGAGCAGGCGGCGCATCGCGGTCGCGCCGTCCTCGGGCGAGTAGTCGCCGTACTCGACGAGCGAGTCGTCGAGCCCCGCGGCGGTGACGGCCGAGCGCCAGCCGGACAGGCGGTCGATCGCGGCGGGCATGTCCTGGCGGCTCGCGATCATCGCGGGGGCCGTGCGGCCGAGGCCCAGGAGGTGCTCGGTGACCGTGCGCGCCGCTCCGGTGTTGTCGACGTCGACGAAGTAGCTGCCGCCCTCCTCCGTCAGCGGCCGCCCGCCGAAGACCACGGGGAGGGAGGCGCCGAGCTGCGCGTAGGAGTGGTCGCCGCTGTGGTGCGAGACGACGAGCGCGCCGTCGACGTTGCCGCCGAGCAGGTAGCGCCGCGTCTTCTCGGGAGCCGCCTCGGACGCGATCACGATGGTGAGCGTGTACTCGGTGCCGGCGAAGGCCATCGCGGCGCCCTGCACGACCGAGGCGAGGAACGGATCCGCGAACACCTTCGCCGCCGACTCCGGCACCACGAGCGCGACGGTCTGCGTGCGGCGGCTGGCGAGGGAGCGCGCGGCGCGGTTGGGCACGTAGCCGAGCTGCTCGATCGCGGCGAGCACGGCCGTCCGGGCGCCATCCTTCACGCGCGGGGAGTCGTTGACGACCCGGCTGACCGTCGCGCGGGAGACTCCGGCCAGCGCGGCGACGGCTTCGAGGGTCGGGGCGGCCGAGGCGGTGTCGTGGGTCATGCAGGCCTTCCTCGCGGGTGCCTCCGAGGCTAGCCGAGCGCCGGAGGAGCGGGCTCGTGCGGGGCGTCCGCGGCGTGAAGGGGCGCGGATCGCGGCCATTCGGGGGTGATGCGGGGCGGCGGAGCGGGCCGGCGGAGTGAGTCCGCGGCCTGCGAGGGCGCGGATAGCGGCCGTTCGGGGTGGCGCCGGGCGGTCGGGGCGCCGCCTCGGCGATCACCGGCGCGACCGGCGCACGGCGATCGGTCGCGCACTGGCGGAGGCAGGGAGCCTCGCGCCCGTCAGCGCCCGCGGCGGAAGCGCGCGAGAAGGCTCCGGAGCCGTTCGGCCTGCCGGTCGGTGAAGTCGTTCGACAGCCGAAACGCCTCGCTCGTCGGGTCCGCCCCGTTCGCGACATCGCGGATGGCGCGCAGCGCCTGCTCGGACGGCGTCGGCCCGTCCCCCGGACGCGGCTGCGCCGGCCCGCTCGAGGGGTCCTCGTCGCGCGGGACCTTCGGCTCCATGTCGCCTCCTCCGCGCAAGCCTAGGCGGCGGCAGGTCGGGCCAGGAGGCCCGAACGGGGCGTGATCGGCGGGATCCTGCGCGGCAGCGGTCGGGATGAGCCGAGCACGACGAACGGCCGAGCCGAGAACCCGCCGGCCGCTCAGTCCACGGCCCGATCCCTCCCCGC
>NZ_PSVB01000002.1:0-354125 GCF_002932165.1 Rathayibacter sp. AY1F8
GGGGAGAGGCGGGCGGGCCGCTCGGCCGCGCGGGAGACCGCGATGCCGTCGAGGACTGCGAGGAGAAGCGCCGCGTCGTCGGCGCCGAACGACGCCGCGGGATGCGCGGCGCGCAGCAGCTCCAGGACGACGTCCTCCGTGCGCGACCAGCCGGCGGTGTGGATCGCGCGGATCTCCGGATCGGTGCCGGCGCGGGAGGCGAAGGCGGTCCACACGATCGCGTCGGGGACGTCCTCGTCCGCGACGCACGCGATCTCGTCGCAGAAGACGCGCAGCCGCACCTCGGCCGAGGGTTCGGCCTCCAGGCGGCTCCGCATCCGCTCGCGGAAGCGCTCCTCGACCCGGGCCATCGCGCCGGCCAGCAGCGCCTGCTTCGTCGGGAAGTGGTGCTGGACGGCCCCCACTGAGACGCCGGCCTCGGCCGCGACGGTACGGATGCTGAGGTGCTCCGCCCCGCGGGCCGAGAGGACGGCGACGACCGCCGAGAGGATGTCGCTCCTGCTCTCGCGCCGATCCGGCATGGCGTCCCTCTCGTTCGACTGCTCGAGCAGGCTACGCTCTCGGACATGACCAATACGACCGTATTGCCACCCCGTGCCGGAGCCGGCCGCCGCATCGCGACCCTGGACGTCGTCCGCGGTGTCGCGATCATCGGGACCCTCGGCACGAACATCTGGATCTTCTCCCACCCCTGGGGGATGCTCGGACTGCTCTCCGTCCCGGTGACGCCGGAGACCTCCTCCTCCGCCGGGACTGCGCAGCTCCTGCTGATGGCGCTGGCGCAGGGCAAGTTCCTCGCCCTCCTCTCCCTCGCCTTCGGGGTGGGCCTCGCGATCCAGCACGCCTCCGCGGTCCGGCGCGGGACGCGCTGGCCGGGCCGCTACCTCTGGCGCGCGACGCTCCTCCTCCTGGACGGCGCGGTCAACTACGTGCTGATCGCGGAGTTCGACGTCCTCATGGGATACGCCGTCACCGGAGCGGTCGTCGCCTGGCTGCTGCTCACCCGGCCGACGACGCAGCGCCGCGTGATCCTCGTCTGCGGCGCTCTGCACGTCGTCCTGATCTCGGCGCTCGTGGCGCTCGTGGCGGCGAGCCCGGACGGTGCCGGACAGGGGCCGACCGGCCGGAGCCCCTACGCGGACGCGTCGTTCCTCGGACTCGCCGCCATCCGGTTGCAGAACGCGGGCGTCTTCCGTGCGGAGCCGGTGCTCATCGGGCTCCTCAGCCTCGCGATGTTCCTCCTCGGCGCGCGCCTCCATCGGGCGGGGGTCCTCGCCGCCGAGGGCGCGTCACTCCGCCGTCGCATGATGGTCCTCGGCGCCCTCGCCCTCCCCGTCGACCTCGCGCTGGGCGTCGGGGGGAGCGCCGCCGGTCTGCTCGCCGAGCGCTACCTCGTCGCGCCCCTGGTCGGGCTCGGCCTGCTCGCGGCCCTCGCCGAGGCCTGCCTCCGCCGGGGCGCCGAGGGCTGGGCGGCACGCCGGGCGCGGGAGGTCGGCCGGGTCGCCCTGAGCGCCTACCTCCTGCAGAACCTGCTCGGCGGCGCCCTCTTCTACGGCTGGGGACTCGGGCTGGCGGTGACCGCCGCGCAGTGGCGCGTCCCGGCGACCGTCGGAGCGTTCCTGCTCATCGCGGCGGTCGTCGTGCTCGCGGCGCACCTGTGGCTGCGCCGGTTCGAGCTCGGTCCGGTGGAGTGGCTCTGGAAGCGGGGCGAGCGGATCGGTGTCCGCGCGCCCCGCTGACCGGAGGGGGACCTACGCGAGGAGCTCCGCGGCGCCGGTGCGCAGGGCGGCGAGGCGGGACGAGACGGCCGACCGGCGGGCGTCGGCGTCGGAGTCGTGCGACCAGGCGTCGAGGTAGAGCTTGACCTTCGGCTCCGTGCCGCTCGGGCGCGCGATGAGACGGGCACCGTCCAGGGAGAAGCGGAGCGCGTCGGTCGGGGGCAGCGCGCCGCCCTCGGCGAGCAGGTCCTCGCTCCGCTCGACGGCGAGCCCGCCGATCGCGGTCGGAGGCGTCGCGCGCAGTCCGGCCATGATCCGGCCGATCTCGGAGAGGTCGGTGACGCGGAGCGAGATCTGCTCCGATCCGAAGAGCCCGAACCGCTCGGCGAACGACTCCAGCTCGTCGTCGATCGTGCGCTCCTCGGCGGCGAGCGCGCTCGCGAGGGAGAGGAAGGCGAGCGCGGCCGAGACGCCGTCCTTGTCGCGGACCGTCCCGGGGTTCACCAGGTAGCCGAGCGCCTCCTCGTAGCCGAAGACGAGGTCGGGGACGCGCGAGATCCACTTAAAGCCCGTGAGCGTCTCGGCGAAGTCGAGGCCGTAGTCGGCCGCCACGGCACCGAGGGCGGGGGAGGAGACGATCGAGCAGGCGAGCGCTCCTCCGGTGCGGCCCTCGCGGCGGGCCTGCTCGGCGGCGCGCCAGCCGAGCAGCGCTCCGACCTCGTTGCCGGTGAGGCGCCGGAAGCCCTCCGGGGCGGAGGCGTCGGGCACGGCGGCGGCGAAGCGGTCGGCGTCCGGGTCGTTGGCCACGATCAGCTGCGCGCGACCGGAGCGCGCGGTCGAGAAAGCGAGGTCGAGGGCGCCCGCCTCCTCCGGGTTGGGGAACGCGACCGTGGGGAACGCCGCGTCGGGCTCGATCTGCTCGACCACGACGGCCGGCTCGTCGAATCCCGCCGCGGAGAGCACCCGGTGCGCCGTCTCCCAGCCGACCCCGTGCATCGCCGTGTAGACGATGCGCAGCGGAGCGGACTGGCGGCCGACGGCGGCCGTCGCCTCGATGTAGGCGGCGACCACGGACTCGTCCGCGAGCCGGTACTCGCCGCGCGGCAGCTCCGGAACGCGCCGGTCCCGCGCGACCGCGAGGATCCGCTCGGCGATCTCGGAGTCGACCGGCGGCACGATCTGCGAGCCCTCGTCGGCGCCGCCGAGGTACACCTTGTAGCCGTTGTCCTGCGGCGGGTTGTGGCTCGCCGTGACCATCACTCCGGCGTCGGCGCCGAGGTGGCGCACGGCGAAGGCCAGCACGGGGGTGGGCAGGAGCCGGGGCAGCAGCACCGCGTCCACGCCGGCGCCCGCCATCAGCGCGGCGGAGTCCTCCGCGAAGACGCGCGAGTTCTTCCGGCCGTCGTAGCCGATCACGACCACGGGCCGCTGGACGCCCTGCGCCAGCAGGAAGTCGGCCAGGCCGACGGCGGCCTGCGAGACCAGCACGCGGTTCATCCGGTTGGATCCCGCCGCGATGGCGCCGCGCAGGCCCGCGGTGCCGAACGCCAGGCGGGCGCCGAAGCGGTCCTCGAGCTCGGCGCGGGCGGAGGCGTCGCCCGAGTCGGAGGCGGTCAGCAGGCCGACCAGCTCCTCCCGCGTCTCCGGGTCGGGGTCCTGGGCGAGCCAGGCCTCGGCGAGCTCCCGGACGTCGGCGCTCACAGGGCGCCCGTGATCCCGGCGAGCAGGCGGGCGAGGTCGTCCTCGGCGTCGCGGCCGGCCTCGAGCACCTCCTCGTGGCTGAGGGGGGTCTTCTGGATGCCGGCGGCGAGGTTCGTGATGAGCGACATGCCCAGCACCTCCATGCCCGCCTCGCGCGCGGCGATGGCCTCGAGGGCGGTCGACATGCCGACGATGTGGCCGCCGATGATCTTCGCCATCTGCACCTCGGCCGGGCTCTCGTAGTGCGGCCCGCGGAACTGCACGTACACGCCCTCGTCCAGCTCAGGACGCGTCCCGCGGGCGAGGTCGCGCAGGCGCGAGGAGTAGAGGTCGGTGAGGTCGACGAAGGTCGCGCCCTCGAGCGGCGAGTCGGCGGTGAGGTTGATGTGGTCGCTGATCAGCACGGGGGTCCCGGGCGTCCAGTGCTCCTTGATGCCGCCCGCGCCGTTGGTGAGGATCATCACCGTCGCGCCCGTCGCGGCGGCGGTGCGGACGCTGTGCGCGACGCGGCGCACGCCGTAGCCCTCGTAGTAGTGGGTGCGGGCGCCGATGATCAGCGCGCGCCTGCCGGTGGGGAGCAGGACGGAGCGCAGGGTGCCGCCGTGCCCGTGCACGGCCGGCTTGGAGAAGCCGAGGATCTCGGTGGCCTCCACCGTCGCGGTCGTCTCGCCGATCGCGTCGGCGGCCTTGCCCCAGCCGCTGCCGAGGGTGAGGGCGATGTCGTGCTTCTCGACCCCTGTCGCCTCGGCGATCTGAGCGGCCGCGCGGGCCGCGATCTCGAAGGGATCGGCGTCGGGGGCGTCGAGCGGGTGCAGGGTCTGGTCGGACATCCTCCCACCCTACCGACGGGCTGCGCGGCGGCGGAGGGCGACTCCCGCGGCCGATCCGACACCCCGCGATTGGGCGAACACTCAGTGAGAGAGGACAATGGGAAGCATGGCTTACGAGTTCGAGCGCGCGCAGAGGATCGCTGTACTCGGAGGGGGGCCGGGCGGCTACGAAGCCGCCATCGCGGGAGCGCAGCTCGGCGCTGAGGTCACCCTGGTCGAGCGGGTCGGAGTGGGCGGCTCGGCCGTCATCACCGACGTCGTCCCGTCGAAGTCGCTCATCGCGACGGCGGAGGCCACCAACGCCATCGGCGAGGCCGCCGACCTGGGCGTGCAGTTCTTCACCCGCTCGGAGCAGAACAAGCCGGTGCGCCCGGACGTGGCGGTCAACCTGGCGACGGTGAACAAGCGCCTGCTCGGGCTCGCGCGCCAGCAGTCCGAGGACATGCGCGCGAACCTGGTGCACCACGGCGTGCGCATCGTCCAGGGGGACGGGCGCCTGGACGGCTCGAACGCCTTGATCGTCTCCACGGCGGCCGGCGGCGAGGGCATGGACTTCGACCGCATCGAGGCGGACACGATCGTGGTCTCGGTGGGCGCCAGCCCCCGTGTGCTCCCGACCGCGGCTCCCGACGGCGAGCGCATCCTCAGCTGGACCCAGCTCTACAACCTCAAGTCCGTCCCCGAGCACCTGATCGTGGTGGGCTCCGGCGTGACCGGCGCGGAGTTCGCCTCCGCCTACCGTGCGCTCGGCGCCCGCGTGACCCTCATCTCCTCCCGCGACCAGGTGCTGCCCGGCGAGGACGCCGACGCGGCCGCCGTGATCGAGAACGTCTTCAAGCGCAACGGCATGGTCGTGCTCTCGAAGTCGCGCGCCGACCGCGTCGAGCGGACCGAGAAGGGCGTGCAGGCCGTGCTCTCGGACGGACGTGTCGTCGAGGGCTCGCACTGCCTGATGGCCGTCGGCTCCGTGCCGAACACGGCGGGCATCGGCCTCGAGGACGCGGGGGTGCAGCTGACGGAGTCGGGGCACATCCGCGTCAACCGCGTCGCCCGCACCAGCGTCCCCTCGATCTACGCGGCCGGGGACTGCACCACGTTCCTCCCGCTCGCCTCCGTCGCCGCCATGCAGGGCCGCACCGGCGTGTTCCACGCGATGGGCGACGCCGTGAACCCGACCGAGGTGCGCAACGTCGCGGCGAACATCTTCACGCAGCCCGAGATCGCGACCGTCGGGTGGAGCCAGCGCGAGATCGAGGAGGGCATCGCGCAGGGCGAGATCTACAAGCTCCCGCTCGCCGCGAACCCGCGGGCGAAGATGATGGGCATCCGCGACGGCTTCGTCAAGCTGTTCGCGCGCACCGGCTCCGGCACCGTCATCGGAGGCGTCATCGTCGCTCCGAAGGCGAGCGAGCTGATCTTCCCGCTCGCCCTCGCCGTGGAGCACCGCCTGACCGTCGACCAGGTCGCGCGGGCCTTCACCGTCTACCCGAGCCTCACCGGCTCGATCTCGGACGCCGCGCGCGCCATGCACATCGTCACCTGACGCGCCACTCCGCCGGGCCGCGCGGGGTGCGGCCCTTCATCGGCAGAGCGCACGACCGGGAATCGCGTGCGAAGCGATTGACGGCAGCGCGACGCGACCCGCTCGGCGGTACCACTCACGTCGAGGAGCCGACCGCGCCGGGCCGCGCGGGGAGCGGCCCGGAACGGGCTCAGACGATCTGGAGGAGCACGTGTCCCGCGGGGACGGTCGCTCCGGCCGTCGCGTCGAGGCCCTTCACGACGCCGTCCTTGTGGGCGGTGAGCGGCTGCTCCATCTTCATCGCCTCGAGGACGACGACCAGGTCGCCGGTGACGACCGTGTCGCCCTCGGCGACGGCGACCTTGACGATGGTGGCCTGCATGGGCGAGGCGACGGAGTCGCCCGTGACGGTGCTGACGGAGGAGGAGCCGCGGCGCTTCGGGGAGGCGGCAGCGGCCCCGCGGGCGGGTCCCGAGCCGACCAGGTCGCCGGGGAGAGTGACCTCGACGCGGCGCCCGTCGACCTCGACGACCACGTTCCGGCGGGCCGCCGGCTCGTCGGTCGCTCCGGGCTCGCCGCTCCAGGCCGGGATCGTGTTCTCGAACTCGGTCTCGATCCAGCGGGTGTAGATCGTGAAGGGCGCGCCGCCCTCGGGGGCGAAGGCCGGGTCCTCGACGATCGCGCGGTGGAAGGGGAGGACTGTCGGCAGTCCGGTGACCTCGAACTCGGCGAGGGCGCGGCGCGAGCGCTCCAGCGCCTGCTCGCGGCTGTCGCCGGTGACGATCAGCTTCGCGAGGAGCGAGTCGAAGGAGCCGGAGATCACGTCGCCGGCGACGACGCCGGAGTCGACGCGGACGCCGGGTCCGCCGGGGGCCTTGAAGACGTGCACCGGGCCCGGAGCGGGGAGGAAGCCGCGGCCCGCGTCCTCGCCGTTGATGCGGAACTCGAAGGAGTGGCCGCGGGGCTCCGGGTCGTCGTAGTCGAGCACGCCGCCCTCGGCGAGGCGGAACTGCTCGCGCACGAGGTCGATGCCGGTGATCTCCTCCGACACGGGGTGCTCGACCTGGAGGCGGGTGTTCACCTCGAGGAAGGACACCGTGCCGTCCTTGCCGATCAGGAACTCGCAGGTCCCGGCGCCGAGGTAGCCGACCTCCTGCAGGATCGCCTTCGAGGCGCGGTAGAGCTCGGTGTTCTGCGCATCCGTCAGGAACGGCGCGGGCGCCTCCTCGACGAGCTTCTGGTGGCGGCGCTGGAGGGAGCAGTCGCGGGTGGAGACCACGACGACGTTGCCGTGCGCGTCGGCCAGGCACTGGGTCTCGACGTGGCGCGGCTGGTCGAGGTACTTCTCGACGAAGCACTCGCCGCGGCCGAAGGCGGCGACGGCCTCGCGCGTGGCGGAGGCGAACAGCTCCTCGACCTCGTCGCGCTCGCGGGCGACCTTGAGGCCGCGACCGCCGCCGCCGAAGGCCGCCTTGATCGCGACGGGGAGGCCGTACTGGTCCACGAACTCGAGCACCTCGGCGGCGCCGGAGACGGGGTTGAGGGTTCCCGGGGCCAGCGGCGCGCCGACCTTCTCGGCGACGTGGCGGGCCGAGACCTTGTCGCCGAGGCGCTCGATGGCCTCGGGGCCGGGGCCGATCCAGATCAGGCCGGCGTCGATGACGGCGCGGGCGAAGTCGGCGTTCTCGGCGAGGAAGCCGTAGCCGGGGTGCACGGCGTCGGCACCGGAGCGGCGGGCCACCGAGAGCAGCTTGTCGATGACGAGGTAGGTCTCGGCGCTGGTCGTCCCGCCGAGGGCGTAGGCCTCGTCGGCGAGGCGGCTGTGCACGGCGTCGCGGTCCTGGTCGGCGTAGACGGCCACGGAGGCGATCCCGCTGTCGCGGGCGGCGCGGATGACTCGGACGGCGATCTCGCCCCGGTTGGCGACGAGCACCTTCGTAATCTTCGGCATGGTCCCCAACCCTAGGGGGCGGCTCCGCCCGGCCCGGCGCGGCTCACCACAAAGAAGCGGAGGGCCTTCGTCGGTTCCTCACAAGGGCGGGACGGGCCTCAGCGGTTCCAGAGCGCGGTCCAGTCGACGCCGAGGCTCCGCACCAGAGTGCGGAGGGTCGGCACCGACATCCCGATCACCGTCGAGGGGTCGCCCTCGATCGCGGTGATGAAGCCGGCGCCGCGGCCGTCGATGGTGAAGGCGCCGGCCACCTCGAGGGGCTCGCCGGTGGCGACGTAGGCGTCGATCTCGGCGTCGTCGATGTCGTCGGCGAACGTGACGGCGGCGGAGGTGACCGCTCCGGCCTCGGCGACGATCCTCCCGCCGCGGTGGTCGACGAGCCAGTGGCCGGAGTGGAGGCGGCCGGTGCGACCGCGCTGGGCGCGCCAGCGCTCCCGCGCCCGCTCCGGCTCGTGCGGCTTGCCGTGGACGACCCCGTCGAGGACAAACGCGGAGTCGCCGCCGAGCACCAGACCGTCGATGTCCGGGCGCAGGACGGCGTGCGCCTTGGCGCGGGCGAGCAGCGAGACGGTGGCGTCCGCGTCCAGCGCCGCGCCCCGCTCCTGCTCGGCCCGGGCGACGGCCGCGGGCTCGTCCACCTCGGAGGGGACGACGACGGGCTCGATCCCGGAGGCCCGCAGCAGCGCGAGGCGCGCGGGGGAGGTGGAGGCGAGGTAGAGGCGCACGAGGGCTCCCTGCGGCCGGGCCCACGCTGTGGGATGCTCGACGGATGGCACAGACCCCGTCCCGAGCATCCGCCCGCCCCGACGGGGCCGACGACGCACTCGGGACCGAGATCGAGCTCGACATTAGCAACGTCGCCCACGGCGGCGTGTTCGTCGCCCGGCACGAGGGCCGCGTCGTCTTCGTCCCGGACGTCCTCCCCGGCGAGCGCGTGCGGGCGCGGATCAGCGAGGTCCGGCACGACAGCTTCTGGCGTGCCGAGGCGCTCGAGGTGCTCGAGGCGTCCGAGCACCGGGTGGAGCACGTCTGGCCCGAGGCCGCCCTCGACCGCCGCCCGGAGGAGCGCGTCGGCGGCGCCGAGCTCGGCCACGCCGACCTGGCCTACCAGCGCGAGCTGAAGCGCCTCGTGCTCGTCGACTCCTTCTCCCGCTTCGCCCGTCGCGAGATCGAGGTGGAGGTCGCGCCGATCGGCGGGGACGACGCGTCCGGCGGCCTCGGCTGGCGCACGCGGAACCGCCTCCACGTCGACGACGACGGACGGGTCGGCCCCTACGCGGCACGCAGCCACCACGTCGTCACCGTGGAGTCGCTGCCCCTCGCGACCGCCGATTCCTCCCTGGCCGCACCGCTCGGCGAGCGCCTCGCTCCCGGCTCGGTGGTCGACCTCGTCGACGCGGCCGGGTCCGAGGGAGCCGCGGTGCTCGTGCACGACCCCTCCGACAAGCGCGCCCGCCGCGACCGCACGGTGGTGAGCGAATTCGTCGCCGACCGCACCTTCCGGGTCGACCGCACCGGCTTCTGGCAGGTGCACCGCGGAGCCGCCGCCGCGCTCTTCGAGGCCGTGCAGGCCGCCGTCGACGCGGACGCGGCGGACCCGTCGGCCGCCAACCACGACCTCTACGGCGGGGTGGGCCTGCTCGCCGCGGCGCTGGCCGACCGCCTCGGCGCCGGAGTGCGCGTGACCAGCGTCGAGAGCGACTCCCGCGCCACCGAACACGCGCTCGAGAACCTGGCCGACCAGGTCGGCGCCCGCGCGGTGACCGCCCGCGTCGACCGCTACCTCCGCGACGTCGTCGCCCAGGCCGATGCGCGCGAGCGGGCGCGGTGGCGCGCGGCGACCGTGGTCCTCGACCCGCCGCGCTCGGGCGCCGGCCGAGCGGTCACCGACGCTCTGGCGGAGCTGCGGCCGGCGCAGCTCGTCTACGTCGCCTGCGACCCGGTCGCGCTCGCCCGCGACGTGGGCGCCCTGACCGGGGCCGGCTACGAGCTCGAGCGCCTCGAGGGCTTCGACCTCTTCCCGCACACCTCCCACGTGGAGGCCGTTGCGCGACTGGTCCGCCGAGAGGACTGACCGCGGGCCCGCGCCTGCGTACCATGGGCGGGATGGAGCCCCACGTCGACGCAGCCGAGGCCCCGCGCGTGCGCGTGGCGATCGTGGACGACCACGAGTCGGTGCGCCTGGGCGTGGCCGCCGCCGTCGAGAGCGCGGGGATGCAGGTGGTCGCCGCCGCCGAGACCGTCCAGGCCCTCGAGAGCACGATCGGCGGCGCCGAGATCGAGGTGCTCGTCCTCGACCTGTCCCTGAACGACGGCTCGAGCATCACCAGCAACGTCAAGTGGGGGCAGGTGCGCGGCTCCGCCGTCCTCGTCCACAGCATCGCCGACCGCGTCGTGGCCGTGCGGGAGGCGCTCGCCGCGGGAGCGGCCGGCGTCATCCCGAAGTCCTCGCCCATGTCGACGGTCGTCGCCGCGATCCGCACGGTCGCCCGCGGCGAGGTCCTCAACAATCTGGAGTGGGCCTCGGCCATCGACGCCGACGACGACTTCGCGCGGGCCGTGCTCGGTCGTCGCGAGCGCGACGTCCTGCACCTCTACGCCTCGGGGCTGCCGCTGAAGCTGGTGGCCGAGCGGCTGCAGATCTCGGTGTCGACGGCGAAGGAGTACCTCGACCGGATCCGCGACAAATACGTCGAGATCGGCCGTCCCGCCCCGACGAAGGTCGATCTGCTGCGGCGCGCGGTGGAGGACGGCATCCTGCCGGGCATCGACCCGGACGACGGCGATGGCGGGCGCTGAGGCGCCGATCGCCCGCCGCAACGCCGGGCGCGAGCGGATCGACCGGATCATCAGCACGGTCGTGTCGTTCTTCGGCTTCGGCTTCGGCGTGCAGACCGTCCCGCCGATCCTCGCCCAGCTGCCCCTGCTGCGCCCCGAGGTGGCCTGGCCGGTGCTGGTGCTGGTCTTCGGATCGCTCACCGCCGCCGTGGTCACCGCCGTGCTGCGGCGCGGCACGCGGATCACGGCGGTCCTGGTCGCGGTCGGTGTCCTCGTGGCCCTCCTGACCTGGCCGGCCGCCGTCGCCACCGGGGGCGCGAACCGCGAGACCCCGTGGATCTGGTACCTGCTGACCATCGGCACCGCCTTCTGCACGATCGCGGCTCCCCTCCGGATCGCGATCGCGTACGTGTCGGTGACGACCGTGCTGTTCGGGCTGCTGCGCGTCCTCCCCTCCGGCGGCGGGGCGGAGCCGACCCGCGCGATCCTCGACGCCGCCTACGTGGGCATCGTCGGCTTCGTGATGCTGGTGCTGATCACCGTGCTCCGGCAGTCGGCCGACCAGATCGATCGCGCGCAGACGACGGCCATGGAGCAGTACGAGGCGGCGATGCGCCAGCACGCCGGCGAGGTGGAGCGGGTCGAGGTCGACGCCCTGGTGCACGACAACGTGCTCGCGACGCTGCTCTCCGCCGCCTCCGCCGAGTCGCCGGCCGAGCGTGCGCTGGTCTCCTCGATGGCGCAGCGCACCCTCGCCGTGCTGCTGCCCGACCACGAGCCGGAGCCACCCGAGGGGCTGGTCCCGCTCGAGCTCCTGCAGCGCCAGCTCGCCCACGCGGCGTCCACCTTCGGGACCGAGATCGCAGTCGCGACGGCCGACGGAGTGGATCCGCGCGCGACGACGCTGCCGCGCCCGGTGGCCGAGGCGCTGCTCGGCGCGGTCTGGCAGGCGCTCGCCAACAGCGTTCAGCACGCGGGTCCGAGCGGCAGCGTCCACCGCGCCGTGCACGGGCTGCTGGGCGACGGCGCGGTGGAGGTCGTGGTGGAGGACGACGGCCGCGGCTTCCGGCTCGCCGACGTCCCGCGCGAGCGGCTGGGCATCCGGCTCTCCATCCTCGAGCGGGTGCACAACGCGCGGGGATCGGCGCGGGTCGACTCGACTCCGGGCGAGGGCACCCGTGTCGTCCTCTCCTGGCGGGCGGACGCGGGAGGAGGGCCGTGATCGCCTACCCGCGCCCCCTGCTCCACGCGCTCGGCGCCGGCTTCTCGCTGTACCACGTGGTGCTCGCCTTCTTCTCCTTCCGCATCTCCCCGGCCACGCCGGCCGACCTCGTCGCGGTCGCGCTGTACGTCGCGGCGACCGTCGTCGCCCTCTGGCCGGGAGCGACGACCCGGCTCGCCCTGCCCGTCGCGGTCGGGATGACCGCGGTCGCCGTCGCTCTGCCGCTGCTGGTCGCGCCCTCGCTCGATCCGGGTGCCTCCAACGGCTACTCCACCTGGTACATCGCCGCGGTCGGCACCCTCATGACGATCGTGTGCGCCCGCCGGCGCGCGGCCTGCGCCTGGGTCGGCGTCGGCTTCCTGATCGTGCACACCGTGTTCTGGGCCGGCCCGGCCGCGCTGGCCACTCTCGGCGTCGTCGGGGGGATCGCCTGGGTCGCGATCGCGCAGCTGCTCATCGTCGAGCTCGGGCGCGCGGGCTCCGAGGCGCGCGTGCTCGAGGCGGCCGAGCGCGCGGCCGCGTCGTGGCGGGCCGCGGAGGAGGCGCACCTCACGGAGCGCGAGGTCCGGCTGGAGCAGACCCGTGCCCTCGCCGCCGACATGCTGCTGCGCATCGCCGAGCCGGGACCGGGCCTCACCGACGAGGAGCGGCGCGAGTGCCGGCTGCTCGAGGCGGCCGTGCGCGACGAGATCCGCGGCCGGCGGCTGCTGGACGACGAGGTGCGGCGTCTCGTGCTCGACGCGCGGCGGCGGGGGGTGACCGTCTCGGTGCTCGACGACGGCGGCCTCGACCGCACCTCCGAGGGCGAGAGCCGACGGGTGCTGGGGGAGCTCGCCCAGGCTCTGAGCGGGATCCGCGAGGAGGTCGACCGCGTGGTGGTGCGCACCGCGTCGGCCGACTCGGCGTCAGCCGTCACGGTCGTGGGCCTGCGGACGGCCGGCGACGGCAGCGCGGGCGCCCTCGGCTCCGACGACGCGGGGGACGAGGTCGACGCCTGGGTCGAGATCCGGCGCGACGGCGTCGGCGGACGGGACGTCTGAGCGGCGGAGAGCGCGCGGGACGGCGCGGCCGTCCGCCTGCGCAGCGACCGGCGGCGACCCCCCCCGGAGGGCGTGCGGATGTCGGATCGGTGCCGCGGGCGGTACGCTCCGGCTCTCAGCACGGCTCAAGTCTCGGCGCGCCCGGTCTCTCGGAGCGGACCGATCGTCGGCGCGGCACGATGGTGAGCAGAGCTTTCACGAGCAGGGCCCGTCGAGCGCACAGCGCGTGATGAGAAGAGCCCGTTAACGGAGTGCGGCGGGCCGTCCACTCCTCCGAAGAGGGGGCCCGGCCCGCCGTCAAACCCCGAGTGAGGGTAACAACCCGAATATTACCCTCACTCGCCCCCAACACACCCGCCTGCTTACCCTGGTCGGCGAGTGATTGGCGGTGCCCCTTCCGAAGGAGGAGCACCGTACGTCCACTAGTGTGCTCGCTCCGCCAGGAGGCGCATAGTCAGCACTTTAGGGGACTAATCGGGGGACAAATTTCACGTTCCGCGTCGCGGATCGCTCGTTCCCCGACGGGCTGCGTCTGCGAGTCCGCTCAGCCGGAGAAGGAGCGCCACGCTCCGGGTGCCGGCCGCAGCGGCCCGCGGACCGCCGCGGCGCGGTCGTTCCAGCCCCCGCTGAGCTCCTGCGGGGTCTCCGGCTCGGCCTCGGTGCGAGAGGTCAGTGCGGTGACGACGGCCGTGACGGCGGCGATCTCGGCGGCGTCGAGGCCGGGGGTGGAGATGACGACGGCGGGTGCGGAGTCGGAGGCGGTCATCCCGCGACGCTATCGCATGCCGTTCACGGCGCCGGTCGGCGGGGCATGGCTATGCTGACGCCGGATGCCGCCGGAGCGTCGTCCGTCCGTTGCGAACAGGAGCGTCCCCGCATGCCGACGTGGTTCCCGAGGAGCGGTGCCGCGGCGCTGCGCCCCCTGCGTCTGCTGGTCCGGAGGTCGCCGGCGGCCGTCTCGGTCGTCCTGGTCCTCCTGGCCGCGAGCGCGATCACGGGGACGCTCGTCGCCCCCGCGGGAGCCGAGACGACGGCCTGGTGGGCGGCGGGCCCGATGACGACCCTCGACGGCCGTCCGTGGACGGCCGTGACCGCCCTCCTGATCGCGGCGGACCCGCTGCAGCTGCTCCTGGACGTCGTGCTGGTGCTCCCGATGCTCCTCGCCGCGGAGCGCCGCCTCGGCTCGGCCCGCACCCTCCTCGCCTTCCTCGTGACCGGCGCCGTCGGGATCGTCGTCGGGTCCTCCGTGCAGTCGATCGGCGCTCTCGTCGGGGAGTGGTGGGCGGGCGACACCGTCGGCGACCACACCTTCGACCCGCTGATCGGCGCGGTCGGCGCCCTCATCGGCTCGACCGCCTTCATGGGCGCTCTGTGGCGTCGCAGGCTCCGGGTGACCGTCTTCGCCGTCGTGCTGATGTTCGTTCTCTACGCGGGCGACTCCGCCGACGCGTACCGGCTCCTCGCGGGCGGCGCGGGGCTCGTGCTCGGCGCGGTGCTCGCGCGGGGAGCGGCGGGGCTGCGTCCGCAGCGTCCGGCGCCGAGCTCGCACCGCGAGTCCCGGGGGCTGCTGGCGGCGGTCGTCGTCGTCACCGCGATCGGTCCGCTCGTCGCCGTCCTCTCGGACTCGGGCTACGGTCCGTTCTCGTTCCTCGGCCGACTGCTGCAGAGCGCCTTCACGGGGACGACGGACCTCGAGGACCCGTGCAGCCGCGCCCTCCGGCACTGCGCGCACCACGTGAAGCTGAGCCTGGTCGCCCCCGGGCCGATCCTGCTGACGTTCGTCCCGCTCCTCCTCCTGCTCGTCGCCGCCTACGGCCTGCGCTCCGGGCGCCGCTTGGGCCTGCTGCTGGCGGTCGGGGTGAACATCGCGATCGCGATCCTGGAGGTCTTCTCCCTCCAGCGCGCCGCCCGTCACCCCGAGTTCCTGTACTACGCCGAGTACCTGCTCTGGGTGGCGACGACGGTGCTGGTGCCGCTGGCCGTCGTGGCGATGCTCGTGTTCGGGAGGAGGCACTTCCGCATCCGCGCGCCCCGTGCCGCCGCGAGGCTCTGGACGCGGGTCGTCGCCATCGCCTTCGTCGTGTCCCTCGGCGGCTACCTGGCGCTCTCGGCCGGCGTGCGCACGAGCTTCGAGCCGCTCCTGGGCCTCGGGAGACTCCTCCTGGACGGGCTGCTGCGCTTCGTCCCGGTGAGCTTCCTCGGCGGCGCCGGACTGCTCGCCGTGCCGCGGGAGCCCGTCGCGCGGATCGTCTTCGAGTGGGTCGGCCCGGTGTTCTGGCTCGTGGTCGTCGTCGCGGTGGTCGCCCTGCTCCGGGCCACCGACGTGCAGCGGAACCGCGGCGACGAGGCGCGGTACCGCGCGCTCCTGTCCCTGCACGGCGCCGGCAGCCTCGGCCATCAGGGGACCTGGGAGGGCAACGCGCACTGGATCTCGGCCGACGGGACCGGCGGAGTCGCCTACCGGGTGATCGGCGGCGTGGCGATCACCCTCTCCGACCCGGCCTGCGCTCCCGAGCGGCGGGAGGACGTCGTGGCCGAGTTCGTGCGTTTCTGCGACGAGCGCAGCTGGACGCCCGTCTTCTACAGCATCCACGACGAGCTGCTCCCCGTCTTCGACCGGCTCGGCTGGTCGCGCCTCTCGGTCGGCGAGGAGACGATCATCGAGCTCTCCTCCTTCGAGCTCACCGGCAAGCGGTGGCAGAAGGTGCGCTACCCGCTCACGCGCGGCATCAAGCTGGGCATCGAGGCGCAGTGGACCAGCTGGCCCGAGCTCTCCCTCGGCATGGCCAACCAGATCGTCGACCTGTCGGAGCGCTGGGTCGCCGAGAAGGCGCTGCCCGAGATGGGCTTCACCCTCGGTGGGATCGACGAGGTCCGCGATCCCGACGTCGCCCTCCTGCTCGCGGTCGGACCGGACGGCGTGCTGCAGGGGGTGACGAGCTGGCTGCCCGTGCATCGGGAGGGGCGCGTGGTCGGCTGGACCCTCGACTTCATGCGCCGCTCCGACGACTCGATGCCCGGCATCATGGAGTTCCTCATCGCCTCCGCGGCGCTGCGCGTCAAGGAGGAGGGCGCCGAGTTCCTCTCGCTCTCGGGCGCACCGCTCGCCACCGCACCGGTCGAGGAGGGGGAGGAGCCTCCGGAGCCGACGGTCCTCTCGCGCCTGCTCGAGTTCCTCTCGCGGACTCTCGAGCCGGCCTACGGCTTCACGTCGCTGTTCCGCTTCAAGGCCAAGTTCCACCCGCGCTACGCGGGCCTCTGGATGACCTACGCCGACGCGCTGCAGCTGCCCCGGATCGGAGCCGCGCTGGGTCGCGCCTATCTGCCCGACCTCTCCGCCGCGCAGGCGCTGGCGTTCGCGCGGGTGGTCGGGGCGAAGCCGGAGGAGAAGCCGTCCGAGGCGTCCGCGGCGAAGCCGGATGCTCCGGCCGCCAGGGCAGGCGCTCCTGCGGCGAAGGCGGGTGCTCCGACAGCCGAGCCGGACGGTCCTGGGGTGAAGGCGGGTGCTCCTGCGGTCAAGGCGGGTGCTCCGGCTGCGAGGGCGGATGCCCGGGAAGCGGAGCCCGATTCCGCGACAGGGAAGCCGGACGCTTCGGCCGCGGAGCCGGACGCTCCCGTCGTGCGGCCCGATGCTCCCGCGGAGTCCGCTGCCCGACGGACCGGGCCCGGCTCCTCCGACTGATCGTTCCGCCCCTCCGCCCCGCGAGGAGGTGGGCGCAGCGGAACGCCGCGGCACGGACGGTCTCCCGTCTCCTGCCGCGGCGTCCGAGCAGGCCGGGTCAGAGCGGGATGTTGCCGTGCTTCTTCGCGGGCAGGTTGGCGCGCTTGGTGCGCAGCGCCCGCAGCGCCTTGATGACGGAGACACGCGTCGCCGAGGGTTCGATCACGCCGTCGAGCTCGCCGCGCTCGGCCGCGAGGAACGGGCTCGCGACGTTGTAGGTGTACTCGTTCGCCAGGCGCGTCCGGACGGCTGCGACGTCCTCACCGGCCTCCTCCGCCTTGCGGATCTCGTTGCGGTAGAGGATGTTCACCGCGCCCTGGCCGCCCATCACGGCGATCTCGGCGGTCGGCCACGCGAGGTTGATGTCGGCTCCCAGCTGCTTGGACCCCATCACGATGTACGCGCCGCCGTAGGCCTTGCGCAGGATGACCGTGACCAGCGGCACGGTCGCCTCGGCGTAGGCGTAGAGCAGCTTCGCGCCGCGGCGGATGACGCCGGTCCACTCCTGGTCGGTGCCGGGCAGGTAGCCCGGGACGTCGACCAGGGTCAGGATCGGCAGCGAGAACGCGTCGCAGAAGCGGACGAAGCGGGACGCCTTCTCGCCCGCCTCGATGTTCAGCGTGCCCGCCATGGCGCTCGGCTGGTTCGCGATGATGCCGACGGAGCGGCCCTCGACGCGGCCGAAGCCGATCATGATGTTCGGCGCGAACAGCGGCTGCACCTCGAGGAAGTCGCCCTCGTCGACGATGTGCTCGATGACGGTGCGCATGTCGTACGGCTGGTTCGGGCTGTCCGGGATGACCGTGTCGAGGAAGCGGTCCGCGTCGGTCGTCTCGAGATCGACCTCGGTCTCGAAGACGGGTACCGGCGACAGGTTGTTGTCCGGGAGGAAGGAGAGGAGCGTCCGCGCGTAGTCGAGCGCGTCGTTCTCGTCGCTCGCGAGGTAGTGCGAGACGCCCGAGATCTTGTTGTGGGTCAGCGCGCCGCCGAGCTCCTCCATGCCGACGTCCTCGCCGGTGACGGTCTTGATCACGTCGGGCCCGGTGACGAACATCTGGCTGGTCTTGTCGACCATGATCACGAAGTCGGTCAGGGCGGGGGAGTAGACCGCGCCTCCCGCGGCAGGGCCGCAGATGATCGAGATCTGGGGGATCACGCCGCTCGCCGCGGTGTTGCGGCGGAAGATCTCGCCGTACTTGCCGAGGGCGACCACGCCCTCCTGGATCCGTGCTCCGCCGGAGTCGAGGATGCCGATGATCGGGACGCCGGTCTTCAGGGCGAGGTCCATCACCTTGATGATCTTCTCGCCGGCCACCTCGCCGAGCGAGCCGCCGAAGATCGTGAAGTCCTGCGAGTACACGGCGACCTGGCGGCCGTGGATGGTGCCGGTGCCGGTGACGACGGCGTCGCCGTAGGGTCGCTTCTTCTCCATGCCGAAGGCGTGGGTGCGGTGGCGGACGAACTCGTCCAGCTCGACGAACGAACCCGGGTCGAGGAGGGTGTCGATCCGCTCCCGTGCGGTCATCTTGCCCTTGGCGTGCTGCTTCTCGATCGCCGCCTCGCCACTGGCCGTGACGGCCTCGTGGTAGCGGTTCCTGAGGTCCGCGATCTTCCCCGCGGTCGTGTACAGATCGGGCGCGGGACGTTCGGTGTTCGCGGTCACCCGCTCACCCTACCGGCGGGGCGGACGCCTCCTCTTGTCGCACTCGCACAGGGAGGGCCGCTCCGAACGGGAGGATCCGGACAAGGGCGGGACGTCGCGAGCGGCGCTCGGAGCGGCCTCGCGGGAGCCGCCGCTACCGTGGCGGCATGCTCCTCCCGCTCTCCTCCGCCGTCTCCCCCCGCGTCCTCGCGCTCGAGTCGGCGGGGTCGACGAACGACGAGCTCCGCGAGCGGGCTGCCGCCGACCCCGCCGTGTGGCCGCACCTCTCCGTCGTCGCCACCGGCGACCAGCGCGCCGGGCGCGGCCGGCTGGGGCGCGTCTGGCAGGCGCCCGCGGGCCGCACGCTCGCGGCCTCGACTCTGGTCGACGCCTCCGCCCTCGGCGCCGAGGCCTCCGGCTGGCTGCCGCTCGTGGCCGGCGCCGCTCTCGCCCGGGCCCTCGCACCCCTCGTCGACGGGGACGTCGCCGTCAAGTGGCCCAACGACGTCCTGATCGACGGCCGGAAGGTCGCGGGGATCCTCGCCGAGCGCCTGCCGGACGGACGGGTCGTCGTCGGCACCGGTGTGAACCTGCTGCTGACGGAGGCGGAGCTGCCGGTCCCGACCGCCACCTCGCTCGCCCTCGCCGGAGCACGGACGACGAGCGCCGACGAGGTGCTCGCCGCGTTCCTGACCGGATTCCAGGGGCTGCTGGCTCCGCTGCTCGCCCAGGGCGACGCCGAGGCCTCCGGAGCGGCCGCCGCCGTCCGCGCCTCTTGCGGCACCCTCGGAACGCGCGTCCGGCTCGAGCTGCCCGACGGCACGCAGGAGGAGGGGACCGCCGCCGCACTCGCCCCGGACGGCTCGCTCCTGCTCGAGCAGGGCGGCGCGCTGCGCTCGTTCACGGCCGGCGACGTCACGCACCTGCGCTCCTGATGGCCAGGACCGACCCCGCCGACCGCGAGCTGGCGCGGCTGACCCCGCGCGCCCGCCGGGCGGTCGCACCGGTCGTCGGCCTCCTCCTGCTCACCTGGACGGGCTTCTACTTCGCCGCGCAGTTCGAGCTCGCCCTGCAGCGCTGGATCATCGGGCTCGGCACCGCACTTCTGGTGCTGCTCCTCTGCGCTCCCGGGATCGCGGGCTGGGCGAGCGTGCGCTACCGCGTCACCGCCTCCGGCCTCAGCGCGCGCCGGGGCGTGGCGTCGATCCGGCGGGCCGAGGTGGTCTTCGATCGGAGGATGGAGGTCGTGGTCGAGCGCTCCCTCGGCCAGCGCCTCGCCCGGTGCGGGGACGTCCGGATCCTGCAGGCGGGAGCCGAGGTGTTCGTGCTGCGGGACCTGCCGGATCCGGAGCTCACGGCCGACCTGCTGCGGGAGGCGATCGGCGCGGCTCCCGCTCTCGAGCCGGAGTGGCCGCCGCCCGCGTGAGCGCGTCGGGGCCTCGGTAGCATGGAGCCGCCCCGCGCCAGCGGGCGGAGACGGAGGAGCGCCATGCGCGTCGGCGTGATCGGGGGCGGCCAGCTCGCCCGGATGATGATCCCCGCGGCGGTGGAGCTCGGCATCGAGATCGCCGTGCTCGCCGAGAGCGAGGGCGCCCCGGCGGGGCTCGCCGCGACACGGGTCGGCGACCACCGCGACGAGGCGACCGTGCTCGCCTTCGCCGAGACCGTGGACGTGGTGACGTTCGACCACGAGCACGTTCCCCAGCCGATCCTCCGCGAGCTCGTCGCCCGCGGCGTCGCCGTGCACCCCGGCCCCGACGCCCTGCTGTTCGCCCAGGACAAGCTGATGATGCGGCGCCGCCTGACCGAGCTCGGCGTGCCCGTGCCCGAGTGGGCCGAGGTCTCCTCCGCCGAGGAGCTGGGGGAGTTCCTGGCCGAGCACGGCGGCAGCGCCGTGGTGAAGACCGCGCGCGGCGGCTACGACGGCAAGGGCGTGCGCGTGGTGCGCGGCGCCCACGAGGCGGACGACTGGTTCACCGCCCTCGCCGAGGACGGCCGGGGCGGCTCGCTCCTGGTCGAGGAGCTGGTGGGCTTCCGCCGCGAGCTCGCGCAGCTCGTCGCTCGGCGCCCCTCCGGCGAGAGCATCCTCTGGCCGGTGGTGGAGTCCGTGCAGCGCGACGGCGTCTGCGCCGAGGTGATCGCTCCGGCCCCCGCGTCCGCCGGCCGGCTCGCATCAGCCGCGGCCGAGATCGCGCAGACGATCGCCGACAGCCTCGGGGTCACCGGCGTCCTGGCCGTCGAGCTGTTCGAGACGACGGACGACCGGATCCTGGTCAACGAGCTGGCCATGCGCCCGCACAACAGCGGCCACTGGACGATGGACGGATCGACCACGTCGCAGTTCGAGCAGCACCTGCGCGCGGTCCTCGACCTGCCGCTCGGCGCGACGGGCTGCCGCGATCCGTGGACCGTGATGGTCAACGTGCTCGGCGGCCCGGTGGGGGAGTCGCTGACCGACCGCTATCCGCGGGTGCTCGCCGATCACCCGGGCGTGAAGGTGCACAACTACGGCAAGGAGCCGCGACCGGGCCGCAAGGTCGGGCACGTGAACGCCACCGGCGACGACCTCGACCTCGTGGTCTACGAGGCTCGCGCGGCGGCGGCCGTTCTCACGGACTGACCCGTACGATGGTCGCCGTGACGAGCCTGCCGACCTCCCCGACCCCTGCCGGACCCCTCTCGTGAGCGCGGACGCGCTCGTGAACGGGCACGCGCCGCTCGTCGGCGTCGTGATGGGCTCGGACTCGGACTGGTCCGTCATGCAGGCGGCGTCCGCCGTCCTCGCCGAGTTCGGCGTGGCGCACGAGGTCCGCGTCGTCTCCGCGCACCGCACCCCGGAGGCGATGATCGCGTACGGACGCGAGGCCCGCGGCCGCGGCCTGAAGGTCGTCATCGCGGGGGCGGGCGGAGCCGCCCACCTCCCCGGCATGCTCGCCGCCGTGACCTCGCTCCCCGTCGTCGGAGTGCCGGTCCCGCTCGCCCGACTCGACGGGCTCGACTCCCTCCTCTCGATCGTGCAGATGCCCGCGGGCGTCCCCGTCGCCACCGTCTCCATCGGCGGAGCGCGGAACGCCGGACTGCTCGCGGTGAAGATCCTCGCGACCGCGGACGACGCCCTCTCCGCAGCGCTCGACGCCTTCGCCGCCGACCTCGAGGTGCAGGTCGCCGCGAAGAACGACGCCCTGGTGGCGGGCCTGTGACGGCCGTCGCCCTGCCGCTGCGGCACCCGGACGTCGCCTCCCGCGCCTTCATGACGCGGCGGGCGTGGTGGCTGCTGATCGTCAACCTGCTGGTGCCCGGGTCCGCTCAGGTCCTCGCGGGCAACCGCCGGCTCGGGCGCCTGGGGCTCGGCTTCACCCTCGGGCTCTGGGTCGCCCTCCTGGTCGCGGTGCTCCTCTACTTCGTCTTCCCGACCGGCCTCTACACGCTCGCGACCTTCGACCTCTCGATGCTCGCGCTCCAGGCCGCGCTCGTCGTCTACGGGGTGGTCTGGGCCGTGCTGACGCTCGACACCCTCCGCCTGATCCGCGTCGTCCGGGTGCGCCCGCGGATGCGCGGAGTGCTCGCGTTCGCGACGATCGCGCTGATGGCGGTCTCGGTCGGCACCACCGCCTACGGCACCTACCTGCTCGGCGTGACCCGGGGGACGCTGTCGTCGATCTTCGGCGGTGGAGCGATCGAGCAGCCGATCGACGGCCGCTACAACGTGATGCTCCTCGGCGGCGACGCGGGGGAGGACCGCGACGGTCTGCGCCCCGACAGCATCTCGGTGGTCAGCATCGACGCGTCGAGCGGCAAGGCCTCGATCATCGGCGTCTCGCGCGAGTTCGTCGACTTCCCGTTCCCCGAGACCAGCCCGATGCACGAGCTCTATCCCGACGGCTACGACACCGACAACTGCGCCGTCGACGTCTGCAAGCTCAACTCGGTCTACACCGAGGTCGAGCTGAAGCACCCGGAGCTCTACCCCGACGCCGTCGACCACGGCAGCGAGCCCGGCATCGAGGCGATGCGCGACGCGGTCGAGGGCATCCTCGATCTGAGGATCCAGTACTACGCGCTGATCGACATGGAGGGCTTCGCCCAGCTGATCGACGCGCTCGGCGGCATCGACATCGACTACGTGGCCGACGAGCCGCTGCCCCTGGGCGGGCTGCCCGACTCCGACGGCGTGATGCAGGGCGTGAACCAGTGGATCGATCCCGGGCACTGGCACTTCAACGGCGAGCAGGCGCTCGCCTACGCCCGCTCGCGCTACACCACGAGCGACTACGACCGGATGGCGCGCCAGCGGCAGGTGCAGGAGGCGCTGCTCGCCCAGTTCGAGCCGGGCAACGTCCTCGCCAAGTTCCAGGACGTCGCGTCCGCCGGGTCCCAGGTCATCAAGACGGACGTCCCGCAGGGGATGCTCGGCTACTTCGTGCAGCTGGGGCTCAAGACGAAGTCGCAGCCGGTGGATCCGATCGAGCTGGTCCCGCCGGCCGTCGACCCGGAGGACCCGGACTACGACGTCGTGCACTCGCTGGTGAGCGCCGGACTGTCGGGCGACTCCGCGCCGTAGACGGCCGGGTGCCGCACGCCTCAGAGGTCGGCGTGCAGCGCCCAGACGCGCTCCGCGGAGTCGCGCCAGCTGAAGGCGCGGGAGCGGTCGCGGCCGGCCACCGACATCCGCTCGCGCAGACCGGTGTCGGCGAGCACGCTGCTCATGGCGAGGGCGAGGCGGTCCGGGTAGTCCTTCGCGTCGCCGCGCTCGACGGCGACGCCGGCGTCCGCGGCGACCTCCATCAGCGCGGGGTCGTCGGAGTGCACCACCGGCACTCCGAAGTGCATCGCCTCGAGCACGGGCAGGCCGAAGCCCTCGGCGATGCTCGGGTAGACGAAGAGGGTGGCCCGCGAGAGGACGACGGCGAGGTCGGCGTCGCTGAGGACTCCCAGGGCGCGCACGCGCGTCTCGTCGAGGCCCTGCTCGTCGGCGACGGAGGCCACGTCCAGGTCGCCCCAGCCGGTCGGGCCGACCAGGAGCAGCGGGATCGCCGGCGCGGACGCTCCTCCGAAGGCCGCGATCAGCGAGACCAGGCCCTTGCGCGGCTCCAGCGTGCCGACGCTCAGCACGTACTCCGGGGGGAGGCCCAGCGCCGTGGCGCGCTCGTCGGCGTCCTCCGGGACGACTAGGCCGGAGCCGACGGCTCCGCCGATCACGCGCAGTCGATCGCCGAAGTCCATCAGCTGGGAGAGCTGGTGGGCGACGGCGTGGGTGGGGACGACCACGGCGTCCGCGTGCTTGCGGGCGCGCTTGGCCATCGCCCGGTGCCACTTCGCGCCGTGCGGGGTGAGGGTCGCGGGATGCGTCCACGGCACCGTGTCGTGGATCGTGACGGCGATCTGCTCGCCCTCGCTCCCGTCGTGGCTGCGCAACGGGGCGAAGAGGCTCGGGGCGTGGATCATGCCGCCGCCGGCCGGGATGGCGATCCCGTACTGCCAGGCGCGCGAGAGCTCGCGGCGCCCGAGCGGCAGCCGGTGGATGCGCGCGAGGCCGGGCAGGCGCAGGCGCAGCTCCTCCTCCTTCTCGGGCGGGTGGGCGGAGACGACGGCCTCCACCTCGCAGTCGCGGGGAGCCGTCGCGATCAGCTCGCGGGTGAGCTCCTCGGTGTAGCGGCCGATGCCGCCGGGCACGCGGGCGAGCATCTGGTCGACGACGACGCGGAGAGTGGTGGTCACGGGGTCACCGCCTCGAGGGGTGCGGCGGCGAGCGCGTCCTGCCAGGAGCGCAACTGCGGCAGGCCCGCCCGGCTCCAGCCGTCGTGTCCGAGGACCGAGTAGGCCGGACGCGGAGCGGGGCGGACGAACGAGCCGCTGTCGGTCGGGCGCAGGCGCTCGGGATCCAGGCCCGCCTTGGCGAAGACGGCACGGGCGAAGCCGAGCCAGGTCGTCTCGCCGGAGCTGGTGCCGTGGTAGACGCCGGCCGGGGCCTCCGCGTCGACCAGCTCGATCAGGCGCGCGGCGAGGTCGGCGGTCCAGGTGGGCTGGCCGTGCTGGTCGTCGACCACGGTCAGCGTCTCGTGCGCGCCCGCCAGTCGCACCATCGTCTTAGCGAAGTTGCCGCCGTGCTCGCCGTAGAGCCAGGCCGTGCGGACGACGTACCCGCGCTCCGGGTTGGCCTCGAGCACCAGGCGCTCGCCCTCGGCCTTCGTGCGGCCGTAGGCCGAGATCGGGTTCCGGGGGTGGTCCTCGGAGTAGGGGGTCGTCGCGGAGCCGTCGAAGACGTAGTCGGTGGAGACCTGCACGAGTGCGGCTCCCGTCTCGGCGGTGGCGAGGGCGAGGTTGCGCGCTCCGACGGCGTTGACGCGGTGCGCCTCCTCCTCGTCGGTCTCGGCGTCGTCGACGCGGGTGTACGCGGCGCAGTTCACCACGGCGTCGTGTCCCGCGACGGCGGCGCGCACGGCGTCGAGGTCGGTCACGTCGAGGTCGGAGCGGCCGAGGGCGGTGCTGGGGCGGGAGCCGAGCGCCGCGCGCAGGTCGGTGCCGAGCATGCCGGAGGCGCCCGTGATGAGGAAGGTCACCTCCTCATCATGCCCGAGCGGTCCGTCGGCCGACGGTCGGCGCTCCGGCACGCCGCCGGGTGGCGCAGAGAGGCGTCGCGGGCCCGTGACACGCCGTCGTTACACTGGCGACCGTGCAGATCCGAGAGCTCGACATCCCCGACGTCTACGAAGTGACTCCGCGCCAGTTCCCCGACGATCGCGGGGTCTTCTACGAGTTCTACCGCTTCGACCGCCTGGCCGAGAAGGTCGGGCACCCGCTCTCGCTCCGGCAGGGCAACACCTCCGTCTCGCGGCGCGGCACCGTCCGCGGCATCCACTTCGCGCAGATCCCGCCGTCGCAGGCCAAGTACGTCTCGTGCTTCTCCGGCGCGGTCCTCGACTACGTGATCGACGTGCGCGTCGGGTCGCCGACCTTCGGGCGCTGGGAGTCGATCCTGCTCGACGACGTCGACCGCCGCTCCGTCTACATCGCCGAGGGGGTCGCGCACGCCTTCGTGGCGCTGACCGAGGGCGCCGTGGTCTCGTACCTCGTGAACGCCACCTTCGACCCGGTGCGGGAGAAGGGGATCGACCCGCTCGACGAGCAGATCGGCCTGCGCTTCCCGGAGGAGGCCGGCGAGCTGCTCCTCTCACCGAAGGACACCGACGCACCGACGCTGGCCGAGGCCGAGGCGCAGGGCCTGCTGCCGACCTGGGACGAGGCGCGGGCCTTCTACGCGGAGCTCGACTCCGCGTCCTGACCGCCGATCCGGCGGACGGGCCGCCCGGCGCCGGCCAGGCGGCACGCCCGACCGGACCGGATCAGCTCTTCGAGCGCAGGCGCATCAGCGCGACCCGGGCGCCCAGCCCGGCGCGCACCGCCGCACGGATCGGCGCCTGGTACCAGGCCCCGTACTTCTGCGCGAGGTAGAGGTAGGCGCTGCGGTGGTGGACCGCGAGCATCCGCGCCGAGGCCAGGCGGGTGGAGTGCCCGCCGAGGTGGGAGACGACCGCGTCGGCGAGGTAGACGTTGGTCCAGCCGCGCTGTCCGAGCGAGTCGCCCAGCTGGACGTCCTCGAAGTACATGAAGTAGCGGTCGTCGAACCCGCCGATCTCCTCGAAGGCCGTGCGGCGCACCATCACGCAGGCGCCGGAGAGCCAGCCCGCCTCCATCCGGCCGTGGCGGAGGGTCTCGACCGCGCGCGAGCGCCGGTAGGTCGCCGACCACGGGTTGCCGGGCCAGACGTGGGCGAAGACGGCGTGCCCGACGCCCGTGCCGAGCGAGGGCAGAGCGCGGGCGGAGGGGTAGATCGTGCCGTCGGAGTCGAGGATCCGCGGCCCGATCGAGCCGATCCGGTCGTCCGCCGTCGCGGCGGCGTAGAGGGCGTCGATCGAGCCGGGGAGGAAGACCGTGTCCGGGTTGGTCACCAGGATCCACTCCACTTCGGGCCCGAGGCGGTCGACCGCGTAGTTGACGGCCCGGCCGTAGCCGAGGTTCTGCCCGGTCTCGTGGAACTCGACCTGCGGCAGGCGCTCGACGACGCTGCGGACGGAGTCGTCCGTGGTCAGGTTGTCGACCACCACGATGCGCACGTCGTGCTCCGTCGCCTCCGGCACGGACTCGAGGCACGCGCGGAGGACCTCACCCGAGAAGTGGGTGACGACGACGACCGCGATGGGCAACGTCGAGCGGGCGATGGGAGCCTCCGGGTGGTGCGGCGTCGACGGGAGGAGTGCCCCGTCGGAAGAACTCGACGAGGCTAGCACGCGGCTCGAGCGGTGCCCGGGAGCCTGCGGCCCTCAGCGGACGATGTCGACGGGCTCGGTGCTGACGGCCACGGCGGCGGGGGAGACCGTCTCGATCGCGGGCAGCGCATCGTGCGCCGGACGGCGGAAGACGACGAACTTGTACATGCAGAAGTTCCACACCAGTCCCACGAGGACGGCGACGGCCTTGGCGATGTTGATCGCGAGGAAGGCGTTCTCGCCGGAGCTGGGGAGGAAGAGCAGCGAGTTGCCGAAGCGGGTGTCGAAGAAGACCTCGAAGCCGTAGATGATCGCCGACTGCAGGACCAGCGAGCTGAACCCGGTGACGAGGAAGAACTTCGCGAACGTGGCGACCGAGACCCTGCCCGGGTGGCGGAAGACGAAGAAGTGGTTCAGCGCGTACGAGATCGTGATGCCGACCAGGACGGAGAAGACGTTGGCGACGAGGGTCGGCAGACCGAGCAGGAGCACGAGCGTGTTGAGGATGAGGAAGTCGATCGCCGTGTTGGTGCAGCCCGCGATGAGGAAGCGGACTTTCTGCGATTCGAGGAGTCTCTTCATCTGCGGTGCTCTTTCCCGTCCCCCTCTGGCGTCGATGCCCGACCGTCGGGCTCCGACGGGCGTCCATCGGGGCAGGCGAACAAGGGGTGAACCGCCGTGCACTGTCGTCCATCGTAACCGCGGAGCCCTGCCGGGCGGTCGAACGGCCGGTGCCATGTTCCTGAGAGAGTGCGCGGGCGGGGCGGCGGGCCGCGGTGCGCGCTCGGAGGCTCGCGAGCACCGCCTCGTTATACTCGCAGGGCTCTCACCGGTCAGCCGGTGCACCGGAAGAACGGATCCTCCCCGCCTCATGCGCTCCCTCGCCGTCGTCGTCCCCACCTACAACGAAGTCGCGAACATCGCGACGGCGCTGCCGCGGGTCGCGCTCGCGGCGTCCCGCAACCCCGACTTCCACGTGACCGTCGCCGTCATCGACGACAGCTCCCCCGACGGCACCGCGGACCGCGCGCGCGAGCTCGCGGCCGAGCTCGGATCCGACACCTTCGAGGTCCTCGTGCTGTCGCGCGAGAAGAAGGAGGGGCTCGGCGCGGCGTACATCTGGGCCTTCCAGCACCTCCTCGCGGCCGAGCGCCGCTACGACTACCTGCTGCAGATGGACGCCGACCTCTCGCACGACCCGGACTACATCGACGCCTTCCTCCGCGAGGTGCGCGCGGGCGCCGACTTCGTGGTCGCCTCCCGCTACATCGCGGGCGGGGGCACTCCCGACTGGACGCTCGACCGCAAGCTGCTGAGCGGTGGCGGCAACCTCTACACGCGCCTCTTCCTCGGCTCGAAGATCACCGACTGGACCGGCGGCTTCAACCTCTTCAGCGCGGACCTCCTGCGCACCCTCCACCTCGAGACGATCCGCGCAGCCGGCTACGGCTTCCAGATCGTGCTCAAGTACCGGGCGCTGCGCCGGGCCCGCGGAGTGAAGGAGATCCCGATCGTCTTCCTCGACCGCACGGTCGGCAACTCCAAGATCCCGAGCGACACCCTCCTGAAGAACCTCCTGCTCGTCCTGGCCATCCGGTTCGGCGGGAAGCACCGGTGACGGCGGGTCCGACGGGATCCCCTCGGACCCGGAGGGCCCTCCTCGAGCTCGCCGCCCTCGCCGTCGTCGTCAGCGGGACCCTGCTCGTGCTCGGATTCATGGTCGGCACGCCGTGGCGGCCGCTGCTCTTCCGCGACGGCGACTCGCTGGCGCTGCCGCTGATCCTGCAGTCCTTCGCCGAGGGCCGCCCCGCGGCGTGGGTGATGACGAGCCAGCTCTTCCTCTTCCCCGAGCTCCCCGTCTTCGGCGTCGCGTGGCTGCTGACCGGTGGCGATCCCGCGGCGGCGCTCGCGGTCAACGCCGTGCTCAACGTCGTCCTCCTCTACGGCGTGCTCCGGATGCTCGCGCGACGGCTCGTCGCGGACCGGCACCGCCGGCTGCGGCCCGCGGCCGCGCTCGCCGGCATCGCCGTGCTGCTGGTGCTCTGCTTGACGGAGGGCCGCGCGCTCAACAACGAGGGGGCCCTGGCGACCACCTTCCTCCTCACGACCTACTACTACGGCGCGGTGCTCACAGGCCTCGCCGGGCTCGCCGTCGCTCTGGGCGCACTGCGCGAGCGCCGTCCGGCCGCGCGTCCGCTGCTCCTGGTCGGGGCGGCCGTCGCCGCGACGACCCTCTCCGATCCGCTCCTCCTGGTGCAGTTCGTCGGCCCCCTGCTGGTGGTCCTCGTCGTGCTGCTGGTGCTCGCTCTCGCTGCTCCCCGAGCGGTGATGATCGTCGCGGGCACGGTCCTCGGGGCCGCCGCGCTCGGAGCCGCGCTGCGGGTCCCGCTCGGCTTCCTGATCGGGACCGACGCCGGCGGGTACCTCCGGCTGCCGCTCGCCGGGACGGCCCTGGACGACCTGATCGTGCAGTTCCTGGTGCTGAAGGCGCCGCTGATCGGCAAGCTCGAGGTGGCGCTGCTGGGTCTGCTGCTGCTGGCGGCCCTCGCCGTCGTCGTGGCCGGTGCCGCCCGACTGGCGCGGGGAGCCGCCCTCGACGAGGCGGCCCGTGCGCGCTTCGCGGTGTGCGCGTTCCTGCCGGCGCAGACGGCGGTGCTCCTGGTGGTGCAGGTCTTCACCGGCAGCTCGGTCAGCCGCTACCTGATGCCGATCCCGGTGACCGCGACCGTGGTCGTGATCGCCCTGATCGGCGCCGCGGCGGCGCACCGGCGTGCTGCGGGCGCGCGGCTGGCGCCGGTCGTCCGCGTCGTCGCTCCGCTGGCCGCCGCAGGCCTCGTCGTCGCCGCCGTGCCGGCCACAACGGCGGTCGCCTCCGCGGCGGCCGAGGCGCGATCGGACCCGGACGCCGACTGCCTGGAGCGCTGGATCGACGGCCGCGAGCTCGCTGGCGTCGGCTCGTTCTGGTCCACGCGGCCGCTGGACCTCTACGGGCCGGCCTCGCTGCACGTCCAGCAGGTCAACTTCGACTTCACGGTGCAGCTGTGGATGAACAACCTGAGCGACTACCGCGACCGGCAGTACAGCTTCGTCCTGGCCGACCGCTCGCCCGACTGGGCGGGGCTCGCGCGCGGGACGCTCGGCGCTCCCTCCGATATCGTCGCCTGCGGGGGGTTCGACATCTACGACTACGCGGGCACCGACGGCGAGACCGAGCTGAACCGGATCGTCCAGACCAGCGTGGAGGAGCAGCGCCGTGAGCGCGGCTACTGACGTGCGCGGCCCGCGGACGGCGAGTCGGCGGCGCCGGACGCTCGTCGAGCTCGGATGGGCCCTCGTCGCCGCCCTCGTCTCGGTCGTCGCCGCCGTGCTCGCGCTCGGGATCGGGCCGCAGGACCTGACGGCCCGCTGGACCGTGGGCGGCGACGACCAGATCCTGCACTACACGCTCTTCACCAGCGCCACGCAGGCGTTCCCGTTCGACGGCAACGCGGCGCTCGGCTTCCCCGACGGGTTCAACGCCTTCTTCAGCGCGCAGTTCGACGTCGCCTCCGCCCTCGCCGTGTCGGTCCTGGCCCTCGTGGTGCGCGACGGGACGACGCTCCTGAACGTCTTCTACCTGGGCACGTTCGCGACGGTCGCCGTCACCGGCTACGTGTTCTTCCGCGCCCTCCGCACGCGGCCCTGGGTCGCGGCGTTCTCCGCGGTCCTGCTGTCGCTGCTGCCGTACCACTTCCTCCGGATCGGATTCGGCCACGCGTTCCTCGCCAACTACTGGGCGATCCCGCTCCTGGGCGTGATGGTGCTGATGGTCGCCGGACCGCGCACCGATCCTCTCCGAGCCTGGGCCGAGCGGGGCGCGACGCGGAGGAGCCGCGTACTGCGCTCCGTCGTCCCGGGAGTCGTGCTCGGGCTCCTGGTGGCGAGCACGGGCGGCTACTACTACGTCTTCGCGGTCCTGGTCCTCGGAGCGACCTGGGCGGTGAGCACGGCCGCCGGGCTCCTCTCCCGCGAGCGGCTGCGCGTGCTCGCGGTCTCGTCGGTGCCGATCCTCGCGCTCGGCGTGTTCGTCGGGCTCTCGCTGCTGCTGCTCTCGCTCGACTTCGGGGAGCGCTACAGCCCGTACTTCACGTCGCGGACCGTGGGGGAGTCGGAGGCCTACGCCGGCAAGCTCGTGCTGCTGGGCCTGCCCTGGTCGGGGACCGGGCTGCCGCAGGGGTACGGCCTGCTCAACACCTACGCGGGCCAGTCCGGCGTGGCGCCGACGACGGAGCCGCCCGGGTTCTCGATCCTCGCCAGCGTCGCGCTCCTGATCACGCTCGTGGCGCTCCCGATCTCCGCGCTCGGCGGCGGACGGGCGCTCCGTGCGACCGCGGTCGGCCGGTTCTTCTCGGACGCCCGCGTGCGCGTCCTCGCCGTGGCGACACTGGCCGCGCTCCTCTTCTACACGGTGACGGGCCTGGGCGTCGTGGTCTCGCTGGTGGCGGGGCCGACGATCCGTGCGTGGGCGCGGATGTCGATCGTCATCGCGGTCCTCGTCCTCGGCGTGCTCGCGCTTCTGCTCGATCGGGTCACGGCCCGTGGCGGTGTCCGGATCCTCGTGGCGGCGCTGCTCGCCGCCGTCGCCGTCATCGATCAGCTGGCCGGAGTATCGGCCGCGGTGCCGATCGCTCCGACCGACGACTCCGAGATGCGCTCGTTCGTGTCGGAGGCCGACGCGCAGCTGGACGACGGCTGCGGTGTGGTGGAGCTCCCCCTGAAGAGCTTCCCCGACAGCGGGCGGATCGGAGCGCTCTCCGACTACGACGAGGCGCTGCCCTACCTCGCGACCGAGGAGGGACGCCTCCGCTGGAGCTACGGGGCGGTGGAGGGCACCTACGGCTGGGACGTCTGGGGCGACGTCGACGACCCCGCGGAGTTCGCCGACGCCGTGGCGGGCAGCGGCGCCTGCGCCGTCTACGTGGACACCGCCGGCTACACCGACGACCCCGACGGCTGGCGGCCCTACGTCGAGGCGGCGACGGGGGACGTCGAGCCCGAGGTCGCCTCCGCCTCCGGGCGCTGGCTGCTGTTCACGACCCGGCGCTGATCAGCGGTCGTCGAAGGCCAGCTCGAGCAGGCGCCGGGCGGTGCGGTCCCACCCCGGGATCGGCTCCGGTGCGAGTCGCCGGGGACGGCGCAGCGCCTCTCCGATCGCGGCCGACCACCCGGTGCGGTCCGCCGGGTCGATGAAGACGGCGGCGGACTCCCGCCCGGCGAGCGCGTCGCGGAGGCCGGGGATGTCGGCCGCGAGCACCGGGGTGCCGCAGGCGACGGCCTCGAGGGCGGGCAGGCCGAAGCCCTCGTGCCAGGAGGGTATGGCGACGGCGTCGGCGCCCGTGAGCAGAGCCGGCAGATCCTCGTCGGCGACGTAGGAGGAGGCGAAGCGCACGTCGGCTCCTGCGGCGACCGCGCGGGCGACGGCGGAGTGGACGTCCTCGTTGTCCCAGCCGTCCCCGCCGACCAGGAGCAGGGTGTGGTTCTCCGGCCGCTCAGCCTGCCGGTACGCGTCCACCAGGGTGACGAGGTTCTTGCGGCGCTCGATCGATCCGACGAAGAGCAGGTAGGACCCGAGCCCGTGCTCCGCGCGGACCCGCGCCACCTCCTCCTCGCCGCGGGCATGGAAGAGGTCGGCGTCGATCGTGGTCGGCAGCACGCGGACGCGCGCCGGATCGACGCCCAGAGCGCTCTCGACCTCGGCCGCGGAGGACGGGGTGCCGGTCAGGACCAGGTCGCTGCGCCGGATCCACCGGGGCACGGACCGCGACAGCAGCTCTCGGCGCTCGCGCGGAACGAGCTCGGGCATCACAGCGAAGCAGACGTCGTGCACGAAGGTGATCGAGCGGGAGCGGGCGAGCGGCCAGCTCCGGAAGTTCGGGAAGAAGTAGGCGCCGCGGCCGAGCAGGAGGTCGATCCCCGGCGCGGGCACTCGGGTCAGTGCGCTCCACACCGGCCGGGGCAGCGGCACCGGTCGGACGCGCAGCGTACGGAAGCCGAAGCGCCCGAGCGAGCCCGCCTCGCTCGCCGGCACGACGAGGAGCACCTCGACCTCTGCGGCGGTCGCGTCGGTGTCCAGCGCGTGCAGCAGGCCGAGCAGGACGCGGCCGACCCCGGTCAGGCGCGGCGCCGCGAGGGCGGTCGCGTCGACCAGGAGGCGGCGGCGCCGCGCGGTCACGGCCTGCTGAGGCGGACGGTGGAGTCGATGTCGACGACGCCGTCGTGCACGGAGGCCCGCTCGACCGTGAAGGTCGCGGCGACCGGGATCCGCATGGTCTCGCCCTGCGAGAAGGTGGCCGAGGAGGCGTGCACGGCGTAGTTGCCGGCGCCGAGGTGCAGGTCGGGGAGGGTGAACGTGACCGTCATCTCTCCGTCGACCGCGCTCAGCGGCGTGCCGATGCGCTCGGTGTTCGTCCCGAAGACGCGCTGGCCGAGGGGGGTGTCGATGCCCATGCCGATGTTCCAGTCGTCGACCGGGCGGCTGGTGCGCACCGTGACGTCGAACTCGAGGGTCTCGCCGCTGCGGACGACCGTGCCGCCGTGCTCGATCGATCCGCCGCGCAGTCGGCAGCCCAGGATCTCGATGAGCTGGGGGGCGGGCTCGTCCGCGGCCTCGGCGGCCTCGGCCTCGCGCTCCTGGCGGGCGGCCCGACGGTCCTCGAAGCTCTCGCGGAGGACCTGGAGTCCCTCGGAGGTCTCGCCGTCGAAGACGACGGTGCCCTTCTCGAGGACGATGGTGCGGTCGCAGAGCTCGCCGACCTGCTCGAGCGAGTGGGTGACCAGCACGATGGTCTTCCCCGCGCGCTGGAAGGCGCGGATGCGGTCCATGCACTTGCGCTGGAACGGCTCGTCGCCGACGGCGAGCACCTCGTCGACCAGCAGCAGGTCGGGATCGGTGTGGATCGCGATAGCGAAGGCGAGCCGCACGTACATGCCCGACGAGTAGAACTTGACCTGGGTGTCGATGAACTCGGCGATCTCGGAGAAGTCGACGATCGAGTCGAACTTGCTGTCCAGCTCGCTGCGCGAGAGTCCGAGGATCGCGCCGTTGAGGTAGACGTTCTCGCGCCCGGTGAGGTCGGGGTGGAAGCCCGCTCCGAGCTCGAGGAGCGCGGCGAGGCGTCCGCGGCGCTCCACGGTGCCGGTCGTCGGCTGCACGATGCCGCCGATGAGCTTGAGGAGCGTGCTCTTGCCCGATCCGTTCGCGCCGATGAGGCCGACGGTCGAGCCCAGGGGGATCTCGAGGTCGACGTCGCGGAGTGCCCAGAACTCGTCGCGGTGCTTGCGCCCGCGGCCGAAGTTGACGATCCGCTCCTTGAACGACTTGTCCTTGCGGATGACGAAGCGCTTGGAGGCGTTGCGCACCCGGACGACGGTCGGGGTGCCGGAGGAGGCGGGCACGGACTCCTGCTTGCTGGTGAGGGTCACGATCAGATCTCCTGGGCGAAGTTGCCCTCGAGGCGGCGGAAGATCCGGTGGCCGATCCACACGAACACCAGCCCGACGACGAGGACGATGAGAAGGCGCAGCTCCATGTCCGGCGGCCACACCTGGGGGGCGATCTCCTTGCCGTCGATGATGCTGACGCGCGAGCCGTCTCCCCAGATCGCGCGCTGGAAGGCGAGGATCGCGTTCGAGATCGGGTTGATCAGGTAGAGCTGCTCGGCCCAGCCGTGGCCCGCTCCGGTGGAGGCGGCGACGACGAAGTTCCACGCGTAGACGATGGGGGAGAGCCAGAAGAAGATCTGCAGCCCGACCTCGACGAGGAACTGGACGTCGCGGAGGTAGACGTTGAGGGCCGAGAGGGCCAGGGCCAGCGCGAGGCCGTACACGAGCACGATCGCCAGCGCGGGCACGATATAGAGGAGCTGGACGCCGAAGATCAGCGAGCCCGTGAGGACGGCTCCCGCGATCAGGACGACGAACTGCACGCCGAAGTTGAACAGGGCCGAGCCGATGGCCGCCACCGGGAAGATCTCCCGCGGCAGGTACACCTTCTTGATCAGTCCGCCGTTGCCCAGGATCGACGTGGTGCCCGCGGTCACGATCTCGCTGAACAGGCCCCAGAGGGTGAGCCCCGAGAAGACGAAGATCGCGAAGTTCGGGACGCCGCGCGAGGCCCCGAGGATCTGGCCGATCGCCACGTAGTAGATGAGGAGCATGATCAGCGGCCGGACGAGGCTCCAGACGAAGCCCAGGCTGCTGTCCTTGTAGCGCGACTTCAGCTCGCGCCCGACGAGCAGGCGGAGCAGCTCGCGGTGCCGCAGGATCTCGGCGAGGGAGGCGACGAAGCCGCCCGAGCCGCCGCCGACGGCCGACGTGGTGCCGGCGATCTGGAACGGCTCGTCGGCGATCGCGCGCGCGCGATCCACAGCTTTGCTGGGCATGGAACTCCAAGCTCTCGGCCTCCGCCGGGCGACGGACCGCATCATTATACGTGCGGCCCACCCTGGAGCCCCCTGGCTGGCGTGCCGGTGCGCGGCGCATGGCGGGTAGTCTTGCTCCCGCTCGCCGACTGAACGACACGAACGAGGTGTTCGCCATGCCCACGCAGCCATCCGACGTCCCCCTGGACCCGGCGCCGCAGAGCGCTGGGGACCCCGCCCCCGTCCTCGGCGGCACGGGCGAGGACGCTCCTCCCGCTCCCGACCCGAGCCTCGAGTCGGCCGTCGGCGACGCCGCTCCCGCCGCCGTCCCGGCCGAGCCCGCCCGCACGTCCGGGGCTCCCATCGAGCCCCGTCTCGCCGAGCCCGAGTCCCCGGACGAGGAGCTCGCCCGCCTGCGCGCGCAGGTCGACTCCCTCCTCAACGACCCCTTCGACGAGTGGGTCGAGCGGATCCAGGTGGGCGGAGTGACCGCCTCCGGCTTCGAACGCACCCTCTCCTGGCGGGTGACGAAGCCGCTCCGCCTGGTGCGCACCTTCCAGATCCGCGTCGAGCAGCTCGGGCTGTCGGGCGCCGTCGGCCACAGCGCGCGCTTCGTGAAGCGCCGCCTGTCCGGTCGGGCGCGATGAGCGACCGGTCGCAGGTCTCGGCCGCCGGCGCGGCCGCCGCGCGCGCCCACCGCACGGAGGCGATGCTGCAGCGCCTGGAGCAGATCGGCGCGCTCCTCTTCGACGAGGAGCGCCGCGCCTCGCTGCGCACCCGCGGGCCCGGCCCGTACCTCGACGAGGTGGCCCGCGAGATCCGCTCGCGCCAGGACGACGAGCTGACCTGGGTCGCGCTGGTGTCGTTCACGGCCGCGTACCCGACGAGCGAGCTGTTCGACTGGTTCCGCCGCGCCCTCGAGCTCGCCCCCGAGGAGGCGGCGCTGCGCATCTTCCTCGAGGCGGGCTCCCGCACCGCGACCGGGTTCGCCGATCTGGACGCCCGTGTCGAGGTTGTCACCGGGGCCGTCCTGATCGACGTCGACTTCCCCGCCCGCCACGGTCACAACACCGGCGTCCAGCGGGTCGTGCGCCAGACCGTGTCCCGCTGGGACGCCGAGCACGAGATCGTCCCGGTCGCCTGGGTCCACGGATCGATGTCCTTCCGGCGCCTGAGCGCGATCGAGCACGAGCGCGTCGTCGACTGGTCCTCCGCCGGGCGGCGCGACTGGGAGCACGGCGATCCGGAGCGCATCGAGTTCGTCGTGCCCTACCGCAGCGTCGTCGTCATTCCCTCGGTGCCGGACTACAACCAGTGCGGGCCGCTCGCGGCCCTCGCCGAGTACTCCGGCAACGAGGTCGTCGTCCTCGGCCACGACGCCATCCCCGTCGTCAGCGCCGACACGGTGCCGCCGGAGGAGACGGTGCGCTTCGTCAACTTCCTCTCCGTGGTCAAGCACGCCGAGCGCGTCGCCACGGTGAGCGCCGCGGCCGCGCTGGAGTTCGAGGGCTTCGTGCGAGCGCTCCCCGCTCAGGGCCTCACCGGCCCGACCGTCGTCCCGGTCCCGCTGCCCGTGGAGCTCCCGGACGGCCTGCGCTCCGAGGGCCGGAGCGCGTCCGGCCTGCCGCTCGTGCTCTGCGTCGGCAGCCAGGAGCCCCGCAAGAACCATCTCGCGGTGCTGCACGCCGCCGAGGTCCTCTGGCGCGAGGGCCTGCGCTTCCGCGTCCGCTTCATCGGCGGGGCCAACCCGTGGGCGCACCAGGTCTTCGATCCCCGCGTGCGCGAGCTGGTCGCCGCCGGACGCCCGGTCGAGGTGCTCCGCGGAGCCGACGACGACGTCCTGATCGCGAGCTATCGGGAGGCGCTGTTCCTGGCGTTCCCGTCGCTGCACGAGGGGTACGGCCTGCCGGTCGCCGAGGCGCTGTCGATCGGGCTCCCCGTGCTGACCTCGCGCTACGGCAGCACGGCGCAGATCGCCGAGCACGGCGGATGCGTCCTGATCGACCCGGAGTCCGACGAGGAGATCACCGACGGCATGCGCCGCCTGCTGACGTCGCCGGAGCTCGTCGACGAGCTCCGCCTCGAGGCGGCCGAGCGGCCCGAGCGCACCTGGGACGATTACGCCCGGGAGCTGTGGGCCGCCCTGATCGGCCCCTCGGCCCTCATCGAGCACGAGGAGGCGCCCCGTGCGCTCTAAGCAGTACCTGGTCGACCGTCTCGCCACCCTGGTGCGCACCCTGGCCCCCACTGTGGAGCCGCTGGGCAGCGTCGACGCCCTCACCGGACAGCTGAGCGTTCTGCTGCCCGCCCCCACCGACCGCGAGGTCTGGCTGGTGCTCGCCGTCCTCCGCGGCACGCTCCCGCGCCGGGAGGACGTCGTCGACGGCCGTCGCCGGGCCCGGCTGGACGGCACCGCCGGTCTGCTCACCCACGCCGCGTCCACCATCGCCTCGAACCGGGTCTTCGCCCGCTTCCACCACCCCGAGGTCGAGGTGGTCGTCGGCGCGGTCGTCGTCGACGTGCACCACACCGCGCGCACGGGGCTGGCCACGGGCATTCAGCGCGTGGTGCGCCAGAGCCTCGTCCGCTGGACGCGCGACCACGAGATCCTGCTCGCCGGCTGGGACTCGACCCACGAGTCGCTCGTCATGCTCACCCCGGAGCAGAGCCGGAACGCCGTCTCGGGCGACGTGCCCGACGCCGCCGAGGACCGCTCCCGCGTGATCGTCCCGTGGCAGGGCACCTACCTCCTGCCCGAGCTCGCCGTGGAGGACGAGCGGACGTCGCGCGTCTCCGCTCTGGCCGAGTTCAGCGGCAACCGCACGGGCACCATCGGCTTCGACTGCGTGCCGGTCACCACCGCCGAGACGGCGAGCACCGGCATCAGCGCCGCCTTCTCGCGCACGCTCGTCGCCGTGTCGCACATGGACCGCATCGCGACCATCTCCGAGGCGGCCGCGACCGAGTACTCCGGCTGGCGCCACATGCTCGGCAGCGTCGGGATGCAGGGGCCGGACATCCGGCCGATCCTGCTGCCCTCGCAGCCGGAGAGCGTCTCGGACGAGGAGCTGGCCACCGCCGCGCGCTCGCTGGTGACCGGCGACCTCCCGCTCGTCGTCTGCGTCGGCAGCCACGAGCCACGGAAGAACCACCTGGCTGTGCTCCAGGCGGCCGAGCTGCTCTGGCGCCGGGGCGTGCGCTTCAGCCTGGTCTTCATCGGCGGCAACGCCTGGAGCAGCGCCGAGTTCGAGTACCGACTCGAGGTCCTCGAGGGCCAGGGCCGTCCGGTCCGCTCGCTCTCCAAGATCACCGACGCGCTGCTCTGGAGCGCCTACCGCCTGGCCCGGTGCACGGTGTTCCCCTCGATCAACGAGGGCTACGGTCTCCCGATCGTGGAGTCGATCTCGGTCGGCACCCCGGTCGTGACCTCCGGCTTCGGCAGCATGCACGAGGTCTCCGCCTCGGGTGGCGCGCTGTTCGTCGATCCGCACGACGACCACGACATCGCCGCGGCCCTCGAGCGGCTGCTGACCGACGACGAGCTGCACGCGCGGCTCTCGGCGAAGGCGCTCGCGATCGACGGCGGCACCTGGGACGAGTACGCCGCCCGCGTCTGGTCGTACCTCGTCGAGGGCGAGGGCGTCGACGAGCGGGGCCGGGCCGAGCAGTCGGACGCGACCGCCTAGGCGTCCTCGACCCACCGCGTGCAGAAGGCCCCCGCTCCAGGAGCGGGGGCCTTCTGCACGCGGTGGGCGCGGCTCAGTCGGAGCGGCGCGCCAGCTCGAGGTCGTTCTCGACCATGCGGGCGACGATCTCCTCGAAGCTGACGGTCGGCGCCCAGCCGAGCACTTCGCGGGCCCGGGAGGCGTCCCCGCGCATCTCGGGGGCGTCCACGGGGCGCGCGAACCGCGGGTCGATCGTGACCCGCTGCTCCCAGTCGTCGATGCCGGCCGCGGTGAAGGCGGCACGGACGAAGTCGCGGACCGAGTGCGCGACTCCGGTCGCCACGACGTAGTCGCCCGCCTCCTCGGCGCGCGAGGCGCGCACGAGGGCGTCCACGTAGTCGGGGGCCCAGCCCCAGTCGCGGCGCGCGTCGAGATTGCCGAGCGAGAGCACCGACTCGGCGCCCGTCGCGATCGCCGCGACTCCGGCGGTGATCTTGCGGGTGACGAAGCCCAGCGGCCGTCGAGGCGACTCGTGGTTGTAGAGGATGCCGGACGAGGCGTGCAGCCCGCGGCCACGGTAGACCGCGACGAGGTGGTGCGCGAACGCCTTCGCGGCTCCGTAGGGCGAAACCGGGCGGATCGGGGTCCGCTCGGTCTGCGGGTTCTCGGTCGCGGCCCCGAAGATCTCGGAGGACGAGGCCTGAACGAAGCGGACCTCCCGGCCCGCCGACTCCTGGAGCGCCAGCGAGGCCTCCAGGAGCGCGGCGACCGCGGTGCCGGTCACCTCCGCCGTGAGCACGGGCTCCTTCCACGAGAGCGCGACGGAGGAGAGGCCGGCGAGGTGGAAGACCGTGTCCGGCTGCGCCTCCGCGACGATACGGCCGAGGCCGGAGGCGTCGCGGAGATCGCCCTCGAAGGCGCGGACGGAGGCGGGAAGAGCGGCGTCGTCGGTCCCGCGCACGAGCGCGGAGACCTCCCAGCCGTCGGCGAGCAGGCGCTCGACGAGGTAGCCCCCGTCCTGACCGCTCGCTCCGGTGACGAGAGCGGCAGGCATGACTACTTGATCAGCGCGGACTGCTCGGCGAGGTCGTTCTCGACCATCATCGCCACGAGCTCGGGGAACGAGACCTTCGGCTCCCAGCCGAGAACATCGCGCGCCTTCGCCGGGTCGCCGATCAGCAGGTCCACCTCGGCGGGACGCATGAACGCGGGGTTCTGGGTCACGTACGGGGTCCAGTCCTCGATGCCGACGTGGTTGAAGGCGATGTCGAGGTACTCGCGGATCTCGTGGGTCTCGCCGGTCGCGACCACGTAGTCGTCGCCCTCGGGCTGCTGCAGCATGCGCCACATCGCGTCGACGTAGTCGCCGGCGAAGCCCCAGTCGCGCTTCGCGTCGAGGTTGCCGAGCTCCAGCGTCTCCTGGAGGCCGAGCTTGATGCGGGCGACCGCGAGGCTGATCTTGCGGGTGACGAACTCCGGGCCGCGGCGGGGCGACTCGTGGTTGAAGAGGATGCCGGAGGAGGCGTGCATGCCGTACGACTCGCGGTAGTTGATGGTCATGTAGTGGCCGAAGACCTTGGCCACTCCGTAGGGCGAGCGCGGCCAGAGCAGCGTCTCCTCGCTCTGCGGGACCTGCTGGACCTTGCCGAACATCTCGGAGGAGGAGGCCTGGTAGAACTTCACGCGCGACATGTCGGAGCCGGCGTAGAGGCGGGTCGCCTCGAGGATGTTGAGCACGCCCTTGCCGGTCACATCGGTGGTGAGCGACGCGTTCTCCCACGAGTAGGCGACGAACGAGATCGCACCGAGGTTGTAGACCTCGTCGGGCTGGGCGGCGGCGAGCACGCGCACGAGGCTCGACACGTCGGTCAGGTCGCCGGTGAGCAGGGTCACCTCGGGCACGGTGCGGCGGACCAGCTCGTACTTGGGGTTGTTCTGCCCGCGGACGAGCCCGAAGACCTCGTAGCCCTTCGAGAGGAGGAGCTCGGCGAGGTAGAGGCCGTCCTGGCCGGTGATTCCGGTGATCAAAGCGCGGGGCACGTGGTGGTCCAATTCGTCGGGGTCGATGACAGCGGGACACATACTACCCACGGGCACGGCCGGGCGCCGGGAGCGGTGCGGCCCGCCGGTATCCTGGCCGGGCTTCGGACCGATTGGACGCCATGCCGGAACTCCGCCCCGTCACGCTCGCCGTGCTCACCGTCTACCCGGGCGGGATGGGCGGCGGCGAGACCTACGCGCGCGCGCTCACGCGCCTCCTGGCGCCGCGGCCGGGGGAGGAGGGGCCCGACGTGCAGGTGCTCGTCCCCGAGAACGCGCGCGGCTTCAGCGAGGGCGTGCCCGAGGTCGTGGCCGAGGGGGTCGTCAGCGGGGCGGGCCACCGCCGCCGGGCCGTGGGGATGCTCCAGGCGCTCCTGCGCACGCCGCGCCTGCGCCGGCGCCTGGGCCGGGACGCGGTGCTCTACTTCCCGTTCACGGTCCCGCTCCCGTGGCCGTCGCGGCGGCAGGGGCACGTGCAGATGCTGTTCGATCTGCAGCACCGCGACCTCCCGCACCTCTTCCCCCGCGTTGAGCGCGTCTTCCGCCGGCTCGCCTACGAGGCGACCGCTCGCCGCGCCGACGCGGTCATCACCATCAGCGCCTTCACCAAGGGGCGGATCGTCGAGCTGCTGGGCATCCCGGAGGAGCAGATCCACGTGTCGCATCTCGGCGTGGACACCCGGCGCTTCGTCGCGAATCTGGGCACACGCGAGGACTTCGTCTTCTACCCGGCGCGCGCCTGGCCGCACAAGAACCACGCCCGCCTGTTCGAGGCGGTGCGCCTGCTTCGGGAGGAGGGGCACGCCCTCCGCCTCGTGCTGACAGGAGGGGATCTGGACCGCCTCGGCCCGCTGCCGGACTTCGTCGAGTGGCGCGGCCACGTCACTCCGGAGGAGCTCGCCGACCTCTACCGCCGAGCCGCGGTGCTGGCGTTCCCGAGCCTCTACGAGGGCTTCGGCCTCCCGCCGATCGAGGCGATGGCGTCGGGATGCCCGGTCGCCGCCTCCGACGCGGGCTCGCTCCCGGAGATCTGCGGGGACGCCGCGGTCTACGTCGATCCGCTCGAGCCGCGCTCGATCGCGGACGGGATCCTCGAGGCGATCGAGCGGACCGGCGAGCTCGGCCCGCTCGGCGTCGAGCGTGCCCGGTCCTTCAGCTGGGAGCGCTGCCGGGAGGAGCACCTCGCCGTGCTCCGCCAGGTGGCGCGGCGGCGCGGGCGCTGAGGAGTCCGGTCAGTCCCGCGGGTGCAGGAGCCGGCGCCAGCTCAGTCCCTGGGCCGCGCGCATCGCGCAGAGCACCACGAGCAGCCAGCCGGCGTCGAGCAGGATCGAGCTCTCGGCCAGCGCGGTGACCATCAGCACGGTCAGCACCAGCACCGGCCAGACGTGCACGACCGCCATGCGCTCGGAGGCGATCAGCCAGGAGCGCCAGAGCGCGAGGCCGATCAGCACGACGAAGAGGACCACCCCGACCGCGCCGACCTGCAGGGCCACGTCGAAGAGCGCGTTGAGGCTCGACGAGTGCGGGCGGCCCGAGAGGTAGTCGATGGCGGTGAAGGGGTAGAGGTCGGGCCGCCAGTAGCCCACCCAGCCCCAGCCGACGATCGGAGCGAGGTCCGTGAAGCGCCAGACCTGCTGCCAGAGCCGCAGCCGGAACTCGAACTCGCTGCCCGCGTTCAGCAGCTCGATCACCCGGTAGCGCAGGAGCCACACGGTGAGGGAGGCCGCGGCGGCGACGCCGAGCACCGCGAACTGCCGCCGACGGCGGTGGGTGCCGTCGCCGTGGCGCACCCAGCGCAGAGCGAGGGCGACGACGACGGCCACGGCGAGCACGCCCGCGCTCACGGCGGAGCGCGTGAAGAGGAGGGTGACCGCGGCGAGGGCGATCGAGGCGACGGCCGGCCCGCGGGCGACGGAGCGGGTCATCAGCTCCACCGAGAACGTCACGATCGCCAGCAGGCAGACCAGCCCGAGCTGGTTGCGCGTGCCGACGAGTCCCTGGATCGGCCCGCCGACCGCGAGCAGGCCCTCCACGCCGAGGAAGCGCAGCGGCTGGTCGATCAGCACCCCCGAGAGCACCTCCACGGCCAGCGAGGCGATCAGCACGACCCGCAGCACGTCGCCGACCGAGCGGATGATCTGGATGATGTCGCGCGTGAGGCCGATCGCGATCGCCAGGAACGCCAGGGCGAACTGGTAGACGACGCTCGAGACCGTGGCCCAGGTGTAGTCGCTCCACAGCACGCTGAGCGCGATCCAGCCGAGGAACACCAGGATGCTCGTGGGCAGCAGGCCCTCCCAGTCGAGCCGCCCGCGCCGCAGGACGAGCATGACCGCGGCGAGGGCGGTGAGCGTGGCGACGGCGGCGATGTAGCCGGGCCAGCCGAGGAGTCCGCGGACCGCCGGAGCGCAGAGGACGGTGACGAGAGTGGTCTGCGCGAGGGCCGCCGCGAACTGCGGGGACGCCGTCGCGTCGGCGACGGAGGCGGGGAGCGAGGGGCGGCGGGGCCTCATCGCCTCGGGGAGGCGTCGGCGAGGGGGAGCGGGGTCGCGGCGAGGACCTCGGGCGTCTCGCTCGCCGGCCGCTTGGTCTGCACTGCGAAGAGGACGAGGAGCAGCCAGCCTCCCTCGATGAGGATCCGGCTCTCGAACAGCGACTGCGCCAGGAGGGCGACCACGATCAGCAGCGGAGCGAGGCTGACGGCCGTGTAGGGGAGGGTCGAGGTCGCGTCGCGCCGCGGGCGGTCGACCGCGCGGAACCAGGAGCGCCACAGCGTCGAGACGGCGAGCGCCGCGAAGAGGACGAGGCCGACCGCTCCCAGCTGGAGGGCGACGTCGAGCCAGGCGTCGTGGGCCTGCAGGTAGAGCACGCCCTTGCGCTCGGCGAGAGTGTCGAACGGGGCGGCCCAGGGAGCCCAGTAGCTGACCCAGCCCCAGCCGAGGACCGGACGCTGCAGCGTGAGCGCGATCACCGAGTCCCAGATGCCGAGGCGGCCCGTGGCGTCCTCGCTCTTGCCGAGCAGGCCGAGGAGGGCGCCCCAGCCCGCGGCGCCTCCGGCGACGGCCGCCACCGCCAGCCCCGCGGCGGTCAGGTAGACGGGACGCCGGCGGGACTCGCCCCTCCGGCGAGCCCAGAGCGCGAACGCGGCCGCGAGGACGACGGCGACGAGGCAGAGCAGGACGGTCGCCGAGCGGGTGAGCAGGAGGGTCGCGACGAACAGGGCGACCCAGACCGCTCCCCACCGGCGCCGGATCGAGTGGGCCGCCAGCTCGATCGCGATCACGATCAGGCCGAGCAGGGCGAGGAAGCCGAGGAGGTTGCGGTTGCCGACGATCCCCTGGACGGGCTCGCCGGTGAAGAGGGCGGCCTGCGACCAGTAGAAGGCGTCGGGCGTCGGTCCGTCGGCGGGAGGCTCGACGCCGAACGGCAGGACGGGCTGCCGCACGACGACCGCGACCACGAGCTCGAAGAGGAGCGACAGGCCGACGGAGAGGCGCAGGGCCCGTCCGAGAGCCGTGAGCAGCTCCCGGCTGCTCAGCGTGACGGCGAGGACGACGCCGCCGAGCGTCGTCGCGAGCTGCGCCGTGACTCCGATCGCGCTCGCTCCCGGATAGGCGGACCACAGCAGCGAGAGCACCGCGAGCCCGAGGAAGAGGACCAGCGACTTCGGCGTGCGGGCCCAGCGCAGGCGGGGGCGGGCGCGGACGAGCACGGCGATCGAGGCGCCCAGGAGCACCGCGACGACGACGCCCCAGCCCCACCATCCGGCGAGGTTCCGCAGCGACTGGCCGGCCAGCAGCACGGCCAGCACCGCCACCGCGAGCGCTCGGGGAGCGGCGGGGGCGGCGCGTCGGATCATGGCGACCAGTCTAGGGAGCGGGGGCGGCGCGGCGGCGTGCCGGGCGCGCCGCCGCACCCTCCCCGGCCGGGGAGGCTCAGACGAACGCAGCGGCGCCGGTGATCGAGCGGCCGACGATCAGCGTGTTCATCTCGCGGGTGCCCTCGTAGGAGTAGAGGGCCTCCGCGTCGGCGAAGAAGCGGGCGACGCCGTAGTCGAGGACGATGCCGTTGCCGCCCATCACCTCGCGGCACCAGGCGACGGTCTCGCGCATCCGGGCCGTCGCGTAGGCCTTCGCGAGGGCGGAGTGCTCGTCGCGCTGCTCGCCTGCGTCGAGCATCTCGGACACGCGGGTCGCCAGGGCGATGCTGGCCGTGATGTTGCCGATGCTCTTGACCAGGAGGTCCTGCACCAGCTGGTGCCCGACGAGCGGCTTGCCGAACTGCACGCGCTCCTTCGCGTAGCGCAGCGCCGCGTCGTAGGCGCCGATCGCGACGCCGATGGCCTGCCAGGCGACTTCGGCACGGGTGAGCCGGAGCACCTTCGCGGTGTCGCGGAACGAGTTCGCGCCCTGCAGGCGCAGCGACTCCGGGACGCGGACGCCCTCGAGCACGATGTCGGCGTTCTGCACCGTGCGCAGGCTCTGCTTGCGCGCGATGGCGGTGGCGCGGTAGCCCGGCGTCGAGGTGGGGACGAGGAAGCCCTTCACCTGGCCGTCCTCCGCGTCCTTCGCCCAGATCACGGTCACGTCGCTGAAGGTCGCGTTGCCGATCCAGCGCTTCTCGCCGTCGAGGATCCAGTCGTCGCCGTCCCGGCGGGCGGTGGTGCGCAGGCCCTGGGCGGAGTCGGAGCCGGAGTGCGGCTCGGTGAGGCCGAAGGCGCCGACGACCTCGCCCGAGGCGAGCTTCGGCAGCCACTCGGCGCGCTGCTCCTCGGAGCCGGCGACGCCGACCGTGCCCATCACCAGGCCGTTCTGCACGCCGACGTAGGTCGCGATGCCCGCGTCCACCCGGCCCAGCTCGAGCGCCACCCAGCCGCGGAACACGGCGGAGTTCTCGATCGCGCGGGTCTCGGGCCAGGAGAGGCCGATGACGCCGGTGGCGTGGATCCCGGGGATCAGCTGCCGCGGGAACTCCGCGCGCTCCCAGTACTCGTCGGCGATCGGCCGCACCTGCTCCTCGAGGAACGCGCGGACGCCGACCAGCAGCTCCTTCTCGGCGGGCGTGAGCGCCGCCTCGAACCCGTAGAAGTCGGCCCCCAGGGTCTCGAAGGTCGTGCTGTCCATGCTCTGTGCTCCCTCGCTCGTCGGATGCGGCACGGCGACCGCTCCGACGGCGACAGTGCTGCTACTCCCAGCGTACGAAGCGCGCCTGCGAGTGCCGCGTCCTCTGGCGGAGAGCACCAACAGGCGGGCCCTCCTCCCGGGCCCGCGTTGTGGATCCTGCTAGCGTCGCAGCGGAGCGGCCCCGGCGCGTCCGGCTGAGCGGCTCGGACCCACCCCTCGGACGGAAGGCCAGCGCTCCCGTGTTCATCCCGATCGGCAACACCCCCCGCGACTACGCCTGGGGCTCGCTCACCGGCATCTCGGAGGCCCTCGGCACCGCGCCCTCCGGCGCCCCCGAGGCCGAGCTCTGGCTCGGCGCGCACCCGGGCTCGCCCGCGCGCATCCTCGACCCCGCCTCGGTCGGCGCCGGCACGCTCGCCGAGTGGATCGCCGAGCACCCCGAGGCGGCGCTCGCCGGAGTGGAGGGGTCGGTCGATCCGGTCTCGGGCGCTCCCCGTCTGCCGTTCCTGCTCAAGATCCTCGCCGCGGGCGGGCCGCTGTCGCTCCAGGCCCACCCCTCGTCCGAGCGGGCCCGGCGCCGGTTCGTCGAGGAGGAGGAGGCCGGCATCCCGCGGGACGCCGCCGATCGCAACTACAAGGACCCGTTCCACAAGCCCGAGCTGATCTACGCGCTCAGCGAGAGCTTCGACGCGCTCTGCGGCTTCCGCGAGCCGGCGGACGCCCGGGCGCTGCTCGCCGAGCTGGCCGGGCGCGCCCCGGCGGAGGAGGCGGCCGCGATCGCGCGGTTCGCCCGGACGCTCGAGGGCTCGGAGGTCCTCCGCGGCGCCGTGTCGTGGCTGCTCGCCGACGGCGACCGCGCCGAGGTCGCCGCGCTGGTGTCCGCGGTCGTCGCGGCGTCCACGGGCGACGACCGCCTCGAGACGACCACGGTCCGGGACCTGGCCGAGAGCTACCCGGGCGACCCCGGCATCGTGCTCTCGCTCCTGCTCAACCGCGTCCGCCTCGCCCGCGGCGAGGTGCTCTACCTGCCCGCCGGCAACATCCACGCCTACCTCGCGGGCACGGGCGTGGAGCTGATGGCCGCCTCCGACAACGTGCTGCGCGGGGGCCTCACGCCCAAGCACATCGACGTGCCCGAGCTGGTGAGCGTGCTCGAGTTCTCGCCGCTGCCCGTGCCCTACCTCCCGGCCGAGGAGGCCGGGCCGGGCGTGCGCGTCTACCGTCCGGACGTCCCCGACTTCGTGCTCGCCGTCGTGGAGCCCGAGTCGGAGGAGCCGGCCCGCGTCGCCCTGCACGGGCCCGCCATCGCGATCGCGACCGAGGGCTCGCTCTCGCTCGAGGGCGCCGAGGGCTCGGTCCGCGTCGAGCGCGGCGGCAGCGTGTTCGTGACCCCGTCGGAGGGCGCTCTCGCCGTCACCGGACGGGGCACGCTCTTCGTCGCGACGGTCTGACCCCTCCAACGACCCGGCCGCTCAGGCGGCGAACGTGCGGCGGTAGGCCGCCGGCGTGGTCCGCAGGACGCGCGTGAAGTGGTGGCGCATCACCGCGGCCGTGCCGAAGCCGACCCGCGCGGCGACCGCCTCGAGGGTCAGCTCCGTCTCCTCCAGCAGCACCTGCGCCCGGAGGAGGCGCTGGCGGGTGAGCCAGGCGAGCGGAGTCGTGCCGAGGTCGGCCCGGAAGCGGCGCGCGAAGGTGCGGGGGGCCATCAGGGTGCGACGGGCCAGCGCCTCGATCGAGAGGTCCTCGTCGAGGTGCTCCAGCATCCACTCGGTGACCTCGGCCAGCGAGTCCGCGCGCGCCTCGGGAACGGGGGTCCGCAGGTACTGCGCCTGCCCGCCGTGGCGCTGCGGGGGCACGACCATCCGCCGGGCGACGACGCTCGCCGCCGTCGCGCCCAGCTCCTCGCGCACCACGTGCAGCGCCGCGTCGATGCCGGCCGCGGTGCCCGCGCTCGTCACGATGCGCCCCTCCTGCACGTAGAGGACCTCGGGGTCCACCGTGACGGAGGGGAAGCGCCGGGCGAGCTCCGCGGCGTGCATCCAGTGGGTGGTCGCGCGCCGGCCGTCGAGCAGGCCCGCCTGCGCCAGGGTGAAGGCCCCGCTGCAGACGCTGAGGATCCACGCGCCGCGCTCGTGAGCCTCGCGGAGGAGGTCGAGGACCCGCTCGTCGGCGGGCCCGCGGCCGTGGGCGGGGACGGCGATCAGGTCCGCGTCCCGGGCCGCGTCGAGACCATCGGCGATCAGCAGGTCGAATCCGAGGCTCGTCCGGACGGGGCCCGGATCGGGAGTGGCGATCCGGAAGTCGAGGGCGGGACCTCCGTCGGCGCCGCGGTCGATCCCGAACACCTCGCAGACGACCCCGAGCTCGAACGGCGCGAGGCCGGGCAGGGCGAGGAGGGCGACGGAGCGGAGCACGGTGGCAGGATATCGCCACCCGTCGTCATCCGGCCTATCCACGCTGTCGATCCCCGCCGCTAGGGTGTCTTCCGGCGCGCGGAGTCGCGGGCCCGCACCGAGGAGGATCCACATGGCATGGCTGGTCACCGGGGGAGCCGGGTACATCGGGGCGCACGTGGTGCGCGCGTTCTCGGAGCAGGGCATCGACCCCGTCGTCCTCGACGACCTCTCCTCGGGGCACGCGTCGTTCGTGCCCGAGGGCGTCCCGTTCCACCAGGGCTCGATCCTCGACGAGGCCCTGCTCGACCGCGTGCTCGCCGAGCACGACATCGAGGGCGTCGTCCACGTCGCCGGGTTCAAGTACGCCGGAGTCTCGGTGCAGCGCCCCCTGCACACGTACGAGCAGAACGTCACCGGCACCATGCGCGTGCTGGCGGCGATGGAGCGCGCCGGGGTCTCCTCGATCGTCTTCTCCTCGAGCGCTGCCGTCTACGGCGCGGTCGACGTCGAGATCGTCACCGAGGACACCCCCAAGAGCCCGGAGTCGCCCTACGGCGAGTCGAAGCTGATCGGCGAGTGGCTGCTCGCGGACGCGGGGCGGGCGCACGGCGTCCGGCACGCCTCCCTGCGCTACTTCAACGTCGTCGGGTCCGGCTACCCGGACGTCTACGACACCAGCCCCCACAACCTCTTCCCCCTCGTCTTCGAGGCTCTGCTGGACGGCCGCACGCCCCGGATCAACGGCGACGACTACCCGACGCCGGACGGCACCTGCGTCCGCGACTACATCCACGTCGCCGACCTGGCGCTCGCGCACGTCGCCGCGGCGCGCCGCCTGGCCGCCGGCGAGCCGATCGACCCGGTCTACAACCTGGGCAGCGGATCCGGGGCCTCCGTCGGGGAGATCATGCGCGCGATCGCCGACAGCACCGGCATCGCCTTCACGCCGGAGGTCGCCCCGCGGCGGCCGGGTGATCCGCCCCGCATCGTCGCCTCCGGCGCGACAGCGGCCCGCGACCTGGGCTGGGAGATGCGGCACACGGTCGCCGAGATGGTGGAGAGCGCCTGGCGCGCACGGAGCGCCGCGACCGCCTGATCGGATCTCACGTTCGCGACACGCCGGTGTGTCATGAACCCTCCACGGCGGGTTGAGGGTTTATGGTCCGCGACTTGACCTGAGCGAATGACACCGCTGTAATTACCTAGGCAGCGGCTCCGGGAGGAGCGGCCGCCGATCATCGGTTCGCAGGCGGGGTAGGAGACGGCATGACGCTTCCGGAACAGCACTCCGGAGTCCCCGAGGACTGGTTCGTCGATCCGGTCCGTCTGGGCGTGCCCGGGGTCCGACCCGGGATCGACACCGCGACCGAGGCGCCGGGGGGCGCGCTCTCCTGGCAGGTCGACTCGCTGTGCGCGCAGACCGACCCCGAGGCCTTCTTCCCCGAGAAGGGCGGCTCGACCCGCGACGCCAAGAAGATCTGCACCTCGTGCGAGGTCCGGGCGCAGTGCCTCGAGTACGCGCTCGAGAACGACGAGCGCTTCGGCATCTGGGGCGGCCTCTCCGAGCGCGAGCGCCGGAAGCTGCGCCGCCGGGCCTAGCCCCTCCTCACCGCGACCCGACCGACGGGGCGGCGAGCCGCAGGCGGGCGGCGCGGCGGCATCGCTTAGGGTGGTCCGCGATGTATCCACGAGTCACCGCCGTCCTCGTCGCGCGCAACGGCGCGGCCTATCTGGAACGAACCCTCGCGGCCCTGCGGGCGCAGACCCGTCAGCCCGACGCGACGGTGTTCGTCGACGGAGGCTCGAAGGACACGACCGACGAGCTCCTCGCGTCCTGGGGTCCGACGCAGCTCGTGCAGGTCGCCGAGCACCTCCCCTTCGGCCAGGCCGTGGCCCGCGCTGTCCGCGTGATGCAGCCGCCGGCCGGAGAGGACGAGTGGCTGTGGCTGCTCGCGCAGGACTCCGCCCCCGAGCCCGGCGCCCTCGCGGCGCTGCTGGGAGCCGTCGAGGTCGCCCCCTCCGTCGCGGTCGCCGGCCCCAAGATCATGGACTGGACGCGCTCCGGCTACATCCGCAGCTACGGCGAGTCGATCACCAAGCACGGCACGACCGTCCACCTCGTCGAGGACGAGCTCGACCAGGGCCAGCACGACTCCACGCCCGACGTCCTGGCCGTCGCCGCCGGCGGCATGCTCGTGCGCCACTCCCTCTGGGAGGAGCTCGGCGGATTCGACCCCGGCCTGCCGGTCGTCGACGACGCGCTCGACTTCTCGATCCGCACCCGGCTCGCCGGGCACCGGGTCAGCCGCGTGCCGGACGCCCGCGTCACCACCGCCCGCATCGGGCTGCAGCGCCCCGACGGCCGCCGCATCGACAGCGGGGAGCGGCGCCGCGCGCGCCAGCACCGCACCGCGCAGCTGCACCGCCGGCTCGCCTACGCGCCCGTCGCGCTCCTCCTCCTGCACTGGCTCTCGCTCGTCCCCCTGGCGATCGGCCGCGCAGTCGTGCGCCTGCTGCGCAAGCAGCCCGGGCTGGTCGGAGGGGAGCTGCTGGCGGCCCTCGTCGTCGCCTTCGGGGGGACGAAGGTGCTGCGGGCCCGCACCGTTCTCCGCTCATCGAAGAACGTGGGCTGGAAGGCCGTCGCGCCGCTGCGCATCCCGCTGGACGTGGTGCGGCAGCTGCGCTCGGTGCGCCACGACGCCGTGCGCGTGCAGGCCGGGCGGGACCGCCATCCGCTGCACTTCTTCCAGGGCGGGGGAGTGTGGGTCGTCCTCATGGCCGCGCTCGCCGGCCTGGTGGTCTACACGCCGCTCCTCGCTGCTCCCGCGCTCAGCGGCGGCGGTCTGCTGACGCTCTCGCCGACCGTCGGCGAGCTGTGGCGCAACGCGGCCTACGGCTGGCGCGACCTCGGCTCGGGGTTCATCGGCGCGGCGGACCCGTTCGCCGCCGTCCTCGCCGTGCTCGGCTCGCTGACCTTCTGGTCGCCCAGCTACTCGATGGTGCTGCTCTATCTCGTCGCGCTCCCCGCTGCCGCCCTCGGCGCCTGGCTGATGATCGCGCGGCTCACCCCGCGCGCGACCGCCCGCGCCGCCGGAGCCCTCGTCTACATCCTCGCTCCCGCCTTCTTCGCCGCGCAGGCCGACGGGCGCCCCGCCCCGCTGCTGGTGCACGTGCTCCTTCCCTGGCTCTTCTTCGCCGGGTTCGGCGCGTACCGCTCCTGGTCCGCCTCCGCGAGCGCCTCGATCCTGGCCGCGGCCGTCGTGGCGTGCGCACCGGTGCTGGCCGTGCCGCTCCTGGTGATCTGGCTCGTCGTCGTCGCCACCTCGGGGCGGCGGATCGGCCGCTTCCTCGGCCTGCCGATCCCCGCGGCCGTCCTGCTCTTCCCGCTGGTGGTCGCCCGCGCACCGCGGGGCGACTGGCTCGGCGTCCTCGCAGATCCGGGCGTCCCGCTGCCCTCCGCGCAGTCGGACCTCGTCGCGCTGCTCGCCGGCTTCCCGGCCGGTCTGCCCGACGGATGGCTCGCGTTCCTCGGCGGTCTGGGGATCGGCGCCTCCGCCGCCCCGCTGGTCACGGCCGTGCTCGTCGTGCCGCTGATCGTCGCGGCGCTGGCCGCCCTCCTCCTCCCGAACAACCTCTCGGCCCTCGGCGGAGTCGGCGTGGCGGCGGCGGGTCTCGTGACCGCCTCGCTCGCCCAGGGCGTGCAGGTCGCGACCACCGGCTCCGAGGCGGTCTCCGTCTGGAGCGGTACCGGTCTCAGCCTCTACTGGCTCGGCCTGGTGATCGGCGCGTCGCTCTCGCTCGCCGCCGTGCGCTCCGTGCGCGTGGTGCCGGCGCTCGTCGTCACGGCCGCGGCAGCAGCACTGGTCGGTCCGCTCGCGGTGGCCTTCCCGTTCGGCGCCGGCACGTCCGTGTCGACCACGTCGGACCGCTCGCTCCCCGCCTACGTGGCGGCCGAGGCCCGGAACGACCCGCGGGTGGGCACGATCGTGCTCGTCCCGCAGGCGGACGGCGGCGTCCTCGCCCGGCTGGAGCGCGGAGCGGGCGCGACCCTCGACCAGCAGTCGACCCTCGCGAACACCGGCGCCGAGAGCACGGACGCGATCGACGAGCTGGCGGGCAACCTCGTCTCGCGGACGGGCTACGACGTCCCCTCCGTGCTCGAGAGCCTCGGCGTGCGCTTCGTCGTGCTGACCGAGCCGGCCGGCACCCAGGTCGGCGACGCGGCCGCCGCCGTGCGCGCGCGGGCGGCCGTCTCCCTCGACGGCAACGCGGCGTTCTCGGCCGTCGGCGACACCCGCTACGGGCTCCTCTGGACGGCCGTCGACACCGAGGGGACCCGCACCGAGGCCGCTCCGTCCGGCGTGGTCGGGCCCTTCGGGATCGCCTACACGATCGCCCTCCTCCTCGTCTTCGTCGTCGCTCTCCTGCTGGCGGTGCCCACCGGGCTCTCGCTCGAGCGGGGCCGCTCCAGCGGCGCGGTCGCCGGGATCGACGACGAGCCGGGCGAGGCCACCGGCCAGTTCGACGACGGGAACGACGATGTCTGACCCCGCCGACCAGGAGAAGCAGATGCCCGAGTCCTCCGCCCGCCGCTCCCGCGCGGAGCGCCGCGCCGATCGCGCCGCGGCCTCGACGCCCGATCGCGCACCCTCGGCCGCCCGTCGGCGCCGGACGGCCCTGCGCGGCGCGGTGGGCGCGGCCGGAGTCGTGATCGCCGCGGCCGCCGTGGTCGTGCCCCAGCTCCTCCCGTCCCCCCTGGTCTCGAGCGCCGCGGAGGGCGTCGTCGTGACGCCCGTCGCGGCCGACAGTTCGCTGGTCTGCGGCGGCGATCTGATCGACGCCGGAGAGCCGGAGCAGCTGCGCGCCCTCGACGGCGCGGCGACCGCGGTCCGGCCCGAGGGCTCCACCTCGGACCCCACTGTCCTCGACGAGGACGATGTCGCCGCACCGGGCACCGGCATCACCGGTCTGAGCGTGCCCGCGGGCTCCGACCCCGCTCCCGGTGGAGCCACCGACCAGGCCATCGGCACGGACACCCTCTCCGGACTGTCCGCCCGCGCCTGCGCCGAGCCCTCGGCCGACAGCTGGCTCGTGGCCGGCTCGACCGACGTCGGGCGCACCTCCGTGCTGATCCTGGCGAACCCGAGCGAGGTCGCCTCCACCGTCGACCTCACGCTCTTCTCCGAGACCGGCACCGTCCAGGCCACCGGCGCCACGGGCATCGTCGTTCCGGCCGGAGCGGTCCGCGCGCTCCCGCTCGCGGGGCTCGCCCCCGGGGTCGTCCAGCCCGTCGTGCACGTGACCGCCCGTGGCGGCGAGGTCGCCGCGAGCATGCAGAGCAGCGCCATCTCCGGGCTCACCCCGGAGGGCGTCGAGACCACCGGCCCCTCCGCCGGCCCGGACACGCTCGCCGTGATCGCCGGCTTCACCGTCACGTCGCCTCCGGCCGAGACCGCGAGCGACGACGGCAGCGGTGGCGCGGGCAGCCCCGTGCTGCGCATCCTCACCCCCGGCGACGCCGACAGCACGGTCTCGGTCGAGGTCACCAACGAGGACCCGAGCGGGTCGGGCGCCTCCACCCAGGTCGTCGTCCCCGCCGGCCTCGTCGGCGAGGTCCCGCTCACGGGCCTGGCGGACGGCTCCTACCGCATCGTCCTGCGGGCCGATCAGCCGATCGTCGCGGCGGGGCGGACGACCTCGACCGGCTCGGCCGGCACGGACTTCGCCTGGTTCGCCTCCGGCACCGCGACCACGACGCCCTTCGGCGTCGCCGGCACGGGCGAGGGCGACGCGCGACTGCACCTGGTCAACGGCAGCGACTCGACCGCCTCGGTCGAGATCGAGGCCCCGGGCGGCACCCGCACGCTCGAGCTCGGCCCGTTCGCGGCTCTCGCGACCCCGCTGGACGGCGACGGCGCGGTCGTCAGCAGCACCCAGCCGGTGCAGGCCTCGGTCTCGATCGCGCGCGACGGGCGGATCGCCTCGTACACGATCGTCCCGCCGGGACCGCTCTCCTCGCCGATCACGGTCTACTCGCACTGAGACGCGGGGCGGCGGCGCCTCGGCGGTGCCGGCGCCTCAGCGGTCCCGGCGCCTCAGAGCTGCCGGCGCCTCAGAGCTGCCGGCGCCTCAGAGCTGCTGGCGCCTCAGGGGTGCCGGTAGCGGTCCGGGGAGATGTCCCACGGGTCGCGGCCGAGCAGCTCCGCGACGGCGCGGAACACGTAGCTCTCGATCAGCATGCGCTGGTGCCACTCGTCGCGGCGGTGCAGCTTCGCCAGGCGCTCGATCGGCACGCGGTAGAGCGTGATGCGGCGCGCGGCGTGGTCGACGCGCCACCGCGCGATGCCCGTGCCCTGCAGCCGGTCGGGGTCGACGTCGGGAGTCGCCGCGACGTCGACGCGGATGCCGACGAGCTCCTCCGGCCAGGTGCCGCGGAGGTAGTCGAAGGCCGAGCCGATCGTCGCCTCGAAGAAGTCGGAGCGGGTCTGCAGCAGGGGGAGGTGCGGACCGGTGATCGGCCCTCGTGCGCCGCGGCCGTGCCGGTCGCGGGAGCCTCCGCGCGACCCGCTCGTCGGGCGAGCGGCGGAACGACGAGCACGGGGCATGGCTCCAGCCTATTGCTACTGTGGGCGGCGATGACCGGACGGCACTGCTCGCGGACGGGCTGCCGCGCGCAGGCCGTCGTCACGCTGACCTACGACTACCGCGACTCGCTGGTGGCGGTCGGGCCGCTGAGTCCTGCGCCGGATCCGCACGGCTACGACCTCTGCGCCGAGCACGACCGGCGGCTCCTCGTCCCGCGTGGCTGGGAGACCGTCCGCTACGGCGCGGGGCCCGCCTAAGCCGCTGCCGCGCGCGTCAGGGCCGCTCGGGGAAGCCGCGCGGCGTGCTCGAGAGCACGGGGGCCAGCCGCTCGAGGCGCTGGTCGGACAGGAGCAGGGCGCGCTCCTCCCGCGCCCGGCGGAGTGCGGCCACGGCGAGGAGGAAGTCCTCCGCGGGCGAGGCGGGCAGCGGGGAGACGTGGACCGCGGTCTCGTCGGCCAGCGCGGCGGCGAGCTGCGAGCGCGAGGGCTCCGTCATGCCGTGGCGCTGACGGAGGAACTGCGCCAGTCGGCGCGCCAGTGCGTCGGGGAGGCGCGCGGTGTCCGCCGTGACGGCCCAGCCCCGCAGCGGCTCCGGGATCTCGACGACCAGCGGCTCCGCGCGGGGAACGCGCTCGAGCTGGCTGTGCGTGCCCGCGAGGACGTCGCCGAGACGGCGCGATCGGCGCGAGAGGAGGCCGACGACCGCGGCGAGCCCGCCGAAGGTCATCAGGATCTCGAGGACGCCGGTGAGGCCGCGCACGAGGGCGTGCCGGAAGCCGATGGAACCGCCGTCGTCGCGGACGACGCGAGCGCCGACGGTGAGCTTCCCGAGCGAGCGGCCGCGACTGGCCGTCTCGACGGTGACCGGCACGATCACCACGGCGATGACGAGGGCCGCGATCGCCACGGCGGCCGAGGCGGCGGGGTCCAGGCCGCCGTCCCCGGAGAGGGAGGAGACCAGCAGGAACAGGCCCAGCGCGAGCAGGAGCTCCGCGATCAGGTCGATGATCGCGCCGACCGCGCGGAGCACGAACGAGGTGACGGGCACCTCGAGCGCGATCGCCTCGCCGGTGACCAGGTCGGCGTCGTCGAACTCGGTGCGCTGCTCCTCCACGGTGCTCCTCCCGGATGCTCGGCCTCGGCGGCGTGCCTGGCTATCCTGTCAGGAGATGGACATCGACGCTCTCTCGGCCGCCCGCGCTGCGCAGTGGACCCGCCTCGACGAGCTCTCGCGCAGGCGCCGCCTGACCGGAGCCGAGGCGGATGAGCTGATCGAGCGCTACCAGGCGGCATCCGCGGACCTCGCCACGATCTCCTCCACCGCCGGATCGACAGCCGTCGGCACTCGGCTCGCCGTCTCGCTCTCGCGGGCTCGGGGACGCCTGACCGGCACGCGAGACGAGCCGCTCGCCGCGGTCTCCCGCTTCGTCGTCCTCTCGCTCCCGGCCGCTCTGCACCGGCTGCGCTGGCTGACGCTCGCCGTCGCCCTCGCGACCGCGGTGGTGGCGACGCTCTACGCGCTCTGGATCCTCGGCGACCCGCGCCTGCTCGCCGCGCTGGGCGACGACGAGGAGCTGCGGCGCTTCGCCCGAGGCGACTTCATCGACTACTACTCCGAGAACCCCGCCGCCTCGTTCGCCGGGCAGGTCTGGACCAACAACGCCTGGATCGCGGCGCAGTGCGTGGCCTTCGGGATCGTCGGCGTCTACGTGCCGTACATCCTGCTGCAGAACGCGCAGAACCTCGGCACGTCGATCGCGGTGATGTTCCATGTGGGGGAGGGCGACACGTTCTTCCTGTACATCGCGCCGCACGGACAGCTCGAGCTGACGGCCGTGTTCGTCGCCGCGGCCGCGGGCCTGCGGATCTTCTGGGCCTGGATCGCTCCCGGCGCGCGCACCCGCGGCCAGGCGCTCGCCGAGGACGCGCGGAGCCTGTTCACGGTGGCGATCGGCCTGGTCTTCGTGCTGCTCGTCTCGGGCGTGATCGAGGGGTTCGTCACTCCGGCACCCTGGCCCTGGTGGCTCAAGATCGGGATCGGGGCGCTCGCCCTCGGCGCGTTCCTCTTCTACATGATCGTCGTCGGCGGGCGCGCGGTGCGGGCGGGGGAGACGGGCGACCTCGACCGGTTCGAGGCCGGGTCGCGGAGCATCGCGGCCGGCTGAGCCGAGCCGGACGAGCGCGGCCGTCGGAGCGGGGCCGTCGATCAGCGCTCCCGGGACCGAGGACGGCCCCTCTCGCAGGTCAGAGCCGTCCGGCCGCCTTGAGCGCGAGGTAGCGGTCCGCGAGCGCCGGCGGGAGCGCGGAGGGGCTGCCGAGCACGACGTCCCCGCCGAGACGGCGGACGGCGGCCGAGAGCCGGTCGACGTCCGCGAGCGAGCGCTCCGCGGCGGCGGCGGAGTAGACCGCGGCCCGGTCGCTCCGGTCCTCCGCCATCCGCTGCAGCTCGGGGTTGAGCGCGCAGGCGACCACGACCGTGTGCACGCGGGTGAGCTGCGGGAGCACCGCGAGGAGCCCCTCCGCCGAGCCGACCGAGTCGAGCGCGGTGAGGAGCACCACCAGCGAGCGCTGGGAGGCCAGGGTGCGCACCTGCGCGGGCACCGCCGCCCAGTCGGTCTCGATGAGCTGGGGCTGCACGGGGGCGAGGGCGTCCACGACGCGGGTCAGCACCTCCGTGCCGGTGGCGCCGTGCACGCGGGCTCGCCGGGTGCGGTCGAACGCGAGCACGTCGACCCGGTCGCCGGCCGAGGCCGCGAGGGCCGCCAGGAGGAGCGACGCCTCGATCGCCGTGTCCAGGCGCGGCTCGTCCTCGATCCGTGCGGCGGACGTGCGGCCCGTGTCGAGCACGACGATCACGCGCCGGTCGCGCTCCGGGCGCCAGGTGCGGACGACCGGCTCCCGGCGCCGCGCGGTCGCCCGCCAGTCGAGCGAGCGGACGTCGTCGCCGCGGACGTACTCGCGCAGGCTGTCGAACTCGGTCCCCTGGCCGCGGATCATCACGCTGGTCCGCCCCTCCAGCTCACGCAGCCGCGCCAGGCGCGAGGGCAGGTGGCGGCGGGAGCGGAAGGCGGGCAGCACCCGGACGACGGCCGGCGCGGCCCGCGTCGCCTGGCGGCCGGCCATCCCGAGCGGCCCGCGGGAGCGGATGGTGACGTGGAGTGCCCGGCGCTCGCCGCGGCGGATCGGCTCCAGGACCGTGGTCACCGCGCGGCGCTCGCCCGGCGGCAGACGCAGGGGCGACCGGGTCTCGAGGGCACCGGCCGAGGGCTCCCAGGCGTCGCGGAGGACCCCCGTGATCCTCCTGCGGCCGGTGCTCGTGACCAGGAGGGTCGCCTCGGCCCTCTCGCCGAGCCGCACCCGGTCCGGCACCCGCCGCTCGAGCACCACGGCCCGGGGCGAGCCCGCGACCGCGACGTCGATCCCGACGAGGACCGCCCAGGCCAGGAGCCAGAGGCCGAGCACGGCGAAGGCGACCTCGGAGCGGCCGCCCAGGAGGACGACCGGCACCAGGCCGACGAGGAGGACGAGGACGCTGCGTCCGGTGAGGTGCACGGCTCAGACCGGGACGCGGACCTGCTGCAGGATCCCGCCCAGGACGGCCTCGGTGCGGACGCCCTCGAGCTCCGCCTCCGGCTCCAGCTGGATGCGGTGGCGCAGCACGGGCAGGACCATCGCCTGCACGTGGTCGGGGGTGATCGAGCCGTAGCCGTTGAGCCAGGCCCAGGCGCGGGACGCCGCGAGCAGGGCGGTCGAGCCGCGGGGGCTGGTGCCGAGCTTGACGCTCGGGCTCTCGCGGGTGGCGCGGGCGAGGTCGACGATGTAGCCGAGGACGTCGGGACCGGCTCCGACCCGCCGGGCCGAGGCCTGGGCGGCGCGCAGACGGGCGGCGTCGAGCACGGGTCGCACGCCCGCGGCGTCGAGGTCGCGCGGGTCGAAGCCCGCGGCGTGGCGCGAGAGCACCTCCACCTCGACGTCGCGCGGCGGGATGTCGAGCACGAGCTTGAGCAGGAACCGGTCCAGCTGGGCCTCCGGGAGCACGTAGGTCCCCTCGTACTCGACCGGGTTCTGGGTGGCGGCGACGAGGAACGGGTCCGGCAGAGGCAGGGTGCGCCCGTCGACGCTGACCTGGCGCTCCTCCATCGCCTCGAGGAGCGCGGCCTGGGTCTTCGGCGGCGTGCGGTTGATCTCGTCCGCCAGCAGGAGGTTCGTGAAGACCGGGCCCTCGCGGAAGGCGAAGCCGGAGGTGGAGGCGTCGTAGACGAGGGAGCCGGTGATGTCGCCGGGCATCAGGTCCGGCGTGAACTGCACCCGGCGGGTGTCGAGGCCGAGCGAGACGGACAGGGCGCGCACGAGCAGCGTCTTCGCGACTCCGGGGACGCCCTCGAGCAGGACGTGGCCGCCCGCGAGGAGGGCGATCAGGAGCCCGGAGACGGCGCCGTCCTGGCCGACGACCGCGCGGCCGACCTCCGAGCGGACCCGGTCGAGCTCGGCGCGCAGGTCGTCGTCGGAGACCGGCGCTCCGTCGCGGGCGGAGGGGGTGGTGTCGCTCATCGGGAGGGGCCTTCCGGTCGTCGGGCGGTCGTCGGGGAGAGGGCTGCGCGGAGCGCGCTCTCGAAGCGGAGGAGCTCGTCGGAGGCGGCGACGAGGGCGGCGTCGTCGCCCGGCAGGTCGTCGACGAGCAGACGGCGCAGCGCGGCCTGATCGCGGCCGAGGCGCTCGGCGGCGACGGCGACGATCTCGTCGACTCCGGTCGCCGGAGCGAGTCCCAGGAGCGCGGCCGTCCGCCGGAGGGTGCCGATGCGCAGTGCGTCGAGGGCGCGGGGCCGCAGGGCTCCGCGCGCGTAGAGCCGCGCGCGGCCGCGGGCCGTCTCGCTCGCATGCACGACGACCGGCAGCGGCTCGACCGCGAGCGGGCCGAGCCGGCGGCCGCGCCAGACGGCGGAGGCGACGAACACGGCCACCAGCAGCAGGAGAGCCGGAGTCACCCAGCCGGGGACGAGGTCGGCGGGTGCAGGGGTGGTGCTCGCCGAGTCGGCGGCTCCGGCGCGGTACCAGACCAGCCGGTCCTCACCGCCGAGCAGTCCGAGTGCGAGAGCGGCGCGGCCGTCCTGGCCGATGGTGCCGTTGCGGAGGAGGTCGGCGTCGCCGATCGCGGTGACGTCGGCGCCCTGCGGGAACCCGGTGCTCACGAGCAGGAAGCCGTCGTCGCCTGAGGGGAAGCAGCCGACCGCGTCGCCGTCGTCGAGGATCCGGTACGTGCTCCCTCCCGCGGGGAGCGTCCCGGCGCGCTCGGCCGCCGGGAGCGGGCACTCGGCGCGGAAGGGGCCGTCGCCGGCCGGGGAGCCGGCGAAGCGGACGTCCGGCAGCAGGGCGTCGAGCGCGGCTCCTCCCGGGGTCACCAGGACGAGCGAGGCCGAGGCGCGGGCGAGCCGGCGGTACTGGGCCTCGTCGAGGGCCACGTCCGGGTCGTCGACGAGCAGTGTCGCGTCCGGGGAGGAGGCGGCGAGAGCGGAGTCCAGGTCGTCGGCGCGGACGACCTCGACGCCCTGATCGCGCAGCACCTGGGCGAGCGCGCGGGCGCCGTCCGGGGTCGCGCTGTCGACGTCAAGGTCCGGGGCGGCCACCCGGGTCCCGGTCGCGACGGTGAGCAGCAGAGTGCCGACCGCGACGATCACGAGCAGGAGCACCCACACCCGTCCGCGGCGCAGCAGCGCGCCGAGGGTCGGGCTGGAGACCGTGTCGGCGCTCACCGGGGCGCCGCCAGGGCGTCCAGGACCGGCGAGGCCGCGGCGAGCTCGCGGTCCAGAGCCGCGACCCGCTCGTACTCGGCCGGGCCGCAGGGCTGCCCGAGGTAGCGCACGCGGTCGAAGTCGTCGGCCGTGCGGCGCAGCGCGGCGGCGGAGGAGGGGAAGGCCGCAGAGGCGCGCGACGCCAGGCCGAGCGCGGTCGTGCCGGGCGAGACCCGCAGGACGGTCCGCTCGTCGAGGGAGCGCACCAGGGCGCGGAAGCGCTCGACGAGCGCCTCGTCCCAGTCCCCGCGGGCGGCCGCGGCCTCGGCGAGCGAGCGGAGGGTCGCGGCCGAGCGGGTGTCGTCGTCGGCGAGCACCGCTCCCGTGACGGTGCTGCGGCGACCGGCGCGGGGCCGTCCCGCGATGACGAGCGCGGCGACCACGAGCGCCACCAGCACCAGCACGCCGATCACGGCGGCGATCGGCACCGGCGGGCCGTCGCCCTGCAGCGTGAGGGAGGCGAACCAGTCGCGCACCGCCTGCACCACCCGGTCGAAGAGGGTCGGCTCGGCCGCCCGGTAGCGCGGGTCGGCGAGCTCCTCGAGGAGGAGTCGGCGCGCCTGCTCCGCGTCGGGCTCGAGAGGGGCCGCGGCGAGGATCACGGGCGCTCCGGCACGGGGAAGGGATCGGGGGAGGGGCGGCCCGCCGCGCGCTCCTCGACGTGGCGCATCAGCACCAGGTCGAAGCCCTCGCGGCGCATCCGTCGGTCGAGGTAGACCAGGCCCGTCACGGCCGACTGGAGCACGGTGCCGACGGCGCCGATCACGAAGCCCACGGCGACGGAGGCGATCGTCACCACGAGCGAGGTGACGAGCTGCGCGTCCGGGTCGGTCGGGGCGATCAGGGCGCCGGCGATCGGGATGAGCAGGCTGAACGGCGTGGCCACGATCTGGCCGGCGACCTGGATGATCACGGTCATCAGCGCGAGCGCGCCGAAGGTGCGCCAGAAGCCGCCCGCCACCAGCCGCCAGGAGCGCGCCACCGCACGGCGCAGCGGCAGCCGCTCGACGACGATCAGGCTCGGAACCAGGGCGAGCTTCGTCGACAGCCAGACCCCCAGCGCGAGGGCGACCAGGCCGGAGCCGACGAGCACCAGGATCCCGCCGACGATCGCGCTCGACGTCCCGTCCATCGCTCCGATGACGAACAGCGGCACGGCGAGCGCCACGGCGAGGAGCACCAGGAGGAGGTAGCCGACGCCCTGCAGGACCGTCCAGCCGATCAGCGCCCAGAAGCGGCCCCGCAGCCGGGCGAGCAGCTGTCGGAAGGTCGCCCGCTCGCCGAGGACGCCGCGGGTGACCTCGAGCACGACCACGCCCTGCACGAGAGCGCCGCTGGCGAGCGAGACGGCGAGGGGGATGAGGGCGGCCAGGACCACGACCGCGAGGGAGCCCGCGCCGACGGCGTCGCGGTCGGCGGACTCCGCCTGTGCGATGCGCCCGACGGCGAGCACCGCGATCAGGCCGTAGACCGCCAGGGCGAGCACCGACCCGAGGCCCTGCACCAGCAGGGCGACGCCCAGGGTCGTGCGGGGGCTGCGGCGGAGGACCTGGAACGGGGCGCCGAGCAGGGTGCCGAAGCCGAGCGGGCGCAGCGGCACGAGACCGGGCTTGGGCGGGGGAGTCCAGCCGGGCGCGGGGCGACCGGGCGACCAGGGGCCGGCGCCGGAGGCGTGCGACCAGGAGCCCCCGGCGGGAGCGGGTGGTACGGGACCTGCGCTCGGCGGCGCGGGCGACCAGGAGCCCCCGGCGGGAGCGGGTGGTACGGGGCCTGCGCTCGGCGGCGCGGGCGACCAGGCCGGGGCGACGGGAGCGGGCAGCGGCCTGCGCCGGTCGCCGTCCTGCGCCGGGACGGCCGCGTCGTCCGGACGCCCTGCGGGCGGGGGCCACTGAGCTGCGTCGGTCATCCCCTCCATGCTGTCACAGGCGTGCGGGCGGGGTCCTCCCCCGAGCGGACCCCCTTCGCCCGCAGAGCCCGCTCCCGGCCCACGGAGAGGTGCGTCGGTTAGCCTGGGTCGGGTCACCGTGCGCGCCGTGGGCGGGCGCGACCCGAGACGAGGAAGAGCAGACCGATGAGCGCGCGCATTCTGGTGGTCGACGACGACGCCGCCCTGGCCGAGATGATCGGCATCGTCCTGCGCGCCGACGGGTACGACGTCTCCTTCTGCGCGGACGGCTCCGGTGCTCTCGAGGCCTTCCGGCGGGCCCGGCCGGACCTGGTCCTGCTCGACCTGATGCTGCCCGGGATCGACGGGATCGAAGTGTGCCGCGCGATCCGCGCCGAATCCGGTGTCCCCGTCATCATGCTGACGGCCAAGTCCGACACCTCCGACGTCGTGCAGGGCCTCGAGTCCGGCGCCGACGACTACATGGTCAAGCCGTTCGACCCCAAGGAGCTCGTCGCGCGGATCAGGACGCGCCTGCGTCCCGCCACCGCCGCCGCGAACGCGGTGCTGCAGGTCGGGGACCTGAGCCTCGACGTCGCCGGCCACGAGGTCCGCCGCGGCGAGACGCGCATCGGCCTGACCCCGCTCGAGTTCGACCTCCTCCTCGCCCTCGCCTCCAAGCCCCAGCAGGTCTTCACCCGCGAGATGCTGCTCGAGCAGGTCTGGGGCTACCACTACAAGGCCGACACCCGCCTCGTGAACGTGCACGTCCAGCGCCTGCGCGCCAAGGTCGAGAAGGACCCGGACGACCCCCGCATCGTGATGACCGTGCGCGGCGTCGGCTACCGCGCCGGCGCCGTCCTCCCGGGCTGACCGTGCCCCGCCTCGCCGCTCCCGACGTGCGCCGGTGGCCCCGCCGTGTGCTCGGGGTGTGGCGCACGTCGCTGCAGTTCCGCGCGGTCGCGATCACGGTCCTGCTCAGCGGCATCGCCATCGGCTCGACCGGCGTCTACCTCTCGTACAGCATCAGCGACAACCTGTTCCAGTCGCGGCTGACGCAGGTCACGGGCGACACGTCGCGCGCGACCCGGGCCGCGCAGGGCTACCTCGACGCCGCCACCGTCTCCACCCGCCAGGACATGGAGGAGGTGATGAGCTCGGTGCGCACCGCCGTCCGGGACGCCTCCTCCTCCGCGCTGATCGCCGTCGTGCGCTCGCCCGACCAGGAGGCGTCCTCGCTGGCGCCTCAGGACATCTACAACCGCGAGCTGCAGAACGGCGTGATCAGCGACGCGCTGCGCGAGCGGGTGCAGGCGGGCTCCGACGGGCAGTACTGGCAGTCGGTGACGCTCGACGCCTCCGGTCAGCAGCAGCCCGGCATCCTCGTCGGCTCGACCCTCGAGCTGCCGAGCTCGGCCGGGCGCTACGAGCTGTACATCGGCTACTCCCTCGCGGACGCGGAGCGCACGCTCCAGTTCGTGCAGCAGGTGCTCAACGTGGCGGGGATCCTGCTCATCCTGCTGATCGGAGCGGTCAGCTGGGTCGTCGTGCGGATCGTCGTCGCCCCGGTCCGGGTCGCGGCCGAGACGAGCCAGCGCCTCGCCGCCGGCGACTTCGACGTGCGGATCCCCGAGCGGGGCCAGGACGTGATCGCGACCCTCGCCCGGTCCTTCAACGGCATGGCCGACAGCCTGCAGGACCGGATCAGCGAGCTCGCGACGCTCAGCCAGGTCCAGCAGCGCTTCGTCTCGGACGTCTCGCACGAGCTCCGGACGCCGCTGACGACGATGAAGCTGGCCGGGGACGTGCTGTACGACCAGCGCGAGGACTTCGCCCCGGTCGCCGAGCGCACGGTCGAGCTGCTGCACAGCCAGATCGACCGCTTCGAGAGCCTCCTCGCCGACCTGCTCGAGATCTCCCGCCACGACGCGGGATCGGCCGAGCTCGAGCTCGAGCCGGTCAACCTGGTGAAGCTGGCCGGCGACGAGATCGAGGCGATGCGCGGGATCGCGGAGGCGAACGGCTCCCGGCTCACTCTCTCCGCCCCGGGCGGCTACTTCGACGCCGACCTCGATCCGCGCCGCATCCGCAGGATCGTCCGCAACCTGCTGGGCAACGCGATCGAGCACGGCGACGGCCGCGAGGTCGTCGTCACCGTCGACAGCAACGCCAGCGCGGTCGCCCTCGCCGTGCGCGACTACGGGCACGGCATGAGCAGCGAGGAGGTGGTGCGCGTCTTCGACCGCTTCTGGCGCGCCGATCCGTCCCGCCGCCGCACGCTCGGCGGCACCGGCCTCGGCCTCTCCATCGCGCAGGAGGACACCGCCCTGCACCACGGCTGGCTGCAGGTCTGGTCCGTGCCCGATCGCGGCGCCTGCTTCCGCCTGACCGTGCCCCGGCACCGCGGCGAGCGGATCGAGGCCTCGCCGCTCCCGCTGCCCCCGGTCGACGCGGGCGAGCAGGCCTACAGCGGCCCGATCGTCCTCCCTCCGCTGCAGGCTCCTCCGGTCGGGGCCGCGGGGGTGCTCCCGTGAGGCGCGGCATCCTCCGCGCCGCCGCGGCCGCCGCGCTGCTCGCGCTCGGGCTGGCCGGATGCGCCGGCATCCCGCGGGACGGCGACGTCGGAGTCGGACGGCCCGACACCGCGCCGCAGGACCTCCAGTACGACTTCCTCCCGTCGGGACCCGCCGTCGGTGCGTCGCAGCGCGACATCCTGACCGGCTTCATCGACGCCGCGTCGAGCCCGCAGAACAACTACAAGATCGCCCGCGAGTTCCTCTCCACCGGAGCCGACTGGACGCCGGGCGAGCACGTCACGGTCGACGAGGGCCAGCGCTCCGCCTCGCCGCAGTCGGGATCCACGCTCTCGCTGACGATCACGCCCGTCGCCGAGGTCGACGCGACCGGCGTCTACACCGACGTCGCCACCACGGCCGGCCTGACCCTCGACTACGGCTTCGTCCAGGAGAACGGCGAGTGGCGCATCAGCGCGCCGCCGAGCGGCGTGGTGATCGACCGCACCACCTTCGAGCAGGTCTTCTCGACGCACGCGCTCTACTTCTTCGACCCCGGATACCAGTACCTCGTGCCGGACCTGCGCTGGTTCGCCTCGCGCGCCGACAGCTCCACCAGCACCACGATCGTCACGGAGCTGCTGCGCGGCCCCACACCGTGGCTGCGGGACTCCGCCGCCGTCGTGTCGGCCTTCCCGACCGGCACGACGCTGGCGGCCGAGACCGTGCCGGTCGAGTCGCAGCGCGCCGTGGTGGACCTGAACCCGGCCGCTCTCGAGGCCGATCCGGCGCAGTGGCGGCTGATGGCGCTGCAGCTGAACCGGAGCCTCGCGAACGTCTCGAACGTCACCGGAGTCGCGCTCTCCGTCGAGCAGAACCCGATCGACGTCCCCTCCGAGGTCACCGGGCTGCCGACCTCGCCCCGCGTCGACACCCGGCCGCTCGTGCTGACCGACGACGCTTTCGGATTCCTCGGCTCCTCCGGGCTGGCCGGCCTCGGGATCTCGGATCGGATCGAGGCGCTGCAGCCGCGGGCCGCGGTCCTCGGCGAGCAGCGCGGGGCCGACTCGGACGCATCGGCCGCCGTGCTCACCGCCGCGGGCGTGAGCCTCGTGGAGCCCGACGGTGCCGACGTCCTCCTCGACGCGCGGTCGGGCCTCGTCGCGCCGTCCATCGATCCGCTCGGGTACGTCTGGTCGGTGCCGTCGGCCTCGCCCGGGCAGCTGGTGGCGTACTCCGCGGACGGCTCGCGCTCGATGCAGGTCGCAACGGCCTGGAGCGAGGTCGAGTCGCTCGCCTCGATCGCCGTGTCGCGCGACGGCACCCGGATGCTGGCGCTCGCCCAGGACGGGCAGCAGGCGACGGTGCTGGTGGCCGGCATCACCCGCTCACGGGACGGTGACCCGGTGGCGGTCGGCGAGCCGGTCGTCCTCCGCTCGACCCTGGGGACCGCGGTCGCCGCGGCCTGGACGGACGAGCTCGACGTGGTGTCGGTCGTCCGCGGCTCGACGGGAGAGGACGCCGTCACGATGAACCTGCTCGGCGGAGGCGCCACGGCGCTCGGCACGACGACGGGCACGGTCCAGATCGCCGCGGGCAACACCTCGACCCAGATCCGCATCCTCGCCGAGGGCGGGGAGCTCCGGCAGCAGCGGGGCTCGGCCTGGCAGACGACCGCGACGGACATCCGGCTGCTCGCGGCGCAGACCGGCATGGGGTCCTGACCGGTCCTGTCGGCGGCGACGAGCCCTTCCGACGGCGGCGCGCTCCGGATGCTCCTCCCCAGGCGCGTCGGGCAGGCGGATCGTCCCGATCCGACGGATCCACCCCCCGTGCCGCGGCCCGGACGGCGAACGTGGAGGCATGCTCTCCGATCACCTGCTCGACGCCCTCGCCGTCCTCCTCCCGCTGGAGTGCCCAGCCTGCGGAGAGCCGACGAGCCGGGCGCCCTGTCCGGACTGCTCGGCCGACGCGGCCGCCTCGGCCTGCCTGCTGACCCGCGTCGTCGGGCCGCCGGACGATCCGCTCCTCGTCGTCACCGGTGCCCCCTACGAGGGCACGGTGCGCCGCCTCGTCGTCGCGCTGAAGGAGGAGGGCCGCACGGCCTGCCTCGCCCCGCTCGGCGCGCTGCTGCGTCCGGCCCTCGGCGCGGCGCTCGCCGGCAGCCCCGCGATCCTGGTCGTCCCGCCCGGCTCCTGGCTCGGCCGCGTGCGGCGGGGCGCCGATCCCGTCGCGCAGCTGGTCGCCGCGTCGGGAGGGCGGGCGGTGCGTCCTCTCCGGCGGTCGCGGATGGTCCGCGACCAGGTCGGGCTCGGCCGCATCGAGCGGCGCGGCAACCTCGACGGGGCGTTCCGCGCCCGCCGTCCGCTCTCGTCGTGGCCGCCGGTGGTCCTCGTCGACGACGTGGTCACCTCCGGCGCGACCCTGCTCGAGCTCCGGCGCGCCGTGCGTGCGGCCGGCGGGACGGTCCGGGCCGCGGCGGCCCTGGCCGGCACCGCGCAACGAAGAGGGAACGTAGCAGCAGAATCCGGACGAACTCCCGGTGACGATCCGGTGGCCGGGGTCTACGGTGGGGGCACGGCGTGAACGGTCCGCCCCGGAGAAAGGCGGCACGCCGTACTCGACTGGGAGGTTGTCATGGACATCGACATCACAGGACGCAACATCGACATCACCGATCGCTTCCGCGCGTACGCGACGGAGAAGTCGGACAAGGTGGCGCACCTCGCCGATCGTGCTCTCGCACTCGAGATCAAGGCGAGCAGGCACGCCGAGGGCAAGGGCTCGGCCGGCGGCGACCGCGTGGAGCTGACGCTGATCGGCAAGGGGCCCGTGGTCCGGGCCGAGGCGAGCGGAGCCGACAAGTACGCGGCGTTCGACGTCGCCATCGGCCGGCTGCTCGAACGGGTGAGACGCGCGAAGGACCGGAAGAAGGTCCATCGGGGCCAGCATCGGCCGACCTCGCTCCGCGACGCGGCCGCCGACGACTTCAGCGTCGTCGCCATCCAGCCGGCCGACGCGGCGGTGCTGGAGCAGCTGAGCACGGGCGTCATCCCCGTGCAGGAGGCGCCGGAGCCGGTGGAGGACGAGGTCGAGGAGCCGTACTGCCCCGTCGTCATCCGCAAGAAGGTCTTCGCCTCCGTCTCGATGACCGTCGACGACGCCGTCGACTACATGGAGCTGGTCGGACACGACTTCTACCTCTTCATCGACTCCGACACGAACCGCCCGAGCGTGGTCTACCGCCGCAAGGGCTGGGACTACGGCGTCATCGGCCTCGGCGACGAGGCCGACGAGCTCGCCGAGCAGGCCGCCGGCTGAGATCCGACCCCGGGCCCCGGAGCATCCGCTCCGGGGCCCTCCCCGTGCCCAGGCAGGGAGTCCGCCCAGGGCGGACGCGTCGCCCCGACCGCTCGCCGCCCGCCCCGGCTAGGCTGGTCGCGGTCCGCGCTCCGGCGCGCGACTCCTGTCTTCTACTTTTTTGGAGTACCCCGTGGCCTCTGTCCTCGAAAAGGTCCTTCGCGTCGGGGAGGGGCGGGTCATCCGCCGCCTCGAGAACTACGCGAAGGCCGTCAACGCCCTCGAAGAGGACTTCACGCACCTCAGCGACGAGGAGCTGAAGAACGAGACCGTCGAGCTGCGCGAGCGCTACTCGAACGGCGAGTCCCTCGACGACCTGCTGCCGGAGGCGTTCGCCGCCGTCCGCGAGGCCTCGCGCCGGACGCTCGGCCTCCGCCACTTCGACGTGCAGCTCATGGGCGGCGCCGCCCTGCACCTGGGCAACATCGCCGAGATGAAGACCGGAGAGGGCAAGACGCTCGTCGCGACCCTCCCGGCCTACCTCAACGCGATCGCCAGCCGCGGCGTGCACATCGTCACGGTCAACGACTTCCTCGCGTCGTACCAGTCCGAGCTGATGGGGCGCGTGTTCCGCGCCCTCGGCATGACGACCGGAGTGATCCTCTCGGGCCAGACCCCGGAGCAGCGCCGCGAGCAGTACTCGGCCGACATCACCTACGGCACGAACAACGAGTTCGGCTTCGACTACCTCCGCGACAACATGGCGTGGCAGGCGCAGGACATGGTCCAGCGCGGCCACTTCTACGCCATCGTCGACGAGGTCGACTCGATCCTCATCGACGAGGCCCGCACCCCGCTGATCATCTCCGGACCGGCGTCGGGCGAGGCGAACCGCTGGTTCGCGGAGTTCGCCAACCTCGCCAAGCGCCTCGACGAGGGCGAGGACTTCGAGGTCGACGAGAAGAAGCGCACCGTCGGCGTCCTCGAGCCCGGCATCGAGAAGGTCGAGGACTACCTCGGCATCGACAACCTCTACGAGTCGGCGAACACCCCGCTGATCTCGTTCCTCAACAACGCCATCAAGGCGCGCGCGCTGTTCAAGAAGGACAAGGACTACGTCGTGCTTAACGGCGAGGTCCTGATCGTCGACGAGCACACCGGCCGCATTCTGGCCGGACGCCGCTACAACGAGGGCATCCACCAGGCCATCGAGGCGAAGGAGGGCGTGCAGGTCAAGGCCGAGAACCAGACACTGGCCACCGTCACGCTCCAGAACTACTTCCGCCTCTACGCGAAGCTCTCCGGCATGACCGGAACGGCCGAGACCGAGGCCGCCGAGTTCATGTCGACCTACAAGCTCGGCGTCGTCCCGATCCCGACGAACCGCAAGATGCAGCGGATCGACAACGCCGACCTCGTCTACAAGAACGAGCAGGTCAAGTTCGCCCAGGTCGTCGAGGACATCGCGGAGCGCCACGCGGCCGGGCAGCCGGTCCTCGTCGGCACGACCAGCGTCGAGAAGAGCGAGTACCTCTCGCGCCTGCTCGCCAAGAAGGGCGTGCGCCACGAGGTCCTGAACGCCAAGAACCACGCGCGGGAGGCGGCCATCGTCGCCCAGGCCGGCCGCCTCGGCGCCGTCACCGTCGCGACCAACATGGCCGGTCGAGGCACCGACATCATGCTCGGCGGCAACGCCGAGTTCCTCGCGGTCTCCGAGATGACGGCCAAGGGCCTGAACCCCTCCGAGACTCCGGAGGAGTACGAGGCCGCGTGGGACGAGGTCTTCGCCGCCGTCAAGGAGAAGGTGGGCGAGGAGGCCGAGAAGGTCCAGGCCGCCGGCGGCCTCTACGTGCTCGGCACCGAGCGCCACGAGTCGCGCCGCATCGACAACCAGCTCCGCGGACGCTCGGGGCGCCAGGGCGACCCGGGGGAGAGCCGCTTCTACCTCTCGCTCACCGACGACCTCATGCGCCTGTTCAACTCCGGCGCCGCCGAGGCGCTCATGGGCCGCGGCAACGTCCCGGACGACATCGCCATCGAGTCGAAGGTCGTCTCGCGCGCCATCCGCAGCGCCCAGTCGCAGGTCGAGGCCCGCAACGCCGAGATCCGCAAGAACGTCCTCAAGTACGACGACGTCCTCAACCGCCAGCGCGAGGCGATCTACTCGGACCGCCGCCACATCCTCGAGGGCGACGACCTGCACGAGCGCACCCAGAAGTTCCTCGTCGACGTGATCGACGAGATCCTCGAGGTGCACACCGGCGACGGTAACGGCGACGACTGGGACTTCGACGCCCTCTGGACCGAGCTGAAGACGCTGTACCCGATCAGCCTCACCATCGACGAGGTGGTGCAGGAGGCGGGCAGCCGCGGTCGCATCAACAAGGAGTTCATGCGCCGCGAGATCCTCTCGGACGCGCAGCTCGCCTACCAGCGCCGCGAGGAGCAGCTGGGCTCTCCCGCCATGCGCGAGCTCGAGCGCCGTGTCGTGCTCTCGGTGATCGACCGCCGCTGGCGCGACCACCTCTACGAGATGGACTACCTCAAGGACGGCATCGGCCTGCGCGCGATGGCCCAGCGCGATCCGCTGGTCGAGTACCAGCGCGAGGGCTTCGCCCTGTTCCAGCAGATGATGGGGCAGATCCGCGAGGAGACCGTCGGCTTCCTCTTCAACCTCGAGGTCGAGGTGACCCAGAAGCAGGGCGAGGTCGCCGGAGTCGCGGCCAAGGGCCTCGCTCAGCCGGTCGCTCCGGCCGAGAAGCTCAGCTACTCGGCTCCGAGCGACACCGGCGGCGTCGAGGTCCGCGACCAGCGCGGACAGGTGCAGCAGGCGGCCACCGCGAAGGCCCGCGCCGAGGAGGCCCGCAAGGCGCTCCCCGAGGGCGAGGCGGAGGAGACTCCGACGACCGGCGCCTTCGGCCAGAAGCCGGGCGGCTCGGACGCCCCCGCCAACCGCGAGGAGCGACGCGCGCAGTCCAAGCGCCGCTGAGTCCTCCCCGGACGACGCCGACGGCCCCGGTCCCGCAGCAGCGGGTGTCCGGGGCCGTCGGCGTTCCTGCGGAGGCTCGGACCCCGCCTCGCCCGCCGTCAGGACTCGCCGCGCGCGAGGGCCGAGACGAAGCCGCCGGCGAAGGTGTCGCCGAGGCCGATCGTCGTCGGCCGGTCCGTCTCGAGGACGAGCCCGGGGACGCAGCAGGCCTCGAGCGTCGACTCCACCGCTGCGCATACCGCTTGTGAGCCGGGCTGGGGAGGGAGTCCGCCGACGCGGTCGTAGTCCGCGGCGGTGAAGCCGTCCCCGAGGAGGTCGCGGAGCTCGGTCGCGCGGATCATCTCGTCACCGCCGCCCCGCCGCCCCCGGAGCTCGAGGAGGCCCTGCGCGACAGGGGAGTGGAGATCGTGCTCCCGGCCGGTGCGGCCGCCCGGGAGCGCTGACCCGCTCCTCACAGCACGTTGATCGCGGTGGCACGCCAGCGCGCGTCCGTGCCCTCGAGCCGGATCGCGACGGCCCGGCTCCGTGCGCGGTGATGCACCAGGACCACTCCCTCGACGACGCCGTCCCGCGGCTCCGTGACGATCACCCGTCCGACCGTGAACGGGACGCGCTGCGCCGTCCGCTTCCGCAGGCTGCGGGCGCGGGCCGCGAGCACGACCCGCTTCTGCAGGTGGTGGTAGACCTCGTCGCTCAGCCACCGCGCGATCTGGTCGATCTCGCGCGAGCCCTCCAGGATCTCGATCACGAGGTGCGTGAGCCGGGCGAGCAGGGGCTCCGGGTCGGGCAGCTCCGCGCGGGTCGCAGGCTGCGGGGCGAAGAACTCCGCGATGGTGAGCCGCTCCACGGCCGCCTCGGGGTCGAGGGGGAGGGTGCGGTAGTCGAAGGCGTGGAGGGGAAGGCTCATGCGGCGATCTCCTGGGGCAGGACGAGCTGTTCACGGGTCCGGGTCACCTCTCTGCTCGACGGGCGGGGCGCGCTGGGTCGGCACGCGAGGACGACCTCATCGAAGCAGTCGAGGGATGCTCATGGAGTGCAGAGGCGCAGACTGTGGATAATCGTCGGCCGTCCCGAGCTGTGGACAGCGAGCCCGGCGTGCACCGCCCGGCCGCGCCCTAGGCTTGTCGGGTGTCGACCCTCAGTGACCTCGTCCTCTCCCACGGCCGATCCGACGAAGCGGACGTCGAATGGCTGCACCTGCTCGTCGGCGACCTGCAGCTGCTCGCCGACCTGGCCTTCGCCGACATCGTGCTCTGGGTGCCCACGGCCGACGACAGCTTCGTCGCCGTCGCCCACGCGCGCCCCAGCAGCGCGGCGACGCTCTTCTACCGCGACTTCGTCGGGCAGAGGATCAAGTCGGAGTGGCGCGCCCAGGTCGTCGAGGCGTTCGAGACCGCGCGGATCGTCGACACCTCCGCCCCGGACTGGTTCGAGGAGACGCCCACCCGCGTGCGCGCGGTGCCCGTCCTGCGCCGCCTGGGGGCCTCCGACGGCGGCACGACGGACCGCCCCATCGCGGTCGTCACGCGCCACACCAACCTCAGCGAGACGCGCACGCCGAGCCGGCAGGAGCTGACGTTCAACGACTGCGCGAACGACCTCTTCTCGATGATCGCCTCGGGCGACTTCCCGGACCTGGGCGCGCCGACCGGTCCTCGTCGCGGGGCGCCGCGCGCGTCCGACGGACTGATCCGCCTGGACGTCGACGGCGTCACCACGTTCGCGAGCCCCAACGCCCTCTCGGCGTTCAACCGCATCGGCTTCGCCGACGAGCTCGAGGGGGAGTCGCTCGCCGAGGTCACCACGAAGCTGATCGCGGGGAAGGTCGTCATCGACGAGTCGCTCCCGCTGGTCGTGACCGGCCGGGCGCCGTGGCGCACCGACATCGAGGCCCGCGGAGTGACGGTGTCGCTGCGCGCGATCCCGATCCGCGACCGCGGCGAGCGGGTCGGCGCCGTCGTCCTGTGCCGCGACGTGACGGAGCTGCGCCACCAGGAGCGGGAGCTCATCACCAAGGACGCGACGATCCGCGAGATCCACCACCGCGTGAAGAACAACCTGCAGACCGTGGCCTCGCTGCTGCGGATCCAGGCCAGGCGCACCCACTCCGACCTCGCCCGGGAGGCGCTCACGCAGGCGATGCGCCGCGTCGCCGCCATCGCGGTCGTGCACGACACGCTCTCGGAGGGGCTGAACCAGAACGTCGACTTCGACGCGGTCTTCGACCGGGTGCTGCTGCTGATCGCCGAGGTCGCCTCGACCCACAACACCACGGTGCACCCGAAGCTGACGGGGAGCTTCGGCAACCTGCCCAGCGAGTACGCGACTCCGCTCGCGCTCGCCCTGACCGAGCTGGTCACCAACGCCGTCGAGCACGGCCTGGCCGGACGGGAGGGCGACGTGGAGATCGTCGCCTCGCGCAGCGACGACGAGCTCACGGTGAAGGTGCGCGACACGGGCGTCGGGCTGCCGGAGGGCAAGGTCGGATCGGGCCTGGGCACGCAGATCGTGCGCACGCTCATCCAGGGCGAGCTCGGCGGCACCATCGACTGGCACACGCTGGTCGGGCGCGGCACCGAGGTCACCATCGAGGTGCCGCTGCGGTGGCTGGAGCGCGCCCGCTCCTGAGCCCGGAGACGACGCGACCCCCGCTGCCGAGAGGCGACGGGGGTCGGGATCGTTCGTGCCGCCGAGCGGCTCGTGCGCCTAGGAGGCGCGGCGTGCGCGGGCGGCGCGGCGCTTCAGGGCGCGACGCTCGTCCTCGCTGAGGCCGCCCCACACGCCCGAGTCCTGGCCGGTCTCGAGGGCGTACTGGAGGCAGACCTCGGTGACGGTGCAGCGTGCGCACACCGACTTCGCCTTCTCGATCTGGTCCACGGCCGGGCCGGTGTTGCCGACCGGGAAGAAAAGCTCGGGGTCTGCGGTGAGGCAAGCGGCCTTGTCGCGCCAGTCCATGCGGGTGCTCCTTGTGTGAAGGCGTGCGTGGAGGAACCACGCAGTGTTCGGGTGGGATGATCGATCCACGCCGACGATCCCGACCAGTACTCGACCTCCGCGCCCTCACCGGCGCACGCCACGAGACCCCGTGCTGGAGCGCGGGGTGGATCGGGGTGGTGGACGGGAGAACGCTCGGTTCTTGCCGGTGCACTCGACGCGATGCGTGAGCACTGCGTCGGCCACCCGGCTCCAGTGCTGGTCATCCGGCTCGCCCCCTTGCCTGACGGCGCGGCGGGATCGGATGTTCACATCGGCGGAAACCCACGACCCTGTGAGCGGTGAAACGAACTGGACTAGCCTGTCACGGGGATGAGCCCGAATCAAGAGTCCTGGATGGGATGTGCCTGTGACCGCTGACGCGAACGGGTCCCGCGGACCCCGCCCGACCGCCTCCCGGCCGCTCGGTCTGGTGGTGCTGATCGCGGTCCTGGCCCTCGAGACGCTCGCCGTCGCCGGGGTCGCGGCGTGGCTCGTGCTCGAGCTGCTGACGACCCGGGCCGACACGGTCGGCGGAGGGATCGCCATCGTCGTCCTCGCGCTGATCGCCGTGTGCTGGGCCGCCGCGACGACGCTCGGCGCCGTGCGACGGCGAGGCTGGATGCGCGCGTCGGCGCTGACGATCCAGCTGGTGATGATGGCCGTGGCGCTCGGCGCCTTCCAGGGCCAGTACGCCGTGCCCGACATCGGCTGGGCGCTGCTGGCGCCGGCCGCGGTGGCCGTCGTCGCGCTGTTCCTCCCGAGCGTGGTCGCCGCCACTCGTCGCGATCCGGCCGTGTAGCCGGACGGCTGGCGCGCCGCCGCTCGCGGGTGCGACGCTGGAGGGACCCCCTCCTCGACACGGAAGCGACGCGCATGGACTCCACCCGACTCGGCTCCAGCGGCCTGCAGATCTCCTCGATCGTCCTCGGCTGCATGAGCTTCGGCGCTCCCGACCGCGGTGCCCACGGCTGGAGCATGGGCGAGGAGGAGTCGCGGACCTTCCTCCGGCGGGCGCTGGAGCTCGGCGTCACCACGTTCGACACGGCGGACGTCTACTCCGACGGCACGAGCGAGGAGTTCGTCGGCCGGGCGCTCGCGGACTTCGCGGTCCGCGAGGAGGTCGTGATCGCCACGAAGGTCCACGGGCGGATGCGCCCCGGCCCCAACGGCGGCGGCCTCTCGCGGCGGCACATCCTCAGCGCGATCGACGACAGCCTCCGGCGTCTCGGCACGGACTACGTCGACCTCTACCAGATCCACCGCTGGGACCCCGAGACGCCGATCGAGGAGACGATGGAGACGCTCCACGACGTCGTCCGCTCGGGCAGGGCGCGCTACATCGGCGCGTCGAGCATGTGGGCGTGGCAGTTCGCGAAGGCGCAGTACACCGCGGATCTGGGCGGCTGGACGCGGTTCGTCTCGATGCAGGACCAGTACAACCTGATCCAGCGCGAGGACGAGCGCGAGCTGCACCCCTTCTGCGTCGACCAGGGAGTCGGCGTGATCCCGTGGTCGCCGCTCGCCCGGGGCCGGCTCACCCGCGACTGGGACGAGACCACGGCGCGCACCGAGACCGACGTCTTCGGCGGCACCCTCTACCGCCAGCAAGAGGAGGCCGACCGGCGGACCGTCGCGACCGTCGCACGCATCGCCGAGCAGCGCGGCGTGCCCCGTGCGCAGGTGGCGCTCGCCTGGGTCCGGCAGCAGGAGGCGGTCACCGCTCCGATCGTCGGAGCCACGAAGCTCCACCACCTCGACGACGCGGTCGCGTCGCTGGACGTGGAGCTGACCGCCGACGAGCTGGAGGCGCTGGGCGCCGACTACGCACCGCGCGCCAACGAGGGGTTCTGATCCGGCCGATGCGCCACCGCTGATCCGCCCGAGCGGTCTCCGCTACGCTTCCTCTCGAAGATGACGGAAGCTCGGAGCGGGAGGCGGCATGGCGAGGAGTGCCGGGGATCCGTTAGGGGCGCGCTACCGCCTGCTCGAGCGGATCGGCTCGGGTGCCGCGGGCGAGGTGTGGCGCGTCGCCGACGCGCAGGGGCCGGACCGCGCGGCGAAGCTCCTCCGCGGTGAGCACGTGCACGACGCGGGCCTGGTCGAGCGGTTCGTCCGTGAGAGGTCGGTGCTCACCCGTCTGCGGCACCCGCACGTCGTGGAGGTGCTCGACCTCGTCGTGGAGGGGGAGACGCTCGGGATCGTGATGGAGCTCGTCGGCGGCGGATCGCTGCGGGACGAGGGCACCCTCCCGGCGGTCGATGCGCTGCCCGTGGCGGCCTCGATCCTCGACGCTCTCGCCGCCGCGCATGCGATCGGCACGGTCCACCGGGACGTGAAGCCCGACAACGTCCTGCTCGCGGAGGGTGCGGACGATGCGAGCTCCGCCGTCCGCGTCTCCGACTTCGGCATCGCTCACGTGGTCGCCGAGGGGCCGCGCGCGACGACGGGTGTCATCGGGACGCCGGAGTACCTCTCGCCCGAGATGCTCGCCACCGGAGCGGCCGGCCCGCCGAGCGACGTCTACTCGACGGGGATCCTGCTCTACGAGCTGCTGTGCGGCCGGACCCCCTTCGCGGGCCCCGGCGCCGACGTCGCGGTCGCCTACCGGCACGTCGCGATGCTCCCGCCGCCGCTGGATCTGCCGCCGCGGCTCGCGTCGCTCCTGGACCGGATGCTCGCGAAGGATCCGGCGTCGCGGCCGACGGCTGCGGAGGCGGCGGGGATCCTGCGACGCCTCTCCCCGGCGCTGGCCGGGCTGCCGGCGCTGCCGCTCGCGGCGAGCGCGGCGGAGTTCGAGGAGGCCGAGCGCCCGGGCACGGTCCTCCGCGGGATGGCGGTGGAGATGTCGTCGGAGCCGGTGGAGGAGGGGCCCGCTCCCGAGCTCGGCCCGTCGTCGCAGGCGACCGTGCTCCGCCCGGTGCCGCGCCGCGAGCTGCGCCTGGCGGAACGGCCGTTCGAGGCTCCAGCTCGGCGGGGGCGCGGCGGACGTCTGCGGATGATCCTCGCCGCCCTCGGCGCCGGCGTCCTGCTCATCGGGGCGGTGCTCCTCGCCGTCCAGCCGCGCGGCGGCGGAGCACGGGCCTCGGCGCCGGATGCCGACCTGTCGGCCCGGCAGCAGGACCGGCCGCTGCCGACGGGCCTCGGAGTGACGCGATCGGCCACCTGGGACGCGGAGCGACGGGCCGTGGTCGTCGAGATCTCCTACTCCGCCCAGAGCGCGCCCCTCTCGGGGTCCTTCCTCGAGGTGCTGCCGGGCCCGGACGCCGCGGCGGCGTGCCCCGCGGCCAGCTGGTCCGGAGTGACGGCGGTGCGCAACCGGCCGAGCGTCACCGGAGTCGGGGTCGGCTGCGGTTGGAGCCTGACGGACCTGCACGTCCCGGCGCAGGGGATCGTCGACGTCACGGCGACCGTGCCGATCGCGGTGGCCGAGCAGAGCGCCCTGGACGGGTGGCTGGCGGCGGCAGCGTCTGCGACGGCACAGGCCGTGGCCGACCCTGCGGTCACCGGGACGGCGTATCCCGTGCAGCGGCTGCGGGATGTGCGGATCGAGACTCCCGCGCGGACGGTCGGCCGGACCCCGCTGCCGGTGACGCTGGTGCCGGTCTGGCCGAGCGGGGCCGACCCCGTGAACCCCCTGCTCGCGACGCCGTCGTCCGCGCCGGCGAGCAGCATGCTCGAGGCGATCGCGGGCGGAGTGGAGGGCGTTCGCTTCAGCGACGGCTGCAGCGGCGCGGTCGCCGTGTCGTCCGACGGGCTGACGGTGACCGCCCTCACGGTGACTCCGTCCTGCGAGCTGCGCGCCCGAGTGGGCGCGTTCTCGGACCTCTCGAGCAGTCCCTTCGCGATCACCACTCGCGAGTGAGTCGACCTCCCGCGCCAGTGTCGAGCCGTCGACGCCACGCGAGCCGTCTGTGCTGTCTTGCCTTCTACCATGACGAGACATCCTCATGAAACGTTGGTGGAGTGGGGAGCGGTCGGGACGGTCCCGTCCGCAGGGGTAGAAAGGTGTGATCCATGTCACGTGTTCTCTCGACCGACGAGGCGAAGTCCGCGATCCAGCAGATCCAGTCGATCGTCAACGGCGGCCTCGCCGATCAGATCAGCCGGCTCGACGCACAGGGGCGGACACTGTCCGATCCGAACGTCTGGGATGGTCCGCTGGCCTCGCAGTTCCGCTCGTCGACCTGGCCGGAGACGAAGTCGGCCCTCGAGAAGGCCAAGCAGGAGCTCGAGGAGCTGCGCAGCCAGCTGGCGACGATCTCGCAGAACATCTTCGCCGCCGGCGGAGGGAGCTGACCGGCCGTCTCGCCCCTGCGTGCTCCGGCGAGCGGGGGCGGGACGTGCTCGTCGTCTCCGCGCTCCTTCCTCCGCGCACCTCCATCGGTGCGTCTCGGAGTGATCGGAGCGCTCTCGAGGAGGACGCGCCGATCGACTTGGTGGCGGAGGCGCGATCACCCGCCCGAGGGCGCTGATCAGCCGCCGTCCGCCGGCGTCGGCGAGACCGACTGCACGAAGTGGATCTCGCCGTCGAGGCTGACGAAGCCCCGGCCCACCGTGGGCGGGACGGGGAAGCGCCGCGGGATCTGCGCGCCGAGGAGAGTGCCGTCGTTGTCGATGTCGGGCTGGAGCAGCAGCACGGAGCGGGAGGCCGCCGCCTTCTTCGTCCAGTTCCCGAAATGGCTGCGGAGCTCGCTCGACCGGCCGGCCAGCACGACGCAGAGTCCCGGGCGACCCGACGAGACCAGCCTCATCAGCGCCTGGTCGGTGTCGTCCCAGCGCTCGGCGTCGTCGAGGAGGAGCAGCACGGGGCCCTCCTCCGTCGACAGCGACGCGAGGAGGGTGCGGAGCTCCTCCGCGCCCACGGCGAGTCGGTCGAGGTCCGCGCCCCTCAGCGGGGAGCGTCGATCGCACACTCCCCAGACGGCGACCGAGCCGGCGGCCCGCGCCGCCTCGGCCAGGGCGAGCAGCACGGTCGACTTGCCCGATCGGGCGGGTCCGGCGATGACGACGTGCTCGCCCTCGAAGACCTGGAACGCCAGCGGGGCGAGGTCCGACTCGCCGAGGCCGATCGGGAGCAGCCACGGCTCGCGATCGAAGCGGGCCTCGATCCTGAGCGCGCTCACGGCGACCCTGTCGGGAAGCGTGCCGACCGTGCTCGTCCTGCCGCGCGCATCCGGCCAGGCGGCCGCGAGCTCGGCGATCGCGTCGTCGAGACCGGCCCTCGGAGTCGCGACCTGCGTCTGCAGGAGCGACGAGGTGAGAACGCAGCGCCCCGGCACCGCTGCCGGCGCCTGCACCGGCTTCACCCCGGCGGCGGCGTAGTCCTGCGGGTCGGCGAGGCGGAACAGCCACTTCTGCGTCGTGACCTCCTCCATCACCGAGGGGATCGCCCTCGCCCGGGTGCTCGTCACCGCGAAGTGCAGGCCGAGCTCCGGTCCGTCGGCGTAGGCGCGGGTGAACGCCTCCATCAGAGCCAGGCCCTCCCAGTCCTGGAACTCGTCCTTCAGAGTCGCGAGTCCGTCGATGAGCACCAGCGCACGCCGGTGGCCCCCGGGCGATGCTCGGCGCCGGCGCACCTCGTCGCCCAGGTGACGGAGGAACCGGGTCTGCTTCTCGTGGGATCCGCCACCTGCTCCGGCGTAGGAGACGGTGTGCGGGAGTCGCGCGAGCGGGGCGGAGTCGCGGGAACCGGCATCGAGGACGTAGAGGTCGAGCTCGTCCGGAGGGAAGTGGCGGGCGGCCGTCAGTGCGATCGACGCGAGCACCGTGCTGGTGCCGCTGCCGGGGATGCCGATGAGGAGCAGGTTCCCCTCGCCCAGATCCCAGCCGGTCGGCGTCTGGCGCTGCCGGTCGGGGTCGTCCGAGAGTGCGACGTGCAGGACGTCGCCGACGACGCGACCGAGGTCGGACTCCTCCGCGCCGAACCCGCTGAGGGCCACGGTGTCCTCGAGCGGCTCCGGCCAGATCGGGCGGGGAGGGCCGAAGCCTGAAGCGGCGTCCGCCTCGACCACCGCGTCGATCAGGAGGTCGAGATCGGTCGGGGCCGTCTCGTCGGCGGCGACAGGGGAGGGGCCCTCGACGGGGACGCCCGTGGGTCCGACCGGGCGGACCTCGATCGCCTCGACGGCCGCCGCCTCCGCTCGACCGGTGACCAGCGCCGTCTGGACGGGCGAGATGTCGTTCTGGCCACGCTTCACATACGCCCGGCCGGTCTGGGAGCGGGAGATCCCGGCCGCGCTCGCGACTCCGATCACGTCGGCGGAGTCGTCCCGGCTCTGCACCCGGAGGGCGACGCGGAGGTTGGTGTTGGCGAGGATGTCGTCGTTCACCACTCCGGCCGGACGCTGGGTGGCGAGGATCATGTGCACGCCGAGCGTCCGGCCGACCGCGGCGACGCTCACGAGGGACGTCAGGACGTCGGGATGCTCCTTCGCGAGAACGGCGAACTCGTCGACGACGAGCAGGAGCCGCGGCATCGGCTCCGGCGGCGAGGTGGCCCAGTACGCGTCGAGGTCGTCGACACCCTCGCCGGCGGCGGCGAAGAGCCGCTGACGACGCCGCATCTCGGCCTCGAGCGAGCGCAGCGCGCGGTCGGCGAGCTGGGCGTCGAGGTTGCTGATGGTGCCGATCGTGTGCGGGAGCCGCTCGCAGGACGCGAACGCTGCACCCCCCTTGAAGTCGATGAGCACGAAGGTGAGGCGCGTCGGATCGTTCCAGGCCGCGAGGCCGGCCACGAAGGAGCGCAGGAACTCGCTCTTGCCCGAGCCCGTGGTGCCGCCGACCAGGCCGTGCGGGCCGTCGGCGACGAGATCGAGCACGAGCGGACCGTGCTCGGACGAGCCGACGGGCGCGCGCACGCCCCGGGCGCTCGACCACCACCCCCGGACGTCCGCGGCGGTCGGACGATCGGCGCCCAGGAGCGGCGGCAGCCGCACGAGCGCGGGGAGAGCCGCCCCCGCGGTGACGAGCTCCGGGTCCTCGAAGCGCGCCAGGTCGCGCGCACAGCGCTCGGCCGTGGAGGAGGCGAGACCGGCGAGCACCACGTCCTCGACGGTGATCCGCTCGTCGGGCCGGGAGAGGACCGCTGAGGCGTCAGCTCCGACCCGGACGACGACCGTGCAGGAGGCGGGGAGCTGCTCCTCCGACGCCGCGAGCACGAGGCCGGAGATCCGGATCGCCGTCTCGCGCTCGCCGCGGCCGAGTCCGAGGAGCTCGCGCGCCGGAGCGGCGCGTCCCTCGGTCAGCACGTCGGAGTCGAGCACCAGGAGCACGCGCGGCGAGTCCTCCTCGCGGAGGGCGCGGAGGAGCTCGGAGCTGCGGTCGCGCCGGTCGGAGAGTCGGCGTCCGCCCCCGGGCAGACGCGTGTGGGGGAGCCAGGAGGCCCAGCTCCAGTCGGAGTCGCGTCGCCGGTCGCAGAACACCCCGATCGCCAGGTCGGCCGGACCGCAGTGGACCGCCGCCTGGCAGAGCAGGCTCCTCGCCAGAGCGAGGCCGCCCTCGCGGTCGCCGACGATCCCGACGACGCCCGAGTCCGCGAGATCGATGGACACCGGCGCGCTCGGGACGACGCTCACCGCGAGGATCGCGCGCACCTCCTCCTCGAGCCGCGGCACTCCGCGCTGATCGAGCGGGGGAGACCACGGGACGTCGCCGACGCCGATGTGCAGGCGGAGCACATCGGCGGAGGTCGCGCGCCGCTGCCACAGCGACGTGGCGGGCAGCGCCGCCCGGCGGATCGTCGTCGCCGGGTCGGGCGCGTCCTCCTCGAGGCGGGCCCGTTCGACACGCGCGGAACGGGCGATGTCGTCGCGGAGCGTCTGCAGCGCCTCGCCGTAGCGCTGCTCCTCGGACCGGGTCGCTCGGGCGTGCCGGTGCCGCTGCTCGAACCACAGGCCCACTCCGGCCACGGGGCTGAGCGCGGCGAAGAGGGCGTAGCGCGCATCGCCCATGATGAGGACCATCGCGAAGGCGAGGACGAGCGGCGCGGCGACGGTGATCACGCTGAAGGTCGTGGCGGAGGCGATCTCGAGGCGGGCCGGCGGGACGACCGCCTCGCCGGCCGCCGGACGTCCCGGTCGCGGCGGCCGGTTGAAGGGCACGGTCGCCGTCGCGGTGACGTTGTCCGTGCTCCCCGGCTCGGGCGCGAGGAGCTCGGGAGGCGCGGGGCGCAGTCGGAGAGCCGCCCCACCGGCGATCACGACCGCGGCGTCGGAGACGAGGACCCCGTCCCCCGTCGCGGAGACGCCGTCGACCAGAGTGCCGTTGGTGCTGTCGGCGTCGCGCACCCGCAGGCCGTCGCCCTCGCGGGTCACCGAGAAGTGCTCCCAGGAGGCGCTCGCCGTGTCGAGGACGACGTCGGCGTGCGGGGAGCGGCCCACGATCAGCGCACGGCCCCGCGGGATCTCGACCACGGCTCCCGCGCCGAGACCGCCCGACAGCACGGCCGTCCACCCGCGGGCCGCGGCAGGTCGGGGCAGGGGGGAGCGGGCGATCCGCGTTCCCTCGAGCAGCAGCAGATCGGCCAGCCGGGTCTCCACAGGATGCAGGGCGGTGTCGACGGCGAGGGCCGTCCCGGGCGGGAGGCGGTGCCCGGTGGCGGTGGCGATCAGCTCGCCGAGTGTCACGGAGTCGCGGTGGCGGCCGAGGTCGATGTCGGAGCGGGTGCCGTCGAGGTCGAGGAGGAGTCGCACCGGGGGCTCACGGTCGGGGCTGTCCGGCGAACCAGAGCAGCGGCGGGTCGGCGGGCCGCAGGCCGAGACGCTGCGGCGAGGAGTGGAGGGGGAGTGCCGGGGCGTCCAGAGCGTGCGCGGCGCCGAAGTCGAGCGGCGGACCGGCGAGCCCGTCCGTCGGTCCGATCGTGGATCCCCGGAGTGCGGCGGCGACCGCCGAGGGTTCCCTGCTGCCTGCGACGGCCGCGGCTCGCACGAGCGCCACGACGGCGTCGTGGCTGGGGGCGTCCGCGACCGCGGCGAGATCGCGGAACGAACGGTCGCCGAGGAGGGTCGCCCGCGCGGCATCGTCGGCGGTCATCCGCACGGCCCCCAGGAACGCGGAGGCCGCGCGTCCGCGCTCGTCGCCGCGGAGGGCGACCGCGTCGCCGGAATCCGTGCCGATCGTCGTCAGATCTCCCGAGAGGGTGCCTCCGGCCGCGGCCAGGGCGGGAGCGAAGGCGGGGCTCAGCGCGTCGGGCGTGAGCAGGATCGGGACGGACGCCCCCGCCGCCTGCAGAGCGGCGACCGCCGTCGCCTGCGCCGCGGCGGGGCCGGACACGACGACGCGCTCGACCGCCGGCTCGCCCTCGAGGTGCGGGCGGGCGGCGGTGATGATCACGTCCGCGGTGGCGCCGGGATCGGCGGTCACCGTCGCGGCGGGCGAGAGACCGGTCGGGGTGCCTCCACCGGTGTCGACGAGGAGTACCCGGGCGCCGCCGCCGGCCTCCTCCACGAGTGCCGCGTCGGTCGAGGCGGTGTCGGGTCCGAGGGACCAGACGCCGTCGCCGGGCAGGGCGGGGTCGCCTCCGTACGGGAGGACGGCCGCTGTCCCCGCTGCCCGAGCGGCGTCCACGGCCGCAGCGGTGTGCATGCCGTAGGTCGCGAGGACGAGGCCGGACACGCCCTGGCCCGTCAGCTCCTCGACGGCGGCGCGGGCACCCTCGGGCGTCCCGTGGTCGTCGACGGCGACGAGACCGATCTCGCAGTCGCCCATCGCTGACCGGTGCGCTGCGACGACGGCACCGTTCGCCGCGTCCTTCCACTCCGCGCCCTCGCCCGGAGCCGAGCTGAGCGAGACCATCACCCCGAGCGTCAGCTGCTCGGGCACCCGGGCGCACGAGAAGCCGACCGGGAGAGCGGCGACCTCCGTCATCGGGGCGGACTGCGGGGGCAGGAGGGAGACGAGGGCACCGCTGACGCCGAGGAGGGCGACGGCGCCGCCGATCAGCATCGGGCTCCGTCGGGCGGTGCGGGGGTGCTGCGCCGCGCGCCTGCCCAGGCGGGTCATCGCTCGTCCCCGATCCGGAAGGAGTAGACCGTCCGGGTCCGCGTGCCCTCGGGCAGGTCGAGGTGGAACGCGGGAAGCTCATCCCCGGCGCGGAGGGAGGCCCGCTCCTGGGCCTGCGCCAGCAGGATGCCCGAGACGTCCTCGGATCGCACCGCGGCGTAGCCCCGTGCGCTCTGCGAGGCGAGGGCGAGCTGCACGTCGGCGGTGCCGACCTTCGCGGCACTCGTGGTCATCGATCCGAGCAGGCCGGAGCCGCCGACCGTCCGGTCGCCGAGGTCCAGGAGCACCTTGTGCAGATCGGCGGCGAGGAGCGCGGCGGCCGCGTCGGTGTCGCGGGTCGAGGCGTCGATCGTCGTCGCGATGCCGGCCAGGGAGGCGCGCGTCCGCTCGGAGACGGCCCCGCCGATCCGGGCCTCCGCGGTGCGGAGAGCCCGGTGCCCGGCGTCCACCGTCGCTGCACCGTCGGAGCGGATGCCGGAGGAGGCCGTGCGTAGGCTCGAGACCGACCGGTCGAACATCGCGACGACCGCGTCGGCGTCGGCGCCGGAGCGCGTCGAGATCCGCCGCACCTGCTCGTCGAGGAGTGCGGTGACCGCGGAGGCGGCGGCCGTGTCCGTCTCGGCGAACGCCTTCTGGATCGCCGGTGCGAGAGCGTCCTGCTGGGCGCCGAGAGCGTCGATGCGGGTGCCGAGGGCGTCGCGCTGAGCGGTCAGCGCGTCGACGCCGGTGCGGAGGGAGGCGAGCAGGCCGGTGAGGCGTGCGTCGTCCGAGCCGGCCGTCGCGCCGGCCTCGGCCATGCCGCTGCGGATCGTGGCGAGCGCGGCGCGCAGGGCGGCGAGGTCGGCACTCGCGCCGGTGCTGCCGACGGTGGAGGCGACGGCGGTCCACGCGTGGACCTGGTCGCTCAGCCGGTCGGCCAGGGGGGCCGGATAGCCGTCGGGAGCGTCGAGGCGGCCCGCGCCGGAGCAGGGCGTCGCGGTCAGGTAGGCGCGGAGCTCCTCGACGGAGCCCCGGGTCACCTCCACGGGTGCGCGCGTCGGGCGCCCGGTCGGCGTGGGTGCGGCAGCAGGGGACTGTGTCGCCGGCGACAGCTCGCAGAGCCGATCGGCCAGCTCCTGGTTCTGCGCCGACAGCGACCCCGTGCTGGTCGGCGTGCCGAGCTCGTCCAGGGCGGTCGTGGCGGCGGCGCCGACCGAGGCGACCGTCGTCTCCAGGCCCGCGGTGTCCGCGTCGAGCTCGTCCAGCGTCGCCGACAGGGCGGCGAGCGCCCGGGTGACGGATCCCTCCGGGTCGGCCAGGGTGTCCACCGAGGCCGACGCGGCGTCCACCCTGCTCGCGAGGGCGGCGAACCCGGCCTGCACGCCGTCCATCAGCTCCGGCTGCAGGGAGTCGACGAGGTCCTGCCCGCGATCGAGCATCCCGAGCAGCACGGTGTCGACGGCGGCTGCGGAGGCGGCGAGGGAGCATGTCATCGAGGGTGCCGTGCAGGTCTCGGCGGAGGGCTGTGCCGGCCCCGCGGCAGCACGGAGAGCCGCGACGACCTCGTCGCGGCAGGACTCGGCCGCGGTCCCGTACGCGTCGAGCTCGGCCGTGAGCCGTAGCAGCTCCGAGTGGATCGAGCCGGTGCGGCCGCCGTCGACGGCGAGTCCGCATCCGCTGCCCGAGACCGTCGGCGGCGGCACCGCGGCCGATGTGTCGCCCAGCAGGGCGTCCACCGCGTCGATCGCCTCGGACAGCTGCGCCAGCAGGCCGGACTCGGTGCCCGAGACCGTCGACGACAGCTGCGCCCGGAGCGCGCCGAGCTGCCCGGAGAGGCTCTGCATCGAGGCCGCCGTCGAGGCGGCGCCGGCCCGCAGCTCCTCGGCCGTGCGGACACCGAGAGTCTCGGAGGTCGCGTCGAGCGAGGCCCGCACCTCGGCGACGGTGGTGCCGGCCTGCGTCAGCAGGTCGTCCACCGCGGTGACGACCTCGATCGTGCGGCGCTCGAGGGCGAGCGGAGAGGCGTCGGAGGAGTCGAACGCGGCGCCCAGCGCCCCCTCGGTGGTCGGGTCGGTGCTCAGGCCGGGCTGGACCGCCAGGTCGAAGGCGGGGACGGCGAAGTCGGCGACGTCGGCGACGAGGGTCAGCGTCGCCGTCGCGCCACCGCCCGGGGGAGCGAGGAGAGCGGCCCACTGCACGACGGCGTCTCCGTGCTCGTCACGGCTGAGCACGCCGTTGGTGACGGCACCCGACTCGCTCTCGGTGACGACGCGACTCGGCGAGACGCCCGGCAGGACCGCGGAGGCTGCGATCGTCAGCGGAGCGCCGACGAGTGCACTGCGGCGGGCTGCACGACCGGCCGCGTCGAACGCGACCTCCTCGGGCCGGACCGTCAGGTTCTCCACCGCGAGCGAGATCTCGATCCGACCCGAGCGCCCGGCGAGGTCGGCCGGATCGGTGCCCGAGGCGTCGGCGGTGCGCCACGAGGGCCGGACACGGACCGGCAGGTCGGCGGCGACCTCGGGGGGATCGTAGACGGTGGTGGTCGCCGAGGTGTCGGACGGGTCGTCGCCGACGGCGAGGGCCGTCCCCTCGATCGCACGGACACCCCCGTCGGACGAGACGGCGACGGACACCGCCTGCAGCACCCTGGCGGCGGTGAGCGCCGGCTCCGGTGGCGTGCAGCCCGCCAGTACAGCTGCCACGACCGCGATCGCCGCTGCGGCCGTCGTCCTGCGAGCATTCGAGCGCACCCTGACCACCCCTCGTCCCGACGGGGCACCGGGCGGTGCCGCTCACGTCGACATGAGAGATGCTCGCAGATGAGCGGAACCCCGAGAGCCGGTGGCGCACAATGACCTGCACCGCGCGCCCCGGGGTCAGACGAGCTTCAGCTTCTTGCGGAGCGCCTGCACGTGCCCGGTCGCCCGGACGCCGTACTGCGCGAACTCGAGCGCTCCCTCGGCTCCGACGACGAACGTCGAGCGCAGCACGCCGACGACGGTCTTGCCGTAGAGGCTCTTCTCGCCCCACACCGCGTACGCGCGGTGCACGGTCATGTCGGGGTCGCTCAGCAGCGGGTACGCGATGCCCTGGGCGTCGGCCCAGCGGCGCAGCGCCTCCGGGGCGTCCCGCGAGATCCCGAGGACCTCGTAGCCGGAGTCGCGGAGGGACGCCGCGTTGTCGCGGAAGTCGCAGGCCTCCGTGGTGCAGCCGGGGGTGTCGGCCTCGGGGTAGAAGAACAGGATGACGCGCCGTCCGCGGTAGTCCGCGAGCGAGACGGGCTCGCCGTCCTGGTTCGGCAGCGTGAACTCCGGAGCGGAGTCGCCGGCGGCGAGGCGCGCCTCGGCGGGGAGGGGGGAGAGGTCGGTCATCGTCTGCTTCCGTCGGTCGTGGCGAAGGTGGTCAGGAGGCGCTGGAGCGAGTCGAGGCGCTCCGGTCCGCTGGCGCCCAGCAGTCCGCCCTCGACCGCCTCGATGATGGCGCAGTCGGGGGAGTCGGGCAGGTGCGTGCAGCCGCGCGGGCAGTCCCGGGCGATCACGGCGAGGGTCGTGAACGCGCCGAGGATGTTGTCGGTGTTCACGTGGCCGAGTCCGAACGAGCGGACGCCGGGGGTGTCGATGACCCAGCCGTGCCGGTCGCCGCGCTCCACGCGGAGCGAGACGGTGGAGGACGAGGTGTGCCGACCGCGGCCCGTCACGGTGTTCACGCGCCCGATGGCCCGGTGCGCGTCCGGGACGAGCTTGTTCACGAGGGTGGACTTGCCGACTCCGGAGTGCCCGACGACCACGGTCTCGTGGCCGAGGAGGGCGTCGGCGATCTCGTCGACCGGCGGCTCGTCCTGGCTCGAGAGGAACACGCGGAGGTCGAGCCCCTCGAAGTTGCGGAGGAACGGGGCCGGGTCCGCGAGGTCGGTCTTGGTGATGCAGAGCATCGGAGTGATCCCGGCGTCGAAGGCGGCGACCAGGTAGCGGTCGACCAGCCGGGTCCGGGGCTCGGGGTCGGCGGCGGCCACCACGCAGAGCATCTGGTCGGCGTTGGCGACGATCACGCGCTCGATCGCGTCGGTGTCGTCGGCGCTGCGGCGGAGGAGGGTCGACCGCTCGCGGATGCGGACGATGCGGGCGAGCGTCCCCTCGTCGCCGCTGGAGTCCCCGACCACGTCGACGCGGTCGCCGGCCACGATCGCCTGGCGCCGCAGCTCGCGGGCCCGGGCCGCCGTGAACTCGTGCTCCTCGGGCGTCCCGTCGCCGATCATCACCGTGTAGCGACCCCGGTCGACGCCGAGCACCATCGCGATCTCTGCGTCCTCGTAGGCGGGTCGGTTCTTGGTCCGGGGCTTCGTGCCCTTCGGGTTCGGGCGCACCCGCGCGTCCGACTCGTCGTACCCGTCGAAGTCGTCGAGAGCACCGTCGGCGTCGAGGCCGCTGTCCGTCCACCACGACACGGGTCAGACCGATCCGGCGAGGGTCGTCCACAGTTCCGGGAACTGGGGGAGGGTCTTCGCTGTCGTCGCGACGTCCTCGATCACCACGCCGGGGACCACGAGGCCGATCAGGGCGCCGGCGTGGGCCATGCGATGGTCCGAGTAGGTGCGCCAGCGGCCGCCGTGGAGCTCGGCGGGCTCGATGCGCAGACCGTCCTCGAGCTCCGTGACCCGGCCGCCGAGGCCGGTGATCTCGGCGGCGAGGGCGGCGAGGCGGTCCGTCTCGTGGTGACGGATGTGGCCGATCCCGGTCAGGGTGCTGGGAGTGGAGGCCAGCGCGGCGAGGGCGGCGAGGGCGGGGGCGAGCTCGCCTCCCTCCGACAGGTCGAGGTCCACGCCCAGGATCTCGTCGCCGCCCGTGACCACGAGGTCCTCGCCGTCGCGCTCGACGCGGGCGCCGAACAGCGGCAGGATCCGCTCGAGGTGCGCCCCGACCTGCGTGGTGACGGCCGGCCAGTGGCGAAGCCGGACGCGGCCGCCCGTGACGAGGGCCGCAGCGAGGAACGGCGCGGCGTTCGAGAGGTCGGGCTCGATCAGCACGTCGGCGCCGGCGATGGGCTGCGGCGCGACGGTCCACTCGCCGTCGGCGGGCGTGCCGACCTCGACGCCCCGTGCCGCCAGTGCGGCGACGGTCATGTCAATGTGGGGCCGGGAGGGGACGGCGCTGCCCTCATGGCGCAGGTGCAGTCCCTCCTCGAAGCGGGCGCCGGCCAGCAGGAGCGCCGAGACGAACTGGCTCGACCGCGAGGCGTCGACGACGACGTCGCCGCCCCGGACGGCCCCGGAGCCGTGGACGGTGAAGGGGAGCGCGCCGCGGCCGTCGTCGGCGACGTCGACGCCGAGCGCGCGGAGGGAGGCGATCGTCGCCCCCATCGGCCGCTTCGCCGCGTACGCGTCGCCGTCGAAGGTGGTGGGGCCGAGCGCGAGGCCGGCCAGCGGCGGGACGAAGCGCATCACGGTGCCCGCGAGCCCGCAGTCGATCGTCGTCGAGCCGAGCAGCTCCTCCGCGGGCTCCACGACCAGGTCGGCGCCGAAGCCGCCGGTCGAGCCGGACTCCCGGATCGTGGTGCCGAGCGAGCGCAGCGCCTCGATCATCAGGGCGCTGTCGCGGGAGTGCAGCGGCGCCCGCAGCGTGGAGGGTCCGTCCGCCAGAGCGGCGAGCACCAGCTCCCGGTTGGTCAGCGACTTGGAGCCGGGCAGGCCGACCTCGGCGTCGAGAGCGCCGGCCGCGAGGGGTGCGGGCCAGGCGTCGTCGCCGGGGAGCGCACGGGCGTCGCCGTACGGATCGAACTCGGGGGCGGAATAACGCGAGAAGACCATCGGTTGTCAGGATAGTCGGCGCGCAGGGCGTCGTCAGGAGCGTGACGGAGGCGGAGCATGACGGCAGCACCCCCGGTCCTCCGGAGCAGCAGGCCCGTCGCCCGGAGGCGCCCTCGTGCCGCAACCCCGGTCGTCCGCCGCGCCGCCGCTCTAGAATCGCTCGTGATGACTCGCGACGACGAACCCCGCACCACCCCCGCCGACGAGGCTCCCGAGCCCGCCGACGCGGAGCAGACGATCGTGGAGACCGTCGAGGAGTCGCTGGACGACGCCCCGGTCGAGGCTCCCGTCGATCTCCGCTCCCTCTTCGAGCAGCAGGCGCTGCCCTTCATCGACCAGCTCTACGCGGCCGGTCTGCGGATGACGAAGAACCCCTCCGACGCGCAGGACCTCGTGCAGGAGACGTTCGCGAAGGCGTTCGGCGCGTTCCGCCAGTTCGAGCAGGGCACCAACCTGAAGGCCTGGCTCTACCGCATCCTCACGAACACGTTCATCAACTCGTACCGCAAGAAGCAGCGCGAGCCCTACCAGAGCGCGATCGACGAGCTCGAGGACTGGCAGCTGGGCGGCGCCGAGTCGACCACGGCCACCTCCAGCCGCTCGGCCGAGGCGGAGGCGATCGACCACCTCCCCGACACCGCGGTGAAGGAGGCGCTCCAGGCGATCCCGGAGGACTTCCGGCTCGCCGTCTACTTCGCCGATGTCGAAGGCTTCTCCTACCAGGAGATCGCGGACATCATGAAGACCCCCGTCGGGACCGTCATGAGCCGGCTGCACCGCGGCCGGCGCATGCTGCGCGAACGACTCACCGACTACGCACGCGAGCGCGGATTCCGCGCCGCATTCACTTCCGGGAGCACGAAATGACCGACAGCGGCTGCACGAAGGCGAAGGCCGAGCTCGAGGAGTACCTCCACAACGAGCTGTGCAAGGAGGACGCCGCCGACATCCGCGAGCACATGGCGGGATGCGTCGACTGCGCCGATGAGGCGAAGGTCGGCGTGGTGCTGACGGTCGCCGTGCAGCGGGCCTGCAAGGAGACGGCGCCGGAGGACCTCCGCGCCCAGGTGCTCGGCATGCTCCGCGACGAGCACGCCGCGCACTCCCAGGCGCCCGCCCGCCTCTAGGCGCCGCACGACCCGGGGAGCCCCGGCCGTTCGAGACCTCCCGCGCACCGCGGGCCCTCGAAGGGCCGGGGCTCCGTCGTGTCCGGCGGCCTCCGGGTGCCGCGGCACCCGCACGTCGCGCGCGCTCCTGCCGGTCTCTGCGGGCCTGCGGTCAGGCACGGTCCGCCTGCAACGCGACGGGCCCGCCGGAACACGAGGTTCCGACGGGCCCGACCGCGTCGTGCGGACCGCGGGTCAGCGGGTGAGCGCCCGCGACAGCAGGTCGGCCTGCTCGGAGGCGTGCCGCTTGGCCGAGCCGGCCGCGGGGGAGGCCGCGGACGGCCGCGAGACCACGCGCATGGACCGGCCCAGCTTCGGAGCGACCTCGAGGGCCATGAACGGCCAGGCGCCCTGGTTCTCGGGCTCGTCCTGCACCCAGACGAGCTCCGCGTCCGGGTACCGCTCGGCGATGCCGCGCAGCTCCTCGATCGGCGCCGGGTAGTACTGCTCGACCCGGACCAGCGCGATGCCGTCGTCGGGCTTCTTCTCGAGCTCCGCCTTGAGGTCGTAGTGGACCTTGCCGGCGTGGAGCAGGACGCGCTTCACGGCGGAGGCGTCCTGGATCCGCGCGTCGTCGATCACCGGCTGGAAGCGGCCCGAGGTGAAGTCCTCGACCGGGCTCGAGGCTCCGCGCAGGCGCAGCATCGCCTTCGGGGTGAAGACGATCAGCGGGCGGCGGGGCCGGGAGTAGGCCTGGCGGCGCAGCAGGTGGAAGTAGGACGCCGGCGTCGACGGGCGCGCGACGGTCATGTTCCGCTCCGCGCACATCTGCAGGTAGCGCTCGATCCGGGCCGACGAGTGGTCGGGGCCCTGGCCCTCGTAGCCGTGCGGAAGCAGGAGCACGAGCGACGAGCGCTGGCCCCACTTCTGCTCGGCCGAGGAGATGAACTCGTCGATCACGATCTGGGCGCCGTTCGCGAAGTCGCCGAACTGCGCCTCCCACAGCACGAGCGAGTCGGGCCGCTCCACCGAGTAGCCGTACTCGAACGCCATCGCCGCGTACTCCGAGAGCAGCGAGTCGTAGATCCAGAGCCGGGCCTGCTGGTCGGACAGGTTCATCAGCGGCAGCCACTCCTGGCCGTTCTCGCGGTCGTGGAGGACAGCGTGGCGCTGGACGAAGGTCCCGCGGCGCGTGTCCTGGCCGACGAGGCGCACCGGGGTGTCCTCGAGCAGCAGCGAGCCGAGCGCGAGCAGCTCGCCGAAGGCCCAGTCGATGGAGCCGGAGCGGCTCATCTCCTGGCGCTTCGCCAGCAGCTGCTGGAGCTTGGGGTGCACGGTGAAGCCCTCAGGGGGCGTCGTGAACGCGTCGCCGATGCGGGTGACGACCTCGGTCTTCACGCCGGTGACCTCGGGCTCGCCCGGGTAGTCCTCGCCCTGCTGCGCGTCGGGCAGCTCGAGGTCGGCCACGGAGTCGCCGTCGGCGGTGATCACGGGGATCGCGCCGGTCTGCGCGGCGTGGGTCTCGGCGAACGCGCGCTCCAGGCGGTCCTGGAAGTCCTGGTGGGCGCGGTCGTACTCCTCCTCGGTGATGTCGCCGCGGCCGACGAGCGCCTCGGTGTACAGCTTGCGGACCGAGCGCTTGGCCTCGATCAGGCTGTACATCAGCGGCTGGGTCATCGAGGGGTCGTCGCCCTCGTTGTGCCCGCGCCGGCGGTAGCAGATCAGGTCGATGACCACGTCGCGGTGGAACCGCTGGCGGTACTCGAACGCGAGCTGCCCGACGTGGACGACCGCCTCGGGGTCGTCGCCGTTCACGTGGAAGATCGGCGCCTGGATCGTCTTCGCGCCGTCGGTCGAGTAGATCGAGGTGCGGGCCTCGTGAGGGGGAGTCGTGAACCCGACCTGGTTGTTGATGTTGATGTGGATCGTGCCGCCGGTGCGGTACGCGCGCAGCTGCGACATCTGCAGGGTCTCGACCACCACGCCCTGGCCCGCCATCGCGGCGTCGCCGTGGACGAGGATCGGCAGCGTGGTGAAGGTGCCGATGGGCTTGCGGTCCTGCTTGGCGCGGACGATGCCCTCGAGCACGCCGTTCACGGCCTCGAGGTGCGAGGGGTTCGCCGCCAGGTAGACCGGGATCTCCTCGCCCGCCGCGCCGCGGAAGGTGCCCTCGGTGCCGAGGTGGTACTTCACGTCTCCGGAGCCCTGGACCGTGCGCGGGTCCTGGGTGCCCTCGAACTCGCGGAAGATCTGGCCGTAGGTCTTGCCGGCGATGTTGGTCAGCACGTTCAGGCGGCCGCGGTGGGCCATGCCGATCGCGACCTCGTCGAGGTGCTCGTCGGCCGCGCCCTGCAGGACGGCGTCGAGCAGCGCGATGAGCGACTCCCCGCCCTCGAGCGAGAAGCGCTTCTGGCCCACGTACTTGGTCTGCAGGAAGGTCTCGAAGGCCTCGGCCTCGTTGAGCTTGCCCAGGATGCGCAGCTGCTCGTCGTGGCCCGGCTTCTCGTAGCCGCGCTCGAGCTTCTGCTGCATCCAGGCGCGCTGCTCCGGGTCCTGGATGTGCATGTACTCGACGCCGACGGTGCGGCAGTACGAGTCGCGAAGGATCCCGAGGATGTCGCGCAGCTTGAGCTGGCGCTTGCCGCCGAAGCCGTCCGTGACGAACTCGCGATCGAGATCCCAGAAGGTGAGGCCGTGGCTCTCGATGGCGAGGTCGGGGTGCGAGCGCTGCACGTACTCCAGCGGGTCGACGTCGGCCATCAGATGCCCGCGGACGCGGAACGAGTTGATGAGCTCCTGCACGCGGGCGGTCTTGGAGACGCGCTCGGCGAGGTCGACGGCGATGTCCGTGGACCAGTGGATCGGGTCGTAGGGGATGCGCAGCGCGGCGAAGATGTCCTCGTAGAAGCCGCGGCCGCCGAGCAGGAGCTCGTGCACGATCTTGAGGAACTCGCCCGAGCCGGCGCCCTGGATGACGCGGTGGTCGTAGGTCGAGGTCAGGGTGATGGTCTTGCCGATGCCCAGCTCGACCAGCGTCTTCTCGGACGCGCCCTGGAACTCCGCCGGGTACTCGAGGGCGCCGGCTCCGATGATGCAGCCCTGGCCCTTCATCAGGCGGGGGACGGAGTGGACCGTGCCGATGCCGCCGGGGTTCGTCAGCGAGAGCGTGGTGCCCGCGAAGTCGCCGGCGACGAGCTTGTTGCCGCGCGCGCGCTTGACCAGGTCCTCGTAGGCCGAGAGGTAGGCCGTGAAGCTCAGCGTGTCGGCGCGCTTGATGCTCGGCACGAGCAGGGCGCGCGTGCCGTCGGGCTTCGGCATGTCGATCGCGATGCCGAGGTTGACGTGCGCCGGGGCGACGACCGCGGGCTTGCCGTCGACCTCGTCGTAGAACACGTTCTGGCTCGGGAAGTCCTTGAGCGCGCGGATGAGCGCCCAGCCGATCAGGTGCGTGAACGAGACCTTGCCGCCGCGGGTGCGGCGCAGGTGGTTGTTGATGACGATGCGGTTGTCGATCATCAGCTTCGCCGGGATCGTGCGGACGCTCGTCGCGGTGGGGATGCTGAGGCTGGCGTCCATGTTGGTCGCGAGGCTCTTCGCCATGCCGCGGAGCGGGGTGACGACGTCCTCGTCCGGCGTCGAGTCCTCGGCGGAGGGCTTGCTCACCGGAGCGTCGGCCGGGATCGGCTGCGCCTTCGGCTGCTTCGACGTGGTGCGGGAGGCGGGGGTCGACTCGGAGGAGGAGGCCGCGGCGGGATGGGTCACGGCGCCTCCGCCGCTCGACGAGACGCGCTCGGCGGCAGCGGCGGGCTTCGAGGCGGCGGGCGCGGGGGCCGCGGCGGGAGCCGGAGCCGGAGCGTCCTTGCCGGAGTTCGCGAGCTGGGCGCCGTAGCGCTCCAGGATGGGCCACCAGGACTCGTCCACCGAGGCGCGGTCGGCGCTGTACTGCTCGTACAGCTCCTCCACGAGCCATTCGTTGGCTCCGAAGTCCTCCGCGCCCTGCTCTGTTCCTGCTCCGGTCAACTGGCTCGACACAGCCGATCGCCCACTCTCTCCGTTGATTCGTCCTCGATCATCCGGACGGGCCCGTCGCATCCCTCGGCGCCTGCCACCGCGGCGGAGGAGGTCGTCCTCGCACCAGCGGGAACCGGTGCCGTCGCCTGGTCCCGTCCCGGTCGCCAAGCCTAGCCCCGTTCCCTGCACGGCCGACCCGGGGCCGCGCCGGAGTAGCGTTTCCCCCATGCGTTTCTCCGGCGGAACACCCTCAGGCGACCTCACCTACTCGGACGTCTTCCTCGTCCCCGGCCGCTCGTCGGTGACGAGCCGCCTCGACGTCTCGCTCGCCCCGGGCGACGGCACCGGGGCGACGATCCCCGTCGTCTCCTCCAACATGAACTCGGTCACCGGTCAGCGCCTCGCAGCGACGCTCGCGCGCCGGGGCGGGCTCGGCGTCCTCCCGCAGGACATGCCCCTGCAGGCGCTGGACGCCGCGATCCGCTGGGTGAAGCGCCAGCCGGTCGCTTTCTCCGGCGCCCTCACCGCCTCGCCGGCGACGACCGTGGAGGAGGCGCTGCGCATCCTGCCGGCCGTCGCCGGCCACGGCTTCGTGGTGCAGGAGGAGGGCGGCGCGATCCTCGGCTGCGTCCCGGCCGCGCGCCTGGCGACCGCGCTGCCGGACGCGCGCCTGGGCGACCTGGTGCACTCCGCCACCCCCTCGATCGACGCCGACGACGTGCCCACCGCGCGGGCCGCCTTCGACCTCATGGTGGCCGCCGACCTCGACTTCGCCCCGGTGCTGCACCACGGCGCCCTGGTCGGCACGCTGTCGCGCACCGGCGCCCTCCGCTCCACCGTCTACGACCCGGCGCTCGACGCGGACGGGCGTCTGCGCGTCGCGGCGGCGATCGGCATCAACGGCGACGTCGAGGCGAAGGCGCGCGCGCTCGTCTCCGCGGGCGTCGACGTCCTCGTCCTCGACACCGCGCACGGCCACCAGGAGGGGATGCTCCGGGCGCTCCGGACGGTCTCCGCGCTCGATCTCGGAGTGCCGATCGCGGCGGGCAACGTCGTCACGGCCGACGCGGTGCACGACCTCGTCGACGCGGGAGCGGACATCCTCAAGGTCGGCGTCGGCCCCGGCGCGATGTGCACCACCCGGATGATGACCGCGGTCGGCCGCCCGCAGTTCTCGGCCGTCCTCGAGACCGCCGAGCGCGCGCACGAGCTGGGCGCCCACGTCTGGGCGGACGGCGGGGTGCGCTACCCGCGCGACGTCGCCCTCGCGCTGGCCGCGGGCGCCGCCTCCGTGATGATCGGCTCCTGGTTCGCCGGCACGATCGAGGCGCCAGGGGAGCTGCGCAGCGACGCGGCCGGCCGGGTCTACAAGGAGAGCTGGGGCATGGCCTCGGCCAAGGCGGTGCAGGAGCGCTTCGACCGCCTCGACGCGTACGAGCTCGCCCGCAAGCGCCTCTTCGCCGAGGGCATCTCCTCCTCCACCATCTACCTCGATCCGCTGCGGCCCTCGGTCGAGGACCTGCTCGACATGATCACGTCGGGGGTCCGCTCGTCCTTCACCTACGCCGGAGCCCGGAGCGTGGCCGACTTCCACGAGCGGGCGCACGTGGGCCTGCAGTCGGCCGCGGGCTACGAGGAGGGCAAGGCGCTGCCGGTCAGCTGGTGAGCGGGCGCCGCGTGCTAGAACCGAGCCCATGACCATCGTCGACAACGCCGTGTACGTCGGCGGCCGCCGCATCCGGAACCCCGACTCGCTCGAGGACACCTTCGAGCTGATGCGCGACGAGCACGGCATGGCCTGGATCGGCCTCTACCGCCCGACGCGCGAGGAGGTCGAGGCGGTCGCCGAGGAGTTCGGGCTGCACCCGCTCGCCGTCGAGGACGCGCTGAGCGGGCACCAGCGGGCCAAGCTCGAGCGCTACGACGACGGGCTCTTCGTCGTGCTGCGGCCGGCGCGCTACGCGGACGCCGCCGAGACGGTCGTCTTCGGCGAGCTGCACGTCTTCGTCGGCCCCGACTTCGTGGTCACCATCCGGCACGCCGATTCCCCGGACCTCGCCCGCGTGCGCCGCCGCCTGGAGGAGGATCCGGCCCTCCTCGCCCGCGGGCCCGAAGCGGTGCTCTACGCGATCCTCGACCAGGTCGTCGACGAGTACGCGCCGGTGGTGTTCGGCGTCCAGGGCGACGTGGACGAGATCGAGGACCAGCTCTTCGGCGACGACTCGGACGACGGGCTCTCGGAGCGCATCTACCGGCTCTCGCGCGAGGTCATCCACTTCCAGCGCTCGGTGCAGCCGCTGACCGCCCTGCTGCACGAGCTGCTGCAGGAGTCGACGCCCGTGGAGGGGGAGCCCTCGCCCTCGCCGGAGCGGATCGAGCTGCGCCGGTCACTCCGCGACGTGCTCGACCACACCATCCGCGTGACGGAGGCGGTCGACTCCCTGCGCGCGATCCTCGACAAGGCGCTCACGGTGCACTCGACGCTCGTCTCGCGCCGGCAGACCGAGACCGGGCTCGCCCAGAACGACGTGGTCCGCAAGATCTCCTCGTGGGCGGCGATCCTCTTCGCCCCGACGCTCGTGGCCGGCATCTACGGGATGAACTTCGACGACATGCCGGAGCTGCACTGGCGCCTCGGCTACCCCTGGGCGCTGGGCCTGATGGTGCTGTTCGGCTTCGCGCTCTACGCGGTGTTCAAGCGGAAGAAGTGGCTCTGAGCCGCGGCATCGGAGCACGCCCGGCGGCGCTCCGCGGCGGGTAGACTCGGCGCCACAATGGACGACCCTCCCTCTGCGCATCCGGCCTGTTCCGCTCACTGCAGTGCTCCTCGGACTCCCGCTCGCCGCTCACGGTCCGCCGCTCCGCCGGCCCGCCCCGTCCGGCCCTCCTCGCACCTCCCTCTCGTGACCGGGGGCGACCACCGTGGGAACTGAGTGGCTCCTGCTCGGAGTCGGCCTGCTGCTGACCCTGGGGACCGGCGTCTTCGTCGCCAGCGAGTTCGCGCTGGTGAACCTCGACCGGGCCGATCTCGAAGCCCGTCGCGACCGCGGCGAGACGCGCCTGGGCATGACCATCGCGGCCCTGCGCGTCACCTCCACGCACCTCTCGAGCGCGCAGCTGGGCATCACCCTCACGACGCTGCTCACCGGCTACACGATGGAGCCCGCCCTCTCGACGCTGCTCCAGGAGCCGTTCAGCGGACTCGGCATCCCGGAGGAGGCGCTCGCGCCGGTCATGACGGTGGTCGCCATCGTCATCGCGACCCTGCTGTCGATGATCCTCGGCGAGCTGGTCCCCAAGAACTTCGCCCTCGCCCTGCCGCGGGCGACCGCGAAGCTCGTCGTGCCGCTGCAGACCGCGTTCACGACGGTGTTCCGCCCGGCCGTCGCCCTGCTGAACGGCAGCGCGAACGCCCTGCTGCGCCTGGTCGGCATCGAGCCGAAGGAGGAGCTCTCGGGCGCCCGCAGCGCCGAGGAGCTCTCGAGCCTCGTGCGCCACTCCGCCAGTGCCGGACTGCTCGAGGAGGACACGGCCGACCTGCTCGGGCGCACCCTCCGCTTCTCCGCCCTCACCGCGGGCGACGTGATGACGCCGCGCCTGCGCCTGTCGACGGTCGAGCGCGCGAGCACCGCGCAGGACGTGCTCGACCTCGCCCGAACCACCGGGTTCTCGCGCTTCCCGATCACGGACGACGACATCGACGACATCGTCGGAGTCGTGCACGTCAAGCAGGCCGTCGCCGTGCCCCGCGGCAAGAGGTCCGACGTCCCGGTCACGGCGCTGCGCTCCGAGCCGCTCCGCGTCCCCGAGACCATGAAGCTCGACGTGCTGCTCACCGAGCTGCGCGGACGCGGCTTCCAGCTCGCGGTCGTCGTCGACGAGTACGGCGGGACGGCGGGCGTCGCCACGCTCGAGGACCTGGTCGAGGAGCTGGTCGGCGAGGTCGCCGACGAGCACGACCGCTCCCGGGCCGACGTGGTCAAGCTCCCCGGCTCCACCACCTTCCCCGGCATGCTCCGCCCCGACGAGGTCCTCGACCGCGCCGGCGTGCACATCCCCGAGGAGGGGCCCTACGAGACGGTCGCCGGATTCGTGATGAGCGAGCTCGGCCGCCTCCCCGCCGTCGGCGACCGGGTCGACGTCGAGGGCGGGTCTCTGCGCGTCGAGCGCCTGGACGGCCGCCGCATCGACCGCCTCCGCTTCACGCCCGATCCCGACGCGGATCCCGACGGGATCCCCGACCCGCTCGCCGACGTCGCCCGCGGACACCGCGGACGGAAGGAGTCCGACGATGAGTGACTGGGCCGGAATCGCCTGGCTCGTGGTGCTCCTCGCCGCGAACGCCTTCTTCGTCGGAGCGGAGTTCGCGGTCATCTCCGCGCGCCGCTCCCAGATCGAGCCCCTCGCGGAGAGCGGACGCCGCAGCGCGATCACCGCGCTCGCCGCGATGGAGCACGCCACACTGATGCTCGCGACCACGCAGCTGGGCATCACCGTCTGCTCGCTGCTGATCCTCAACGTGAGCGAGCCGGCGATCCACCACCTGCTCGAGGTGCCGCTGCACGCCGTCGGCATTCCCGACGAGCTCTCCGGCACCGTCGCCTTCGTCATCACGCTGCTGATCGTGTCGTTCCTGCACGTGGTGCTCGGCGAGATGGTCCCCAAGAACATCTCGTTCTCGATGCCCGACCGCGCCGTGCTCCTCCTGGCGCCGCCGCTCGTCGCCATCGCCCGGGTCCTCCGCCCGATCATCGTCGCCCTCAACGCGGTCTCGAACGGAGTGCTCCGCCTCTTCAAGGTGGAGCCCAAGGACGAGGCGAACAGCACCTTCACGCTCGAGGAGGTGCAGACGATCGTCGACCAGTCCACCCGCGAGGGCACGCTCCGCGACTCGACCGGGACCCTCCTCGCCGCGTTCGAGTTCACCGAGAAGAAGGTCCACGACGTCGCCCTGCCCCTCGACGGGATCGTCAGCCTCCCCAGCGGAGCGACCCCCGCCGACGTCGAGCGCGCCGTCGCCAAGCACGGCTTCTCGCGCTACGTGATCCTCGGCGAGGACGGCACCCCCGAGGGCTACATCCACCTCAAGGACGTCCTCGACCTCGACGGCGACACGGAGGGCGCCAAGTTCCGCCTCCCCGTCCCCGCCAAGCGCATCCGCCAGCTCGCCTCGATCTTCGAGGCCACCGACCTCGAGGACGCCCTCGCGATCATGCGGCGCACCGGCGCCCACCTCGCCCGCGCGTTCGACGAGCAGGGCCGCGCCACCGGAGTGCTGTTCCTCGAGGACATCATCGAGGAGCTCGTCGGCGAAGTCGACGACGCCACCCGCCGCTAGGCGCGGGCCGCGGAGGGGCCGTCTGCGGCGTTGTCGTCGGGCGCGATACCGCCGGTATCGCTTCCTCCTCCGCCTTGCATCCGACCCCTCCTCGGCCCGCGCCCGCGGGTGCTGGAGGGGGCGTTGTCGTCGGGCGCGATACCGCCGGTATCGCTTCCTCCTCCGCCTTGCATCCGACCCCTCCTCGGCCCGCGCCCACGGGTGCTGGAGGGGGCGTTCGCGGCGTTGTCGTCGGGCGCGGTACCGCCGGTACCGCTTCCTCCTCCGCCCAGCGACTGCCCCCTCCAGCACACGCGCCCCCCTGGAGAAAGGGGAGAGGGGTGCGGCTGCGCCGGCACCAGTGCGCCGCGCCGGCATCAGTGCGGCTGCGCCGGCACCGGGCGGCTCCGTCGCAGGGCGACGTAGGGTGGCGGGATGGGTGAGCGGGTCGGGACGGCGGAGGCGGCGCGGAGCATCAGGGTGCCGCGGGAGGACGACGACAAGTACACGCGCGGGGTGCTGGGGATCGCGACCGGGTCGGAGCGGTACCCGGGAGCGGCGGTGCTCGGCGTCGAGGCGGCGGTGCGGACGGGAGTCGGCATGGTCCGGTACCTCGGACCGGAGCGGCCCGCGGGACTGGTGCTCGCCCGGCGGCCGGAGGTCGTGACCGCGGTGGGGCGCGTGCAGGCCTGGCTCGTCGGCTCCGGCACCAGCGCCGAGGACCGCAGCGACGAGGAGCGGCGCACCCTGATCGAGCAGCTGCACTCGGGAGTCCCGGTGGTGCTCGACGCGGGCGCGCTCGACCTGATCGACGAGGCCGCAGGCCCGGTCGTCATCACGCCGCACTACCGCGAGCTCGCCGGAGTGCTCGGCCGAGCGGGTCTGGACGCGGACGCCGCGACGATCGCCGAGGCCCCGGGGGAGTGGGCGCGCCGGGCGGCGGACGGCCTCGGAGTCTGCGTGCTCCTCAAGGGCGGCACCACCCACGTCGTCGCGGGCGGCGTCGAGCTCGAGGTCTCCGGATCCACGCCCTGGCTGGCGACCGCGGGCAGCGGCGACGTCCTCGGCGGCGTGCTCGGCGCACTCCTCGCCGGTCGGGCCGCGGACGCCGAGGCGGCCGGGGCGACTCTGACCGCGGAGGACCTCGCCCCCGTGGCCGCCGCGGCCGCCGTCCTGCACGCGGAGGCCGGACGGAGCGCCTCCGCCGGCGGCCCGATCGCCGCGCTCGACATCGCGGAGCACCTGCCCGGAGTGGTCGCCGCACTCCTGCGCTGACACGCCCGTTGGACGAGCGCTGAACCGAACCGGGACCGCCGCCGTTGTCCTGGAGGAAGCGACGCCCGCGGCCCGGCTCACCGGCTCCGCACCGCCGCCTCATCGGGTGCTCGAAGCGAGCACCTCTACCGTCGGATCCGCCGCGTCCGCCTTGACCAGGAGAACAGACATGACCGCGAAGACCACGACTCCCGCCCGCTACGCCCTGACCCTCCTCGCCGGCGCCGGCACCCTCGCCGCGCTCGCCGCCTGCTCCAGCACCACCACGACCGGGAGCGACGCCGCCGACGCGGCGACCACCACCGCTCCGAGCACCGCCACCAGCTCCGCCCCCGAGGCGACCGGCGCCGCGTCCTCCGCCGCGAGCGGCAGCAGCTACGCCGACGGCACCTACGAGGCCGAGGGCGCCTACACCTCGCCCGGAGGGAACGAGAAGGTGGGCGTCTCGCTGACCCTCGCCGACGGCGTCGTCACCGACGTGACCGTGACCCCGGAGTCGGAGAACCCCACCGGCCAGCAGTACCAGTCGCGCTTCGCGGGCGGCATCGCGGGCGAGGTCGTCGGCAAGCAGCTCGACGAGCTGAAGGTCTCCAAGGTGTCGGGGTCCTCCCTCACCTCCGGCGGCTTCAACGACGCCGTCGAGACCATCAAGGCCGATGCCACGGCCTGACGCCCCGACGGTCCTCGGCCACGCGTGGCGGTTCGACGCGATCGGCACCGGCTGGCAGATCGACACCGCCGAGCCGCTCGAGCCCTCCCACCGCTCGCGGGTCGAGGCGCGCATCGCGGAGTACGACCGCACCTGGTCGCGGTTCCGTGACGACTCCGCCGTCTCGCAGCTGCGGGTCGGAGGCGAGCACGTCTTCCCCGACGAGGCGGCCGACCTCTTCGCACTGTACGACGTGCTCGACGAGCTGACCGGCGGGGCGGTCACCCCCTTCGTCGGCGGCTCTCTCGAGCAGCTCGGCTACGACTCCGCGTACACCCTCGTCCCGCGCGGACCCGCCGTCCCCGCTCCCTCCTGGGCCGCCGCCCGACGCGGGGCGGCGGGACTGCGGGTCGAGCCCGGGACCGTCGTCGACGTCGGCGCCGCGGGCAAGGGCCAGCTCGTCGACCTCGTCCTCGAGGAGCTCGACGGAGTCGGGCCCGCCGTCGTCGACGCGAGCGGCGACCTCCGGGGCATCGGAGCCGGACCCGTCCGGGTCGGCCTCGAGCACCCGTGGGACCCGAGCAGCGCACTGGGAGTGGCGGTGCCCGGCGACCGCGCGCTCTGCGGCTCGGCGAGCAACCGCCGCGCCTGGGGCAGCGGCCTCCACCACGTCCTCGACGGGCGGACCGGAGCTCCGGTCGAGAGCATCGTCGCCGCCTGGGCGGTGGCCGACACGGCCCTCGTCGCCGACGGGCTCGCGACCGCGCTGTTCGTCTGTCCGCCCGAGGCCCTCGCCGAGCGCTTCGACTTCGAGTTCGTCCGCGTCCGCAGCGACGGCACCCTCCACTACTCGCCTTCCTTCCCCGGAGAGGTCTTCCGATGATCGGCACCTTCGACCGCGCCCTCGGCCGCGTCACCACCTACCGGCTGGTCTGGATGACGCTCGCCGCGCTCCTGCTCGTCGCCGTCGGCTACGCCGCAGCCGGCCTGATCTTCTCGACGCCGCTCGAGATCCTCGGCACGACGCTCGTCGCCGTCGCCTCGACGGCCCTGGTCAGCGCGGTCCTCGCGCGGCTGTTCCGCAGCCGCGCGCACCTGGAGTCCTCGCTCGTCACCGGTCTGCTGATCGCCTGCCTGCTCTTCCCGACGGCCGATCCTCGCGGGCTCGCCGTGATCGCGCTCGTCGGCGCGATCGCCGCCGCGTCCAAGTACGTCCTGGCCTGGCGGGGCCGCCACCTCTTCAACCCGGCCGCGGTCGCCGTGCTGATCATCGGCTTCACCGGGCTCAACGCCGGAGCCTGGTGGATCGCCAGTGGCGCGATCTGGCCGTTCGTCGTCGTGGGTTCCCTCCTGATCGTCGCGCGGGTCCGCCGCTGGGCCGTCTTCGCCGTCTTCGTCGTCGTCGCCGGCGGGGTGTCCGTGCAGCAGGCGGTGCAGAACGGCCAGGACCTCGGCGCCGCGGCGGCCCTGGTCCTCACGGCCTACCCCTTCGTCTTCGCCGGCGCCTTCATGCTGACGGAGCCGCTCACGCTCGCGCCGCGCCGCTCGCAGCAGCTGCTCATCGCGGTCGTCGCAGCGCTCGTGGCGAGCGTCCCCTTCCACATCGGCGTCGTCTCCGCCACTCCGGAGCTGGGTCTCGTGGTCGGCAACGCCCTCGCGTTCGCCTTCGCGTTCCGCCAGCGTCGGCGGCACACGCTCGAGCTCGCCTCGACCCGCGTGCTGGCGCCGGGCATCGCGGAGTACCGCTTCCGCTCCCGCTCGCCGCTGGCCTTCGAGCCGGGCCAGTGGCTCGAGCTCGACCTGCCGCACCGCGCCGACAGCCGGGGCAGCCGGCGCACCTTCTCGGTCTCCTCCGCTCCGTCCGACGGCGAGATCGCGATCGCCCTGCGGATGCCGGAGAAGGCGAGCAGCTTCAAGCGCGCCCTCGCCGCGCTGGGGCCCGGCGACTCGCTCCGGGCGACGAGCGTCGGCGGTGACTTCGTCCTGCCGGCCGATCCCACCGTGCCGCTGCTGCTGGTTGCGGGCGGCATCGGGATCACCCCGTTCGCCAGTCAGCTCCGCTCGCTCGCGGACGGTCCGCGGCGCGACGTCGTCGTCGTGGTCGCCGCGCCGAGCCTCGCCGAGGTCGCGTACCGCGACCTGCTGCAGGAGTCGGGGGCCCGGGTCGTGCTCTGCTCGAAGGAGGCGCCGACCGACCTGCCCGCACGGTGGTCGCACGTCACAGGCCGACTGACCGCCGAGCTGCTCGCGGACGCGGTGCCGGACGCCGGCCGCCGCGTGGGCTACGTCTCCGGGTCGCCGTCGTTCGTCGACTCGGTCCGCGGCGCCCTGCGCGGTGCCGGGGCGAAGCGGATCCGCACCGACGCGTTCGCCGGCTACTGAGTTCATCGGGTCGTGACGCCTGCGGGCTGCTGACGCCTGCGGGCTGCTGACACCCGCGGGCTGCTGACGCCCGCCGTCTGCTGACGCCCGGCGGCGACCGACGCCGCCGGGCAACCGATGCCCGGCGGGAGCGGCGCTCTCAGGCGGGCTCAGGTGCTGCCAGGGTCCCGTTCAGCGGCCCCTCTACAATGACGCGGTGCCGTCCTCCCCTCCTCGAGCGTCCTCCCACCCCCTCGCCCGGCTGCGCGAGAACCGCGACTCCGTCGCCGTGCTCTGGGGCGCCTTCGCGCTGGTGCACGTGGTGCTCTCCCTCCTGGCGCTGTTCGCTCCGGGTCTGCCGATGGGCGACGTCAGCATCGTCTACAAGGAGTGGATGAGGACCGCCGTCGAGGGCGGCGGCATCGCCGGGATCGACACGGGCTGGGTCTACCCGATCCTCGCCTGGGGCCCGATCGCCGCCTCCTGGCTCTTCGGCTCGGCGGGCTACGACCTGATGTGGCTCGTCCTCGTCGCGCTCGCCGACGCCGCCGCCTTCGCCCTGCTGCTGCGCGGCCGGTCGGCACCGCGCCTCGCGGCGGCGCGCTGGTGGCTGCTGTTCCTCGTCCTCCTCGGGCCGATCGCGATCGGCCGCATCGACGCCTTCACCGCGCCGCCGGCCATCGCCGGGATGCTCTGGGCGGCGACCCGTCCGGGCGTCGCGGCGCTGCTGCTGACCGTGGCCACCTGGATCAAGGTGTGGCCGGCCGCGATCCTCGCCGCTGCCGTGCTGGTCCTGCGCGGACGGCTGCGGATGATCCTCGTCCCCGCGGTCGCCTCCGTGATCATCGTGCTCGCGGTCGTCCTCGTCGGCGGCGGGGACCAGGTCTTCAGCTTCGTCACCGATCAGACCGATCGGGGCCTCCAGATCGAGGCCGTCGTGAGCACTCCCTGGATGTGGCTGTCGGTCCTCCCGGGATCGGGGAGCTACGTCTACTACGCCGCCGACATCAACACCTTCGAGATGCACGGGCCCGGCACCGAGTTCGCGGCGAGCCTGATGACCCCGCTGCTCGCTCTGGCCATGCTCGGCGTGGCCCTGCTGGGTGCCCGTGCTCTCGCCCGCCGGGCGGACCCCGCCAGGCTGTTCCCGCTGCTCGCGCTGACCTTCGTGGTCGTGTTCATCGACACCAACAAGGTGCTCTCGCCGCAGTACATCGTCTGGCTCGCGCCGCCGGTGATCGCCGGGCTGATCGCGTGCCGCGACGGCGCGTTCGACCGGCCCGCGAAGCTGACCCTCGTCACTGCGGCTCTGACCCAGGTGGTCTACCCGTACCTCTACCTCTTCCTCCTCTGGTCGCACTGGTGGATGGTGCTCGTGCTGACCGTGCGGAACATCCTCCTCGTGGTGCTGCTCGGCTGGCTGCTGCGCGAGCTGTGGAGGATGGGGACGGCGCGGGTCGTCGCACCCGGCGCCACGACTTCCGCGTCGTCGCTGACCGGCGAGACCCGCCTGGCGCCCCAGGGCTCGTAGGCTCGGAGGGCGCGGGGCCGGCACGCGGTGCGCGCAGTCAAGGAGGCTCCCATGCTCGTCGCATTCTCGGTCGCACCGTCCGGGGGCGAGGCGCCCGACGCGTCCGTCCACGACGCCGTCGCCGCCGCCGTCCGCATCGTCCGCGAGAGCGGCCTGCCGTCGCGGACGACCTCGATGTTCACCGAGATCGAGGGGGAGTGGGACGAGGTCTTCGACGTCGTCAAGCGCGCGACGGAGGCCGTCGGAGCGTTCGGGACGCGCGTGTCGCTCGTCCTGAAGGCGGACATCCGCCCCGGCTACTCGGGCGAGATCGACGGCAAGATCGCCCGGCTGAACGACGCGCTGGGGGAGTAGCGGGTCCCCGCCGCGACCTCTCGCGTGCGGGTGTGCTCGAATCGATTCGACATCCGTCCGATCCTGAGTAGCCTTGAGCGGTGACGCTCTCGCCCGCTCGGACCCGCCTCGCCCTGCTCGCCCTCGCGATGGGGGGCTTCGGCATCGGCTCGACCGAGTTCGTCGCGATGGGGCTCCTCCCGCAGCTCGCCGCCGACCTCCTCCCCGGAGTCTGGGCCGCGAGCCAGGAGCAGGCCGTCTCGCAGGCGGGGATGCTGATCTCGGCCTACGCGCTCGGTGTCGTGGTCGGCGCCCCCACCATCGCCGCCGCAGCGGCGCGCTGGCCGCGCAAGAGGCTCCTCCTGACCCTCCTCGTCGCCTTCACCGTCGGGACGATCGGCTCGGCGCTGCTCCCGAGCTTCCCGCTCGTCCTCGCCGCGCGCTTCGTCGCCGCGCTCCCGCACGGCGCCTACTTCGGCATCGCCTCCCTGGTCGCCGCCGACCTGATGGGTCCCGGCAAGCGCGGCAAGGGAGTCGCGTTCGTCCTCTCCGGGCTCACGATCGCGAACGTCGTCGGCGTGCCCGCGATCACCTGGGTCGGGCAGGTGGCCGGCTGGCGCAGCGCCTACCTCGTGGTCGCGGTGCTCTTCGCGCTGACCGTCGTGGCCGTCCAGCTGCTGGTGCCCGCGCAGCCCGGGAATCCGGCGGCGACCGTCCGCAACGAGCTGCGGGCGTTCGGGCGCCTGCAGGTCTGGATGACCCTCCTCGTCGGCGCCATCGGCTTCGGCGGACTCTTCGCGATGTACAGCTACATCTCGCCGCTCGCGACCGAGGTGACGGGCCTGCCGCTCGGCGCGGTCCCGTGGATCCTGGTCGTCATCGGCCTCGGGATGACCGTCGGCAACCTCGTCGGCGGCTGGGCCGCCGACCGCGACGTGCGGCGGGCGCTGGTGGTGTTCTTCGCCGGCGTCGGCGTCTCGCTGATCGGACTCGCGCTGTCGGCCTCGTCGGTCGTCGGCCTGGTGGTGTTCGCGTTCCTCTCGGCGGGCTTCTCGGCGGCCGCGTCGCCCGCGATCCAGACCCGGCTGATGGACGTGGCGCGCGACAGCCAGACGATCGCGGCCGCGCTCAACCACTCCGCCCTGAACATCGGCAACTCGGTGGGTGCCGCGCTCGGCGGCCTGACGATCGCCGCCGGACTGGGCTACCTGTCGCCCATCTGGGTCGGCGTGGGCCTGACCGCGGCCGGAATCGTGCTCGCCTTCGGCAGCATCGCGATCGACCGCGCCCGGGGCACGGTCTACCCGGTCCACCGCGAGCCCGCCCAGCCGGGCACCGGCGGCATCCCGGTCGACGCGCTGTAAGCAGAGCGCGGCCAGGGCCTCTGGAAGACTCTCGGCATGCGCGCCGTGAGCTACTCGTCCTTCTCCGCCCTCCCCGCGATCGTCGAGGTCCCGGAGCCCGTCTGCCCCGTCGACGGCGTCGTCGTCCGCGTCGCGGCGACCGGGGTGTGCCGGAGCGACTGGCACGCGTGGAAGGGGCACGACGACTCGGTCGTCCTGCCGCAGATCCCCGGGCACGAGTTCGCCGGGACGGTGATCGCGACGGGAGCCCAGGTGTCGCTCTTCGCGGTCGGTGACCGGGTCACGGCGCCGTTCGTGTTCGCCTGCGGCGACTGCGAGCAGTGCCGGGAGGGGGCGACGCAGGTGTGCCTCCGCCAGCAGCAGCCGGGATTCACCCTCGACGGGTCGTTCGCCGAGGCGGTGGCCGTGCCGGGTGCGGACCTGAACCTGGTGCGCCTGCCCGACTCCGTCGGCTTCGTCGAGGCGGCCGGTCTCGGCTGCCGCTTCGGGACCGCGTACCACGCCCTGCACGAGCGCGGCCGGGTCGCCCCGGGGGAGTGGGTCGCGGTGCTGGGCTGCGGCGGAGTCGGCCTCTCCGCGGTGATCGTCGCGCTCGCGGCCGGGGCCCGCGTGGTGGCGTCGGACGTCTCCGCCCCGGCGCGGGAGGCCGCGGCCGCGCTCGGGGCGGTGACCGTCCCCGGAGGCGAGGGTGCCGCCGAGGCGATCCGGGCGGCGACCGGAGGAGGGGCGCATCTGGCGGTCGACGCCGTCGGCAGCAGGGTCACCGCGGAGGCGTCGATCGCCGCCCTGCGTCCGCGCGGCCGGCACGTGCAGGTGGGTCTGCTCCTCGGGCCCGACGCCGCACCGGCGATCCCGCTCGGCCGGGTCATCGCCCAGGAGCTGGAGCTGCTGGGCAGCCACGGCATCGCCCGGAGCGGCTACACGGCCCTCCTCGACGACGTCGTCGCCGGCCGTCTGCGCCCCGCCGACTCCGTCGGCCGCACCATCGCCTTCGAGGACCTGCCCGCCGCTCTCGCCGCGATGGACGCCCCCGCCGCGACGCCCGGCATGACGGTCGCCGTCCTGGCCCCCTGACGCGGGCCCGCAGGAGCACTCGCAGTCCCGGTCCGGTGGGTCTCGATGCCCCGCGTCCCGCGGCCTCTCGACCAGCAGCGACCCGTTGTCCGTGCCTGGCGGTTCTCGATAGGCCGCGTCCCGCGGCTACTTGACCGGCACGACTCGGGCACGCCCGCCCTGCTCGATCGCAGGAGCAGGTGGCCGCCGCTCGACGAGGTGGAGCCCGCCGACAGTGATCCGCGTGTCAGCGGATCGATGCCGGGCGACGCGCCCCGCTCTGCGGAACGCACTACGTCGTGAAGTCGACCGCGCCGCGGCGGGCGGGGACCGCCGCGCCTTCGTGGAGCCCGCCGACAGTGATCCGCGTGTCAGCGGATCGATGCCGGGCGACGCACCTCGCTCCGCGGAGCGCGCCGCGTCCTCAAGTCGACCGCGCCGCGGCGGGCGGGGACCGCCGCGCCCTCGTGGAGCCCGCCGACAGCGATGCGCGTGCCAGCGGATCGATGCCGGGCGACGCACCTCGCTCCGCGGAACGCACCACGTCGTGAAGCCGACCGCGCCGTGGTGGGCAGGGACCGCCACGGAAGAGGACTCAGTCCGTCTCGATGAGGATCCCGTCGTGGATGGCGCGCTTGCGGAGCGCCACTTTCGTGCCGACGTCGATGCCGACGACGCGGTACTTCTCGCGGATCCGCTTGAGGTACGACTTCGCCGTCTCCTCCGAGATGCCCAGCTCGAACGCGACCGACTTGACCGGCTCGCCGCCGCCGTAGAGGGCCATCACGCGGCGCTCCTGCGCGCTGAGCTTCGGCGCTCCGTCGGAGTCGCCGGTGGAGAGCGCCATGTCGAGCTCGTGCGAGATGTAGGAGTGGCCGTCCTTGGCCGCGCGGATCGCCTCGACGATCATGTCCGCGTCCTCGGTCTTCACGAGGTAGCCGAGGGCTCCGGAGGCGAGTGCCTCGCGGACCACGGCGGGCTCGGAGTAGGTGCTCATCAGCACGGTCTTCACCCCGGTGGTCTTGAGGGTCGAGAGCTTCACCGAGATCGGGATGTTGTCCTTGAGGTCGAGGTCGAGGAGCACGACGTCGACGGGGAACTCGGGGTGCGTGAGCAGCTCGGGCCAGGAGGCGACCGCGGCCACCAGCTGGATGTCGGAGGCGGCTCCGCGGATCCACTCCGTGAGCGCTCCGAGGAGCATCTTGTGGTCGTCCACGACCGCGAGAGTGATCTTCGCGTCAGCGGTGGGTGTCATCGGTGTCCTTCGGTCGGCGGTCGTCGGCGGTCTCTCGGCGGCTGCTCACCGGTCGGCGGGATTCTCGACCAGGCAGTCGATCTCGATCCGGAGCTCCCCGTCGCGTGAGGTGTCGCGGAAGACGCCGACCTGAGCGATAGCCTCCCACGTCGCAGGATCGACGCCGCGCAAGGGCGCGCCTGAGGAGCGGAGCGTGATCGGCACGAGCAGTCCTCGGGCGGCCGTCCCGGCTCCGGGATCGCGGGGGCTGCCCGACTCGACGTGGAGGACCACGGCGAGCCCGGTCGCGCTGTCGGCGATCAGCCAGATCGCCGAGAGGAGCCCGTCGCGCTGCTGGTGTCCGAGGAGTCCGGCGGTGCCGTCCGGGTCGTCGAGCTCGACGAGCGGCGCGAGCAGCTCGGACTCGAGCACGGCGTGGTGCAGCCAGGTCTCGCGCCGCCCCTCGATGAGGTGGAGGCGGAGCTGGGTGGCGAGCGAGGTCGCGTGCGCGGCGCGCTGGGCGTCGAGGGGCAGGCGGACCGAGCCGTCGCCCACCTCGGCGAGGAGGCGCTCGGCGGCGAGGTCGAGCCGTGCGAGCTCCTCCGAGGCGAGCATCCCGACCGCGTAGCGCGGGCCGAGCGTGGTGCTCTGCACGAGGGCGCGGTCGATCTCGAGCTGAACCATCCGGCGGAATCCGCGCATCATCACGACCACGACGACGGCCGGCGCGATCGTCACCACGAGGGCGCTGATGCGCACCGAGAGCGCGCCCGCGCCGCCCGACTCCATCGAGAGGAACGCGATCACCTCGGCGATCGCGATGAGGGCGCTCACCGCGAGGATCTCGATCCCGCGCCGGTGGACGATCAGCGCGGCGTGCGCGACGGCGCCCGCGACCGCGGCGGTGGGGACGGTGCGGGCCGCGCCGGAGTCGGTCACGGCCACCAGGTCGAGCACGACGGCGGCTCCGAGGGCGACGAGGAAGCAGAGGTAGACCGGGAGCGGCAGGCGGCGTCCGCCGAGGTGGATCGCGAGGACGGTGGACCCGAAGGCCAGGACGACGAGGACCCAGGCGATCGCCGCGGGTGCGAGGTCGCTGTAGCGGGCGGAGGTCGAGAGGAAGATCAGCAGCTCGTAGGCGAGGATCGCGGCGGCGATGCCGTTGAGGCCGCTGCCGAGGTAGTTGGTGCCGAGCCCCTCCTGCTGGCGGCGGACCGAGCGGGCGGACCGGGAGGAGCGGCCGTGCGTCGCGGGCACGCGTCCCAGCAGCGGGGCCCGCGACTCCGGCGCGGGGCTCACTTGGGGACCTCCAGCACCACGGTCGTCCCCGATCCGGGGGCGCTGAACAGTCTGGTGCGGCCGCCGACGTCGCCGAGCCGGGCGATCACCGACTCCTTGAAGCCGAGCTTCGTGTCGGGGACGGTCGCGATGTCGAAGCCCGCGCCCGCGTCCGTGACCATCGCGCGGACGGTCGTCTCGTCCTCGGTGATCGTCACGTCGGCCGAGGCGACGCCGGAGTGGCGGCGCACGTTCTCGAGGCACTCCGCCAGGGCGAGCACGAAGGAGTCGAGGGCCGCGCCGGTGAGCGCCACCTGGCCGGAGCCGTGCCAGATCACGTCGAGCCCCATCCGGCCGAAGCGGTTGCGGACGGTCTCGAGGGTGTTGGCCGCGGGGGCGGAGGTGACGCTGGTCAGCTGGTAGGAGCCGGACGCGCTCGGGGTGGGGGTCCCGCCGAGCCGGAGCTGGCGCAGGAGCTGCGCGTCCTGCGCCGCCTGCTGCCGGAGCGCGTCGACCGACACTCCGCGGCCCGAGTGCGCGAGGAGCGTGAGGGTGGCCAGCACCGTGTCGTGCAGGAGCCGCGCACCCTGCCGGCGCTGCGCCTCCGTCTCGCTGGCGAGGCGCTCCACACGGTGCGCGTTGCCGATGCTGTCGATCCGCCGCACCACCCGAGGGACCGCTGTGCCGATCCAGAGGGCGAATCCGCAGAGCGTGCCCCAGGGCAGCAGGCTCTGGACGACCACGGTGGGGATCATGGTGCCGCTCGAGACGAGCACCGACGGGATCAGGCTCGGGAGGAGCACCGGCAGCAGCAGGAGCAGTCGGCGCGCGGACGTCGTCACGACCACGGCGATGCTCGCGGTCACGGCGTTCGCGGTGTTGACCAGGACGAACCCGGCGAAGTCGGCGCCCGGAGCGAGCCCTAGCGCGAGGCCCCAGCCCAGCAGCAGGCCGCCGACGGCGACGGCGATCACTCGGCTGCGGCGCCCCGTCCGGGCGAGCTCGACGTGGGCGGCCATCATGCCCAGGAGCAGCGCGACGGCGAACGGCACGGCGGCGGGCTGGAGCGTCCCGGGGATGAGGGCCATGCCGAGCGCCCCCGCCTCCGTGAGCAGGCCGATCCCGCAGGCGGAGTGGCGCAGCAGCCGATCGCGCTCGCGGGCGCTGCGGATCATCGGCACGCTCTGGCCCCCTCCGGTCGTGGCGCGGGGCTGGCCCCCGTCTCACGATAGCCACTGGCCGGGCCGGTCGGCGCGGTTCGGGGCGTCGAACCGCGCCGGAGTCGGGCGGGTCAGGCCGTCGCGGGATGCGCCAGCAGCCGGGCGAGGTGCGCGCCGACCGCGTCGTCCTCGATGAGGAACCCGTCGTGGCCGAACGTCGAGGTGATCACCGCGACCTCTCCGCCGTCGAGAGCGCCGGGAGCGTGCGCCGCGATGATCCGCTGGCCCTCGACCGGGAAGAGCCGGTCGCTGTCGATGCCGAGGACGAGGGTCGGGCTGGTGATCCGGGAGAGGGCGGCCGCCTCGCCGCCCCGGCCGCGGCCGACGTCGTGCGAGTTCATCGCCTCGACCAGCGTGATGTAGCTGTTCGCGTCGAAGCGGCGCGTGAACTTGTTGCCGTGGAAGTCGAGGTACGACTCCACGGCGAAGCGGCCGCCGCCGCCGAGCGGGCTGAGCCCCGACTGCCAGCTGCGCTCGAAGCGGTCGTTGAGCTCGGAGGGGCTGCGGTAGTTGAGCAGTGCCATCCGGCGGGCGAGCGCGAGGCCGTGGTACGGGCCCTGGCCGTCGCCCGCGTCGTAGTAGGAGCCGCCCGCGAAGGCCGCGTCGTTGCGGATCGCCTCGAGCTGCACGAAGTTGAGGGCGATCTGGTCGGCCGTGGCCCGCGGGGGAGCGGCCAGAACCGCGAGGCGCGCGACCCGCTCCGCGTGGTCGATCCCCCACTCCAGCGCCTGCATCCCGCCCATCGAGCCGCCGATGACGGTGTGCCAGCGCTCGACGCCGAGCAGGTCGCTGAACTGCACCTGCGCCCGCACCTGGTCGCGGATGCTCGTGTACGGGAACCGTGCGCCCCACTCGTGGCCGTCCGGGGCGAGGGACGCGGGCCCGGTGGAGCCCTGGCACCCGCCGAGCATGTTCGGGGCGACCACGAAGAAGCGGTCGGTGTCGATCACGAGGCCGGGGCCGACGAGTCCCGACCACCAGCCGTCCGTCGCGTGGCCGGGATCGCCGCGGCCGAGCAGGTGGGAGTCGCCGGTCAGCGCGTGCAGGACGAGGACGGCGTTGTCGCGGCGCTCGTTCAGCGCGCCCCAGGTCTCGTAGGCGATGCGGGCGTGGGGGAGGCGGCCGCCCGCCTCGAAGTCGAACGGGCCGAGGTCGACGAAGCGGCGCCCGCCCGGGTGGTCGCCGTCGCGCCAGGCTCCGGTGGCGGGCGGCTTGCCGATGACCGAGAGGAGCTGGCGCTCGGTGACGAACGCCGACGGGACCGTGTCCTCGAGTGTCTGCTGCCAGTCCATAGCGCTGTCCATCGTGTCAGAGCGCCGCGGGGCGGAGCCGTTTGTTACGCCCTGCTCCCGCGCTCCTCCGCCTGCGCGCGGAGCGCCCCGACGCGATCCCCGAGGACGGGGACCCCGTCAGGGCGCCGAGGGGCCTCAGGCGTTCGCGCGGGAGGCCTCGACGACGGCGCGCGCGGCGCGGAGGGCCTGGTCGAGGTCGGCGCGGAGGTCGTCGACGTTCTCGAGTCCCACCGACAGGCGCACCAGGCCCGGAGTGACGCCGGCGGTCAGCTGCTGCTCGGGCGAGAGCTGCGAGTGCGTGGTCGACGCGGGGTGGATGACGAGCGAGCGGACGTCGCCGATGTTGGCCAGGTGCGAGAACAGCTCCAGCGAGTCGACGAAGGCCCGGCCGGCGTCCACTCCGCCCTTGAGCTCGAACGAGAGCACCGCGCCCACGCCCTTTGGCGCGTAGCGGTTGGCCGCGGCGTACCAGGGCGAGGTGGGCAGGCCCGAGTAGTTCACCGAGGCGATGTCGGAGTGGTTCTCGAGGTACTCCGCGATCTCCTGCGCGTTCTGCACGTGGCGCTCGATCCGGAGCGAGAGGGTCTCGATGCCCTGGATGAGCTGCCAGGCGCTCGCCGGGGCGATCGAGGCGCCGAGGTCGCGCAGCAGCTGAACGCGGGCCTTGATGATGTAGGCGAGGGAGTCGCCGACCGCGTCCGTGTAGACGGCGCCGTGGTACGACTCGTCCGGCGTGGTGAGGCCGGGGAAGCGCTCGGCGTTCGCGGTCCACGAGAAGCGGCCGCCGTCGACGATCGCTCCGCCGATGACCGTGCCGTGGCCGCCGAGGAACTTCGTCGCCGAGTGCACGATGATGTCCGCGCCGTGCTCGAAGGGGCGGATCAGGTAGGGCGTCGCGATGGTGTTGTCCACGATCAGGGGCACGCCGGCGTCGTGCGCGACATCGGCCACGGTGCGGATGTCGAGGATGTTGATCTTGGGGTTGCCGACGGTCTCGGCGAAGAACAGCTTCGTGTTCGGGCGGACGGCGCGGCGCCACTCCTCGCGGTCGTCCTGGTTCTCGACGAAGGTCGTCTCGATGCCGAGCTTGGCGAGGGTGTACTTGAAGAGGTTGTAGGTGCCGCCGTAGATCGAGGACGACGAGACGATGTGGTCGCCGGCCTGGGCGATGTTCAGCACGGCCGCGGTCTCGGCGGCCTGGCCCGAGGCGAGCAGCAGGGCGCCGGAGCCGCCCTCGAGGGCGGTGAGCCGCTCCTCCACGACCGCCTGGGTCGGGTTCTGGATGCGGGTGTAGATGTTCCCGAACTCGGCCAGCGCGAACAGGTTCTGGGCGTGCTCCGCGTTGTCGAAGACGTAGGAGGTGGTCTGGTAGATCGGCGTCGCGCGGGCCTTGGTCACCGGGTCCGGCGCGGCGCCCGAGTGGATCTGCTTGGTCTCGAACTGCCACTTCTCGGAGTCGGTCATGGTGCTTCCCATCGGATCGTCGGGTCGGGGACGGGGCCGTTCTCCGTCGCGACGAGCGTACGCGGGGGCCCGCCGGGCGGCCAGGACCGCCGACACACGGGGTAACGGCCGTCAGCGCCGCTCGGGCTGCCGGTCGCGCTTGGCGCCCGTGGGGTCGGCGCGGTCCGGGCGCCGGGGCCTCTCGTCGGCCGCCGGGGCGAAGAGCCAGGCCGCGCGGGGCTCGACCAGCCGGTGGAAGACGGTGCGGGTCCAGCCGAGCGAGAGCACGACCGAGACCGCGATGCAGAACACGATCATCAGCACGAGGGCGAGCGTGCTCTCCGTCCGCGAGAGGATCCCGGACTCCCGCAGCGGATAGAGGACGAAGCTGTGGAGGAGGTAGACGTACATCGTCGACTGCCCCCAGGCGGTGAGCGGGGTGCGGCGGCGCGGAACCAGCGCGAAGAGCGCGAGCGAGAGCACGACCGCTCCGGCCATCAGGGCCAGCCGCACCAGCCCGGCCCACCACTGGGTCTCGCCGAGGGCGTCGTAGGGGCGGTCGTAGAAGAACCAGTAGCGCAGGTCCGCCGCTCGGAACGCCTCGATGTTGACGGTCATGACGACCGCCGTGACCGCGAAGAGGACGACGGCGAGGATCCGGGCGAGGAGCACCCGCGACGGCGGCTGATCGAGCCAGCGGTCGACGGCGGAGCGGCCGCCGGGGGCGAAGCCGCGCAGGCGCCAGCCGAACACGAAGAACGGCAGGATCCCGATCGCGCGTGCGAGCGAGAAGGTCGAGTCGATGTTGTCGTAGTAGCTGACCCCGACCGCGAGCACCACGCTGATCAGCAGCGGCCAGCGCAGCAGCGCCAGGTAGGGGAGGACGAGGCGGAAGATGCCCAGCGCGAGCAGGAACCACAGCGTCCAGCTCGGCTTCGTCGGGTTGAACTCCTGCTTCCCCTCGACCAGGAACTGCACCAGGGTCCAGATCGTCTCCATGATCAGGTAGGGCAGGAGGATGTCGGTCAGCACCCGCCGCATCGCGCGCCCGCTCGGTGCGCCGCTCTTGGAGAAGTAGCCCGAGATGATCGCGAAGGCCGGCATGTGGAAGGCGTAGATCGTCAGGTAGACGATGAGCGAGGTGTCGGAGTTGGCCGTCAGCCGCTGGACGCCGTGCCCGATCACGACGAGGGTCACGCAGACGAAGCGCGCGTTGTCCCAAAGGGGCACGCGGCGCTTCTGGGTGACGGCTGTCCCGGCGGTCGCGGGAACCGGGTCGGCGGGCGGCACGCGGCCAGACTAGCGTTGGGCTGCGACGACGGAGTCGAGGGTGTCCGAGGCTTGACGGAAGGGGACGGGCGTGGATCGACGCGTTGTCGTGACAGGAGCGAGTTCAGGGATCGGGGCGGCCACGGTCCGCCTGTTCCGCGACCACGGCTGGAAGGTCGTCGCCGTCGCGCGCCGGCGCGACCGGCTGGAGGCGCTCGCCGCCGAGACCGGCGCCGGGTACTTCGCCGCCGACCTCACCGACGCCGCCCAGGTCGACGCTCTGCGCGACCACCTCGCCTCCTCCGGGCCCGTGCACGCCCTCGTGAACAACGCGGGCGGTGCGCTCGGACTCGACTCGGTCGAGAAGTCCGACCCCGAGGACTGGCGCCGCATGTTCGAGATCAACGTGCTCTCGGTGAAGCTCGTGACCAGCGCGCTGCTCCCGCTGCTGCGCGCCGGGATCCGGGGGAGCGGCACCTCCGCGGACATCGTGACGGTCACCTCGATCGCCGGCCACGTCGCCTACGAGGGCGGGGGCGGGTACAACGCCGCCAAGCACGCCGCGCACGCGCTGGTCGCCGTGCTGCGGCTCGAGCTGGCCGGCGAGCCGATCCGCGTGATCGAGATCGCGCCGGGGATGGTGCACACGGACGAGTTCTCGCTGGTCCGCTTCCGCGGCGACCGGGAGCGCGCCGACGCGGTCTACGCCGAGGTCCCCCACCCGCTGGTCGCGGAGGACGTCGCCGCTGCGATCGTCTCCTCGGTGGAGCTCCCCGCCCACGTCAACCTCGACCTGGTGACCATCAAGCCGGTCGCGCAGGCGGCCCCGCACAAGGTCGCGAAGGGACCCCTGGCCCCGCGCGCCTGACCGATGTGACGCGGAGGCCCGCGACGGCCTAGCCTGTCCCTCATGGTTTCCGACGCCGACGACTCCGCCGCCCTCCTCGCCGCCACGGAGAAGGAGGTGCTCGGCTGGCTCGAGTTCGGCGACGCCGCTCGGCACCTGGCCGACGACGTGGTCGCGTCGGGCTACCGGCCGGAGCTGGTCGTCGCCATCGCGCGCGGAGGTCTGCTCCTCGCGGGCGCCGTGGCCTACGCGCTCGGCATCAAGAGCTGCGGCGCGCTGAACGTCGAGTTCTACACCGGCGTCGAGGCGCGCCTGGCGGAGCCCGTGGTGCTGCCGCCGCTGCTCGACGAGGCGTCCGTGCGCGGCAAGCGCATCCTCCTGGTCGACGACGTCTCCGACTCCGGCCACACCCTCGCCCTCTCGGTGAAGCTCATCCGCGCGATGGGTGCCGAGGTGCGCACCGTGACCCTCTACACGAAGCCGCGCACGGTGCTCGAGCCCGATTTCTTCTGGCGCCGCACCCCGCGCTGGATCGTCTTCCCCTGGTCGGCTCTGCCCCCGGTGGACGGAGCCCTCGCCGAGGACGACGAGTGAGCGTCCACCTCATCGGCGGCGGAGGCGGCGTCGAGCACGACCAGCAGCTGTACGGGGCGTTCCTCGCGGAGGCGCGCGCCCACGCGGTCGACGCCGGCCGGATCGAGGGCCCGCGCATCGCGATCGTCGTCGTCCACGACGGGCTCGGCCCGGAGGCCTACGCCGGCTACGCGGCACTGCTCGCGACGGTCGGCCCGCTCGACGCGTTCGCCGTGATGAAGCCGGAGGGCGGCCGGATCGCTCCCGCGGTCTTCGACGACGTCGACGGGATCTTCGTCGGCGGAGGACTGACCCCGGCCTACCGCGACGCGCTCGAGGCCTGCTTCCCGCGGCTGCGCGATCTCGTCTCCTCCGGAGTGCCGTACGCCGGCTACTCGGCGGGGGCCGCCGTCGCGGCCGATCGCGCCCTCGTCGGCGGCCACCGGATCGGCGGCGTCGCCGTCGTCCCGGAGGGCGCGGCGGAGGAGCTCGACGAGGTCACGGTGCTCGAGGGCATCGGCCTCATCGACGTGACGGTCGACGTGCACGCGGCGCAGTGGGGGACCCTCGGTCGCCTGGTCGCGGCCGTCGAGGCGGGCCTGGTCGACGGCGGCGTCGCGCTCGACGAGTCCACCGTGCTGATCGTCGGCACCGGCGCGCTCCGCGTCGGTGGCGCCGGCTCGGTGTGGCGCGTGAGCGGCAGCGACGCCGGAGTCGTCGTCGCGACGCTCGCGGCGGGCTGACCCGGTGGACCTCGCGGAGCTCGCGGCCTCGGGACTGATCGACCGGGGCTGGGCGGAGGCCCTCGCCCCCGTCGCCGGGGACATCGCCGCGATGGGCGACTTCCTCCGCGGCGAGGTCGCGGCCGGTCGGCCCTACCTCCCCGCGGGCCGCGACGTGCTCCGCGCCTTCGCCGCCCCGCTCGCGGACGTGCGCGTCCTCATCGTCGGACAGGACCCGTACCCGACGCCCGGGCACCCGATCGGGCTGTCCTTCGCGGTCGAGCGCCACGTGCGCCCGCTGCCGAGGAGCCTGCAGAACATCCACCGCGAGCTCCGGGACGATCTCGGCGTCGAGCCGCCCGAGCACGGCGACCTCAGCGGCTGGACCTCGAGCGGCGTGATGCTGCTCAACCGGGTCCTCACCGTCGCCCCCGGTGCTCCCGCCTCGCACCGCGGGAAGGGCTGGGAGGTGGTCACCGAGCACGCGATCCGCACGCTGGCCGCCCGGGACGCGCCTCTCGTCGCGATCCTCTGGGGCCGCGACGCCGCGTCGCTCCGCCCGATGCTGGGGGAGGCCGGAGTGATCGAGAGCGCGCACCCCAGCCCGCTGTCGGCCTCGCGCGGCTTCCTCGGCTCCCGGCCGTTCAGCCGCGCCAACGCCCTCCTGGAGGAGCGCGGCGCGGAGCCGGTCGACTGGAGTGCTCTCGCGTGACCGGGCGCTCGCCCGCGGGGCGGCTACGCTGGCCCGGATCGATGGGCGGAGCCGAAGGGGAGCCGGATGCTTGAGGAAGAGTACGAGAGCCGGCGCGTCCTGCCGCCGCACCTGCGGAAGGCGCCGCCTCCCGAGCCCGGCTTCTCGTTCGAGATCCGCGACGCCCGCGACGCCGACCTCCCGGACATCCGCGAGATCTACAACCACTACGTGCGCAACACGGTGGTGACCTTCGACGAGGACGACTCGACGCTGAAGGAGTGGCGGACGAAGTTCACCCGCAACCAGAAGCTCGGGCTGCCCTTCATCGTGGCCGTCTCGCCGTCGGGCCAGATCCTCGGCTACGCGATGGTGTCGCCGTGGTCCTCCAAGCGGGCGTACCGCTTCACCGTGGAGAACTCGATCTACCTGCGGGCGGCCTCCACCGGGAAGGGCCTCGGCCGGGCGCTGATGGCCGAGCTCCTCGAGCGCGCGAAGGCCGTGGGGATCCGTCAGATCATGGCCGTCATCGCCGACAAGGGCGCGGAGGCGTCGCTGGCGATGCACGCGCAGTTCGGATTCGTCGAGGTCGGCCGGATGGGCCGCGTCGGCTTCAAGTTCGAGCGCTGGCTCAGCACCGTCCTGCTGCAGAAGACCCTCAAGTAGGGCCGACCCGCCCCTGCGAATGCGCCTCATCGACAGGTGCCGGGGAGCGCGCCGTCCCTACACTGGACGGCATGGAATGGCTCGTCCCGCTCATCGTCGTCGTCGCGCTCGTCGTCATCCTCGGGGTCTACCTCTGGGCGACGTACAACTCGCTGGTCACCCTCAACGTCCGCGTGGACGAGGCGTGGAGCGACATCACCGTCCAGCTGAAGCGCCGCGCGGATCTGATCCCCAACGTGATCGACTCCGTGAAGGGCTACGCCTCGCACGAGCGCCAGGTCTTCGAGTCGGTGACGCAGGCTCGCGCCGAGACGCTGCAGGCCCAGGGCCCGGCGGAGGCGTCGGTCGCCGAGGACCACATGCAGAGCGCTCTGAAGTCGATCTTCGCGGTCGCGGAGGCGTACCCCCAGCTGCAGGCGAGCCAGAACTTCCTCCAGCTGCAGGGCGAGCTGGTCGACACCGAGGACAAGATCCAGTCGGCCCGGCGCTTCTACAACGGCGGCGTACGCGAGATGAACACCAAGGTGAAGGTCTTCCCGAACACGCTCTTCTCGCGCCGGCTCGGCTTCTCGGAGCGCGAGTTCTTCGAGGTCGGCGATCTCGCCGCGATCTCGGAGCCCCCGCGCGTCCAGTTCTAGGCAGCCGCCGTGTACAGCGCGATCGCCCGCAACAAGCGCAACACGGTCCTGATCCTCGTCCTGTTCCTGGCGATCATCGGCGGCCTGGGCGCCCTGGCTGCAGCGGTCTACCGCAGCACGGCGATCGTCGTGGTGGTGCTCGTGATCGCCGCCGCGTACGCGTTCTTCCAGTACTTCTTCGCCGCTCGCCAGGCGGTCGCGCTCAGCGGCGGCGTGGCGGTGGAGAAGGCGGACGAGCCGAGGCTCTACCGCATCGTCGAGAACCTCTCGATCGCGACGGGCACGCCGATGCCGAAGGTGTACCTGATCGACGACCCGGCGCCGAACGCGTTCGCGACCGGCCGTGATCCCGAGCACGCCGTCGTGGCTGCGACGACGGGCCTGCTCGCGATCATGGACGACGCCGAGCTGGAGGGCGTGATGGCCCACGAGCTGGGCCACGTCCGCAACTACGACATCCGCGTCTCGATGATCGTCTTCGGTCTCGTCGTCGCGGTGGGCTTCCTCTCGGACGCCTTCCTCCGCCTGGCCTTCTTCGGGCGGGGCGGCAACGGCAACGGCGGGGGCAACCCGGCGCTCCTGATCGTCGGGCTGGTGTCGATGGTCCTCGCGCCGATCGTCGCCTCGGTCGTGCAGCTCTCGATCTCCCGCCAGCGCGAGTACCTCGCCGATGCGACCAGCGCGCTGACGACCCGCCACCCCGGCGCCCTCGCCCGCGCCCTGCTCAAGCTCGAGTTCGCGGGCCGGCCGATGCAGCGGCAGAACAGCTCGATGGCGCACCTCTGGATCGCCGACCCGTCGAAGCCGGGGGTGGTCGCGCGCCTCTTCGCGACCCACCCGCCGATCGCGGACCGCGTCGCCCGCCTCTCCGAGATGGGCTCGCGCTTCTAGCAGGCCGATCCGGCCGACGCCCCGTCGACGATCGCCGCCCCGCACCGCATCCCGCTTCGGTCAGAGGTGCGCCCGTCACCGCGCCGGACGGGACGTCATCCGGTCGGAGCCGCGAGCGGACCGCCGTCGACGGTCGTCAGGTACTCGGCGAAGACCGGCGCCGGGTCGATGCCGCTCGCCGCCGCGTCGACCAGCGCCCGCCGGACCAGGGCGAGGACGACGGTGGCCAGGACGGCCGCCCGGTGCGGGGACGTGCGGCCGAGCCCCATCCGCTCCGCGAGGAACGGCGTCAGCGCCTCCTCGCCGTCGTGCAGCGACTGCGCCCAGACGGCGCGCATCGCCGAGGTCTCGGTGAGCAGGGGGATCAGCCGGAGGGTGCGGTCGAGCTGGGGACCGGAGGCCGCCGCGGCGAAGGCGTGGCCGAGCGCCGCGTTCAGCGGCTCGGCGGCCGGGCGCTCGAGGAGGGCGCGTCCCATCGCTGCGATCGCGGCGGCGAGCACCGGGCGCACGCAGTCCTCCTTCCCGCCGAGGTACCGGTGGAAGGTCCGGAGGGAGACGCCGGCCGCGTGGGCGAGCTCGCCCGTGCCGACCCCGACGACGCTCCCGCGCTCGAGCAGACGGGCGACGCAGCGCTCCGAGAGCGCCAGCGCCAGGACGCCGCCGGGCGCGCTCACGCGATCCTCCTCAGTGCTGCGGCGAGGGCGGCCGCGAGGTCGCCGCGACCGACGACCTCGACGGCGTCGAGGCCCTGCCAGGCCGCCGCCTCGACCAGCAGTGCGGCGAGCCGCTCCGGCGTGTCGGCCGGGGCCCCCGGCTCGAGCCAGGCGGCCTGCACGAGGAGGACCCGGCGCTTGCGCTCGCTCTTGAGGTCGACCCGTGCGGCGATCACGTCGTCGAGGAGCACGGGGAGGACGTAGTAGCCGTGGACCCGCTGCTCGGCCGGGGTGTAGATCTCGATCCGGTAGTGGAAGCCGAAGAACAGCTCGGCCCTCGGCCGGTGCCAGACCACGGGGTCGAACGGCGAGAGGAGCGCGTCCGCCCGGAGCGTGCGGGGGCGTCGGGCGTCGACGTGCCGCCAGAGCGGCACGGGTCGCCCGCCCCGCTCCCAGCCGCGCACCTCGACGCGCTCGAGCTCGCCCGCCTCGACCAGCTCGTCGATCGCGACGCGCGTGGGGGACTGGAGCAGCCGGTGGTAATCGGCCAGGTCGCCGAGGGTGCCGATCCCATGGGCCCGGGCCGCCCGGCGCACGAGCTCGCGGACGGCGTCGGGGAGGGGCACGTTGGCATCGAGCACCGCGCTCGGGAGGAGCCGCTCGGCGAGACCGTAGGAGCGCTCGAAGCGCGTGCGCCCCGCCGTCACCACCTCGCCCCAGCGGAACAGGACCTCGAGGCCGCGCTTGATGTCGGACCAGCCCCACCAGGGGCCCGTGCGGACGTTGGCCTCGTGCTCGATCTCGGAGGCGCGGAGGGGACCGTCGGCGAGCGCGGCGCGGAGCCAGTCGAGGGTGGCGCGGTTCTCGTGGGCCCAGCCCTCGTGCTCGGGCAGGCGGACCCGGCGGTAGTGCTCCATCCGCCAGCGGTAGAGCGGGAGGTCCTCGCGGCGGACGAGGGCGGCCTCGTGGGCCCAGTACTCGACGTAGGGGCCGTCGGGGGAGAAGGCCGCTGCGTCGAGGAGGGAGCGATCGTACGGGCCGAGCCGCGCGAGCAGCGGCAGGTAGTGGCTCCGCTCGAAGACGTTCACCGAGTCGAGCTGGAGCGGGCGGATCCGGTCCACGGCGGCGCGCACCCGGCGCGCGTCGACCCGGGACGGACGGGGGACGCTGAACCCCTGCGCCGCCAGGGCGATGCGGCGCGCCAGCGCGGCGGAGAGCTGCTCGGTCATGGTCCGCCCACGCTAGCGAACGCCCCCGACATCGCCGTCCCCGATTCGGCCCCCGGCGTTCGCCCGGCATTGACCGCCGCGCTCCCTCGCCGACTCGCGGCGCTCCTACCGTGCCCGAGGCCGTCCCACCGGGGCGGCCCACCCGACTCCTGGAGGACCCTTGACCATTCAGCGCCTGTCGCGCGCCGCCGCGGTCGCCGCCGCCGGCACCGCCCTCGTCTTCACGCTCTCGGCCTGCTCCGGCGGCGCCACCGCCTCGTCCGACGGCGGCGGCGCGGAGGCGGCGTCCGCCACGTCCGCCGCGGACCTCGGCGGGCTGGACGCCCTGGTCGAGGCCGCGAAGGCCGAGGGCGAGCTCAACGTCATCGCCCTGCCCGACACCTGGGCGAACTACGGCGAGCTGATCAGCGGCTTCGAGGACGAGTACGGCATCACCGTGAACTCCGCCGACCCCGACGTCTCCTCCGCGGAGGAGATCAGCACGGCGGAGAACCTCGCCGGGCAGGACACCGCTCCCGACGTGTTCGACCTCGGGCCGGCCGTCGCTCTGGCGAACACGGACGTGTTCGCGCCGTACAAGGTCGAGTCCTGGGACGACATCCCCGAGGGGAACAAGGAGGAGTCGGGCCTCTGGGTCAACGACTACACCGGCCTGATGTCGATCGGGTTCGACGCGGACGCGGTGCCTGCGCCCACGTCGCTCGAGGACCTCCTCGGCGCCGACTACCGCGGCTCGGTCGCGATCAACGGCGACCCGACCCAGGCGGGAGCCGCCGCGGCCGCGGTGCAGCTCGCGGCTCTCCAGTCCGGCGGCTCCGCCGCCGACGTCCAGGCGGGGATCGACTTCTTCGAGAAGCTGAACGACGCCGGCAACTTCCTGCCGCTGGACCCGACCGACGCCACCATCGCCTCGGGCGAGACCCCGGTCGTCTTCGACTGGAGCTACAACAACCTCGCCGCCGGGAAGGCGAACGAGGGCACCCGCGAGTGGACGACGACCGTCCTCCCGGGCTCCGCCGTCGGCAGCTACTACAACCAGGCGGTCAACGCCGACGCTCCGCACCCGGCGGCCGCGCGGCTCTGGCAGGAGTACCTCTACTCCGACGCCGCGCAGAACCTCTACCTCGCCGCCGGCGCCTACCCGGTGCGTCTGGCCGCGATGACCGAGGCCGGCACGGTCGACCAGGACGCGCTCGACGCCGTCGGCGCCGCTCCCTCCGACCTCGTCCAGTTCACGGAGGAGCAGACCGAGGCGGCCTCGTCGCTCCTCGCCGAGAAGTGGGCCCCGGCGATCCAGTGACCACCGCTCCCGCCGAGGCCGTCTCCGGGGCGTCCGCGCCCCGGGGACGGCGCGGCACCCCGGCCGTGCTGGGCGTCGCCCCCTTCGCGCTCTACGTCCTGCTGTTCCTGGCCGTCCCCACGGTCCTCGCCGTGGCGACCGGATTCACGGACGGAGACGGCCGCTTCACCACGGCTAACGTGCTCGCGCTCGGGGATCCCGTCGTGCTGTCCGCCTTCGGCGCGTCGCTCGGGCTCTCGGCCGTGACCGCCGTCGTCGGCGCGGTGCTGGGCGCGGTCGTGTGCCTGGCCCTGCTCGGCTCCGATCCGCGCGGGGCGCTCCGGACCGTCGTCGATGCAGCGGCGAGCGTCCTCGCGCAGTTCGGCGGGGTGATGCTCGCGTTCGCGTTCATCGCGACGATCGGCGTGCAGGGGCTGGTGACCACCCTCCTCGCGGGAGCGGGCGTCGACCTCTACGCCGACGGCGTGTGGCTCTACCAGCTGCCCGGGCTCGTCCTGCCCTACCTCTACTTCTACTTCCAGGTGCCCCTGATGGTGCTCACGTTCCTGCCCGCGCTCGAGGGCCTGCGTCCGGAGTGGGCCGAGGCGAACGCGGTGCTCGGCGGGGGCCGGCTCGGCTACTGGCTGCACGTGGCCCTCCCGGTGCTGGCGCCGTCGTTCCTCGGCTGCGTGCTGCTCCTGTTCGCGAACGCGTTCTCCTCCTTCGCCACCGCGGCGGCGCTGATCAGCCAGGGCGCGCAGATCGTCCCCCTCCAGATCCGCGCCGCGCTGGTCAGCGAGACGGTGCTGGGCCGCGAGAACCTCGCGGGCGCCCTCGCGCTCGGGATGCTCGCGGTGATGGTGGTCCTGATGTCCGGGTACGCGCTGCTGCAGCGCCGGGCCCGGCGGTGGCAGCGATGAGGCCCGCGCGGCTCCTGTCCGGGGCGGTGCTCGTGATCACCGGGCTGGTGTTCGCCGTCCCGATCGTCGCGATGGCGGAGTTCACGCTCCGCGGCGCCGGCGGCCACGACCTCGCGCACTGGACGGCGATCCTCGACCCGGAGAACGAGCGCGCCTACCGCTCGCTGTTCCAGGGGATCGGAAACTCGCTGGTCCTCGCCGTCGTCACCGCCCTCATCGTCCTGATCCTGCTGGTGCGGACGATGCTGCTCGTCGAGATCCGGCTCCCGCGCCTGCGCCGGGCTCTGGAGCTGGTCTGCCTGCTCCCGCTGACCGTGCCCGCCATCGTCCTCGTCGTCGGCCTCGCGCCGGTCTACTCCGTGGTCACCGAGCTCGCCGGCTCCGCGCCGTGGACGCTCGCTCTCGCCTACGGGGTGCTGGTCCTGCCCTACGCCTACCGCGCCGTGGCGGCGGACCTCGCCGGTCTCGACGCCGTGACGCTCTCGGAGGCGGCCCGCTCGCTCGGCGCGGGCCCGCTCGCGGTGCTCGGGAGGGTCCTCCTGCCGAACCTGCGCCGGGGCCTGGTCGCGGCCGCGCTGATCACCGTCGCAGTCGTCCTCGGCGAGTACACGATCGCCTCGCTCCTCAGCCGCACCACCCTCCAGACCGGCCTGGTGCAGGTGTCGAAGTCCGACGCCTACGTCGCCGTGATCTTCTCGCTGCTCTCCCTCCTCTTCGCCTTCGCCCTCCTGATCGGGATCGGCCGCCTCGCGCGGATCGGCCTGCCGACGGGCCGGGCGCGCTCCTCGAAAGGCTCCTCGTGACCGCTCCCACCCTCCCCGGCGCCCGCGTGCGCTTCGTCGACGTGGAGCGGCACTACGGCTCCGCGCGAGCGCTCGACGGCGTCTCGTTCGACGTGGCCCCGGGCGAGTTCATCGCGCTGCTCGGCCCCTCCGGCTGCGGCAAGACCACAGCCCTGCGAGCCCTCAGTGGTCTCGAGCGGATCGACGCGGGGCGGATCCTCGTCGACGAGGAGGACGTCGCCCACGTCCCCGTCGCGAAGCGCGACATGGGCATGGTCTTCCAGTCGTACTCGCTCTTCCCGCACCTGCGGGCGCGCGAGAACGTCGAGTTCGGGCTGCGCACCCGGGGAGTCGGGGCGCGCGAGCGCCGGGCGGCCGCGGGGGAGGCGCTGGAGGTCGTGGGCCTCGGCGCCCTCGGCGACCGCTACGCGCACGAGCTCTCCGGCGGCCAGCAGCAGCGGGTGGCGCTCGCGCGCGCCCTCGTCACGCGGCCGCGGGTGCTGCTGCTGGACGAGCCCCTGTCGGCCCTGGACGCGAAAGTCCGCGTCCAGCTGCGCGACGAGATCAAGCGCCTGCAGTCCGAGATCGGCATCACCACGTTCTTCGTCACGCACGACCAGGAGGAGGCGCTCGCCGTCGCCGACCGCGTCGCGGTGATGAACGCCGGGCGGATCGAGCAGCTGGGTGCACCGGAGGACCTCTACGCGCGCCCGGCGACCGCCTTCACGGCCCGCTTCGTCGGCCTCTCGACGGTGGTCGCGGGGACGGTCTCGTCGGGATCGGTCCTCGCGCTCGGCGTGCGCCTGCCGCTCGTCGACGCGGCGGTAGCGGACGGGCCTGTGTCGGTGTTCCTCCGCCCCGAGGACCTCGCCGTCGTGGCCGACGGCGCTCCCGACTCCCTGCCCGGAGTCGTCCTCGCCTCGAGCTTCCTGGGGCCGGTGCGGCGCTCGACAGTCCGGCTGGCGACGGGCGAGGAGGTCACCGTCCAGCACGCGTCGGGGCACCGCCTCGAGCCGGGGGAGCGGGTCGGCGTGCTGCCCGCGCGGCGCCCGGTCGCGGTCGCTCCGGCACCGGAGCAGGCGGCGATCGGCGCCGCCGCATGAGCACTCCCCGGGGATACCGCGCGGGGTATGCGCCGGGGCCTAGTCTGGACAGATGAGACTCGGCAGGTCCCGCCGCACCTCCGGCCCGCGCGCCGTCCAGCCCGCCGCGCCCGTCGCCCCGGCCGCCCCCTCCCGGCCCGCTCCCGTCGCCGATTCGGCCTTCGTGAGCGACGGGATGCGCATCGCCGGCGCCTGGGCCTGGCGCGTCCTCGTCGTGGTCGCGGCGCTCGCGGTGCTGGTGCTGCTCGTCATCGAGCTGCGGCTGATCGTCATCCCGCTCCTGCTCGCGATCGTGATCGCCGCCCTGCTCGTGCCGTTCTCGAGCTTCCTCCAGCGCCACCGCTGGCCCAAGTGGGCCGCCGTCGTCCTGGCGGAGCTGGGGATCGTCGTGGTGATCGGCGGGCTCCTCTTCCTCGTCGTCACCCAGGTCTACTCCGGCTTCGACGATCTCAGCCGGCAGACGGTGCAGTCCTACGACGACTTCAAGGCCTTCCTCCTCGAGTCGCCGCTCCACCTCACCGAGACCGACATCAACCAGTACGCGCAGCAGGCGCTCACGGCCCTGCAGCAGGACTCGGGGATGCTGGTCAGCGGCGCGCTCAGCGTCGGCTCGACCGTCGGCCACCTGCTGACGGGCGTGCTGCTCACCCTTTTCTCGACGCTGTTCATCCTCATCGACGGGCCGAACATCTGGAGCTGGGTCGTCCGCCTCTTCCCGCGCCGCGCCCGCGGAGCCGTCGACGGCGCCGGCCGCGCAGGGTGGGTGACGCTGACCAACTTCGTGAAGGTGCAGATCCTGGTCGCCTTCGTCGACGCGGTCGGCATCGGCCTCGGCTCCTTCCTCCTCGGCGTCCCGCTGGCCATCCCGATCGGCGTGCTCGTCTTCCTCGGCTCCTTCGTGCCGGTCATCGGCGCCGTGGTGACGGGGGCGCTGGCCGTCTTCATCGCGCTGGTCTACAACGGACCGCTGATCGCGCTCTTCCTGCTGATCGTCGTCCTCGCGGTGCAGCAGCTCGAGGGCCACATCCTCCAGCCGCTGATCATGGGGTCGGCGGTCAAGGTCCACCCGTTGGCCGTCGTGCTCGCTGTGGCCGGAGGCTCGATCATCGGCGGCATCGCCGGCGCCTTCTTCGCGGTGCCCGTCGTGGCCACACTCAACGTCATGGTCAAGTACGTCGCGAGCGGAGCCTGGCGCTCGCCGACCCGAACCCCCGAGAGAGTTGCCGCAGAGCATGCAGACTAGCCGCGTCGTCGGACCCGCCCTCCACGAGTTCGAGGCGGCCCGCGCCGTCCTCGCCCCCGTCATCGCCGCCACCCCCATGGAGACGAGCACCTTCCTCGCGCAGGTCCTCGGCTCGCCCGTGTTCCTCAAGTGCGAGAACCTCCAGCGCACCGGCTCCTACAAGATCCGCGGAGCCGTGTTCCGGATGTCGCGGCTCACCCCGGAGGAGCGGGCCCGCGGAGTCGTGGCGGCCTCGGCCGGCAACCACGCGCAGGGCGTCGCCTACGCGGCGCGGGAGCTGGGGATCAAGGCCACGATCTTCATGCCGATCGGCGTCGCGCTGCCCAAGCTCGCGGCCACCCGTGACTACGGCGCTGACGTGGTGCTGAGCGGGCACATCTTCAACGAGGCGCTCGCGGCGGCGGCGGAGTTCGCCGAGCGCACCGGCGCGGTCTTCGTTCCTCCCTACGACCACCCCGACGTGATCACCGGCCAGGGCACGGTCGGCCTCGAGATCCTCGAGCAGGCCCCCGCCGTCGAGACCATCGTGGTGCCCATCGGCGGGGGCGGCCTCATCGCCGGGGTCGCCTCGGCGGCCAAGCAGAAGGCGGCCGAGGAGGGGCGCACGCTCCGCGTCATCGGCGTGCAGGCGGCCAACGCGGCGCCGTACCCGCTCTCGCTCGCGAGCGGCGAGCCGACCGCGATCACGATCTCTCCGACGATCGCCGACGGCATCGCCGTGGCGAAGCCGGGGCAGCTGAACTTCGCGATCGTCCGCGAGATGGTGGACGAGGTCGTCACCGTCGAGGACGACGACATCGCCCGGGCTCTGCTGGTGCTGCTGGAGCGGGCGAAGCTCGTGGTGGAGCCCGCGGGCGCGGTGGGCATCGCGGCGATCCTGACGGGGAAGATCCGCGACGCCGGAGCGACCGCGGTCATCCTGTCGGGCGGCAACATCGATCCGCTGATGATGGAGCGGGTGATCAGCCGGGGCCTGGCCGCGTCGGAGCGCTACCTCAAGATGAGCATCGGGCTGCCGGATCGTCCGGGGCAGCTGTCGCGCATCGCGGAGCTCATCTCGGAGGCGAACGCGAACGTGGTCGAGGTGCTGCACACCCGGCACGGCCGGGGCCTGCAGATCAGCGAGGTCGAGATCGAGATCAGCGTCGAGACCCGCGGCCCCGAGCACGCCGACCGCGTCATCCAGGTCCTCACCGACGCCGGCTACGCCCCCCGCATCTCCCGCAACTGACCGCTCGAGGGCGCCGCGGTGTTCTCCGCAGAGCGGAGGACAAAGCCGGTACCGGCGATCTCGCGCCCTCGCCGTCGCCGCGAAGCCGGCGCGGCGCGCCCGTTCGGAGAGGGCTGATCGTGCGTCGCCGCGTTCTCCGCAAGGCGGAGGAGGAAGCGGTACCGGCGGCATCGCGCCCGACGCTGTCGCCGCGAAGCCGGCGCCCCCCGTCTGGAGAGGGCTGATCGTGCGTCGCGGCGTTCTCCGCAAGGCGGAGGAGGAAGCGGTACCGGCGGTATCGCGCCCGACGCTCTCGCCGCGAAGCCGGCGCCCCCCGTCTGGAGAGGGCTGATCGTGCGTCGCGGCGTTCTCCGCAAGGCGGAGGAGGAAGCGATACCGGCGGTATCGCGCCCGACGACAACGCCGCGGAGAGCGCCGCGACGTGCGATCAGTGGCCGGACCAGGTCTCGACGTTGGCGACGCGGACCTCGATCTCCCGCCCGTTGGGTGCCGTGAAGCGGGCGGTGTCGCCGACGTTCAGGCCCATGATCGCCGATCCGAGGGGGCTCTGGGGGCTGTAGACGTCGAGGTCGCTCTCGCCCGCCATCTCGCGGTTGCCGAGGAGGAAGCGGGACTCGTCGCCGGCGATCTCGGCGGTGATGATGGTGCCGGCCTCGACGACTCCGTGGCTCTCGGGGGGCGTGCCGATCTCGGCTTCGCGGAGGAGGGAGGTCAACTGGCGGATGCGGGCCTCGATCTTGCCCTGCTCGTCCTTCGCGGCGTGGTAGCCGCCGTTCTCCTTCAGGTCGCCCTCCTCGCGGGCGACCTCGATGCGCTTGGCGATCTCCTCGCGTCCGTTGGTGGACAGCTCGGTGAGCTCCGCCTCGAGGCGGTCGTACGACTCCTGGGTCATCCAGGTCACCTGTGACTGGTCGGCCATGGTGGGCTCCTGCTCTGCGGGCCGCGCTCGCGGCGCCCGGCAGCACCGTGCGGAGGTGTCCGCGTCCGGCGGTGGGGACGGCCGGCGTCAGGCGGCGGTGGGAATGGCGAGGCCCCGACGAGTCCGTCAGGGCTTCGGGCAAGCCTACGGGAGCCAGCAGGAGGAGATCAAACCTGTGTTCGCGAGCTCGGTGGTGCGGACGGTCTCCGTGTAGGAGCGGAAGCGCTCCGTCGTGGCGGGGTACTCCACGACCAGCCAGCCGACCACGGCGGACTGCTCGTTGAGGGCCTGGACCGCGCAGGCGACCTCGCGGCCGACGGGCGCGGTGAGGTCGAAGGAGACGGTGACGGTGCGGTCGTCGACGACCTGGTGCGCGGTGTCCTGGACGTCCACTCCGCCGCGTGCTCCGTCGAGGCCGGCCCAGACGACCCAGGCGGCGAAGACGGCGACGAAGGCGAGCGCGACACCGCCGAAGAGCCAGCGGTTCCCGCGGCGGGTGCGCGTCGTGCGGCCGTAGCGGGTGGCGAGGGGTCCGGCGGCGCGGACGGCGTCCGGATCGAGCGCGGGCGCGGCGGCTCCCTCGACGCTCTCGGACGTGCGGGCGGCCACGGAACTCCCTGGGTGATGCGTCTACTCTGGACGGGTGGCGCGCGTCCTCCGCGGACGGGAGCGCCGATCCCATTAAACCCCGAGGAATCGAGCGATCGTGTCCCAGGCCGTCGAGGTCTCCGTCGATTCGGAGGTGCGGGACACTCCGCGCCTCCTCGCCGTGCACGCCCATCCTGACGACGAGTCGAGCAAGGGCGCGGCGACGCTGGCCGCCTACGCCTCGCGGGGCGCCGAGGTCATGGTGGTCTCCTGCACCGGAGGCGAGGCCGGCTCCGTGCTGAACGAGGGCCTCGAGGCCCGCGCGCACGCCGAGCGCGACATCGGCGGCCTCCGCCGGTACGAGATGGCGGCCGCTCGCGAGGCGCTCGGCGTCGAGCACGCCTGGCTCGGCTTCGTCGACTCCGGCATGCCCGAGGACGGGAAGGTCGACGCCGCCTCGTTCGCGGGCCTGCCGCTCGCCACGGCCGCCGCTCCGCTCGTGCGCCTGGTCCGCCGGTTCCGGCCGCACGTGATCATCAGCTACGACGAGAACGGCGGCTACCCGCACCCCGACCACATCCGCGCCCACCAGGTCGCCGTCGAGGCGTACCGCGCGGCGGGCCTCGCCGAGGAGTACCGGGGCACGGGCGCTCCGTGGTCGATCTCGAAGCTGTACTACGACCGCGTCTTCAGTGGCCAGAAGCTGCGGGCGATCGCCGAGCACCTGCGCTCGATCGACCCGGAGGACCCGCGCCTGTCGGTCTTCGAGGAGATGAAGCGCTGGAACGAGGACACCCCGTACCTCGCGACGACGCGGGTCGTGATCTCCGGCTTCCACGATCGGCGCGATGCGGCCCTGCTGGCCCACGCCAGCCAGGTCGCTCCGGACAACGCCTTCTTCTTCCTCCCGCACGAGGCGATCGACGCCGCCTGGCCGACCGACGACTTCCAGCTCGTCGAGAGCCGGGTCGACGCGCCGACGCCCGAGACGGATCTCTTCGCCGGTCTCGACCTGGCCGAGCTCGCCCCGGGCCCGACCGCGGTCGTCCCGCCGATCGCTCCCGACCCCGAGCCCTCGGGGGACGCCCCGGTGTCCCCGGAGCCCGACGGCTCCGGCGTCGTCGTCGCCGACGAGGTGCGCGCGTGATCGCCGGGCTGCTCGAGGGCGCCCAGCGCGCCGTCGTCCTCGCCTCCACGACGGTGCCGACCCCGGGTCCCGAGTTCAACGAGGACACGGTCACGCCGGGCCTCTTCGGCTTCATCACGATGCTCGTGATCGCTCTGGCCGCCGTCCTCCTCGCGCTCGACATGGTCCGGCGCGTGCGGCGCACCACCTACACCGCCCAGGTGAAGGAGCGGCTCGACGCCGAGGAGGCGGAGCGCAGCGAGGGCTGAGCCCGGCCCGCACCGGTGGGCCCGGGCCCCGCTAGGCGTTGTAGGCGGGGTGGAGCGAGACGATCAGCGCCGCCGTCCAGTGGCAGAGGAACGCCACGGCCGTGAGCGCGTGGAAGATCTCGTGGAAGCCGAAGACGCCCGGGACCGGGTTGGGCTTCTTGATCCCGTAGATCACGGCTCCGGCGGAGTAGCAGAGCCCGCCGACGAGGACGAGCACCATCATCGTCGCGCTGGCCTCGAAGAGCGGACCGAGGTACATCACGGCCGCCCAGCCCAGCAGCAGGTAGAGCGGCACGTAGAGCCAGCGCGGCGCGCCGATCCAGAAGACGCGGAAGCCGATCCCGAGCAGCGCCCCCGCCCAGACCAGGACCAGCAGGAGCGTGCCCTGCGCGGGCGGCAGGGCGAGCGCGGCCAGCGGCGTGTAGGTGCCGGCGATCAGCAGGAAGATGTTGGCGTGGTCGATCCGCTTGAGGATCATCTTCGTCCGCGGCTTCCAGTCGAAGCGGTGGTACAGAGCGGAGTTGCCGAAGAGCAGGAGCGACGTGGCCGCGAACACCGCGGCCGCCCACTTCGCCGCGGTCCCCTCCGCGACCACGATCAGCACCACTCCGGCGACGATCGCGAGCGGGAAGAGGCCGGCGTGGATCCAGCCGCGCCAGGTGGGCCGGACCTCCGCCGAGGAGTCGTGCTCGATCGCGTCCTCGACGAGGGGGAGGGCGGGCAGGTCCGGGCCGTCCGCTCCGACGGCGTCTCCGCCGCGGTCGGTGCGGGCGCGGGGATCGGACGGGGGAGGCGTCGGCCGCTGGCTCATGCCGGACAGACTACGACGCCGTCCCGGGCCGACGCCGAGCGCCGCCGGGCTTCGAGGAGCGCCCCGGGTCGACTACCGTGTCACTGTGCCGAAGCCGAGACTGCCTGTGGGAAGGGACCTCCTCTACGGCGTCTACAAGAAGCGCCTCCGCTCGAGCCTTCCCCCCGACTCCCTGCCGAACCACGTCGCGATGATCATCGACGGCAACCGGCGCTGGGCGCGGCAGCGGGCCCTCGAGACCGCCGCGCACGGCCACCGGGCCGGAGCCGCCAAGGTGCACGAGTTCCTGCAGTGGTGCGACGAGCTCGGTGTGCGCCACGTCACCCTCTACCTGCTCTCGCAGGACAACCTCGTCGGCCGCGACAGCAGCGAGCTGACCGAGCTGATCGCGATCATCGCCGACCTCGCCGAGGAGGTCTCGCAGCAGCCCGACTGGCGCGTGCAGCACGTCGGCTCCGACGAGGGCCTCCCGCCCTCGCTCGTGGCCGCGCTCGACACGGCGGAGGCGCGCACCGCCTCCCACACGGGCCTGCACGTCAACCTCGCGGTCGGCTACGGCGGGCGGCACGAGATCGCCCAGGCCGTGCGGAGCATCCTGGAGGAGCACGGCAAGCGCGGCTCCTCCATCGAGGACGTCGCGGGCCTGCTGACCCCGGAGCTCATCGGCGAGCACCTGTACACCAGCGGGCAGCCCGACCCCGATCTGGTCATCCGCACCTCGGGGGAGCAGCGCCTCTCCGACTTCATGCTCTGGCAGAGCGCGCACAGCGAGTTCTACTTCATGGAGGCGCTCGGCCCCGACATCCGCGAGGTCGACTTCCTCCGCGCGCTCCGCGACTACGCCGGACGGCACCGCCGCTTCGGCAGCTGACCTCGCGGCTCCTGCCGCACCACCGACCGGAAGGGCCGGCATGAGCTCGAACGAGGCCACCTCCACCACGACCGAGGACTACCTCGCCGGCTTCGGCGAGGAGACCGGGTACCTCGACTTCGGCCGGGTGGGCCCGCTCTCGGCGACCGTCGCCGCCGAGCAGGAGGCGGCCGTCGAGCTGCTGGTGCGCGCGCGCAGCGGCACCCTCGACGAGCTGTTCCGGCAGGACGAGCGCGTCCGGGAGGCGGCGGCGGCGCTCGTGCGCGTCCCCGCCGACAGCGTCGTCTTCCAGCCCAACACCTCGACCGGCCTCCTGCACGCGCTGTTCGGCGCCTCGGGCGCGGTGCTGCTGTCGGCCGCGGAGTTCCCGAGCCTGCCGTTCGCGGCGGTGCGCTCGGCGCAGGCTCTCGGCTCGGTGGAGCCCCGCTGGCTGCGGACCGAGCAGGGACGGGTGACGCCGGAGGCGGTCCGCGAGCAGCTCACGGACGACGTGACGACCGTCGCGGTGAGCCTGGTCGACTCCCGCACCGGCTACCTCGCGGACGTCGCGGCGATCCGCGACGTGATCGGCGACCGGATGCTCGTCCTCGACGCGATCCAGGGCTTCGGCATCGTCGACGCGCCCTACGAGCTGGCGGACGTGGTCGTCACCGGCGGCCAGAAGTGGCTCCGCGCCGGCTGGGGGACGGGCTTCCTCGCGCTCAGCGAGCGGGCGCTGTCGCGGCTGACCCCGGTGCTCTCCGGCTGGACGGGATCGGAGCAGGCGGAGCCGTGGGACGAGGTGGCTCCGCCGCGCGGCGACGCCCGCGCCTTCAGCATCAGCAACCCGGACCCGATCGCCCAGGCCCGGCTCGCGTCGGCGCTGGAGGAGGTCGCCGCGGTCGGGCAGTCGACGATCGCCGCGCTCGTGGCGGAGCGGGTCAGCGCGATCGTCGACCTCGCGGACGAGTTCGGACTGGCGGTCGTGGGCTCCCGCGGCGAGCACGAGCGCGCCGGCATCGTGGTCGTCGAGCCGGGGCCGGAGGAGCTGGCCCCGCTGGCAGCCTCCCTCGCCGCGCACGGCGTCACCGCGCGCGTGCGTCCGAGCACCGTCCGCTTCAGCGCGCACGCCGGCACCACCGACGCGACCCTCGCGCTGCTCCGCGCCGCCCTGATCTCGTCGGCCACGAGCATCGACTACTAGGCCGGATTCCGCGCGTTCACACACTGGTTACACATTCGTAGCGGTGAGAAGCACACGGATGTCATTCGCCGGGTTAGGTTCGAGTCATCAGGTACAGCGCCTGGTCGAGACGGCCACAGAAGTACGGCTCGACATCGCGCAGACGCCGAAGGGACACTGCGCGGTGCACGACACGCACCGATGAGACCGGCTCGAGGACATGAGCCGGGGGCTCCGGCCCCCGGAGTGTGGAGAGTCGTCGTGACAGTTCCCCAGGGCATGGATCCGCAGACCGGGACGCAGGGCGGCGTCCACCGCCGTGTCCAGCACGGCTCCTCGGATCCGGCCGATCAGCTCCTCCGCACCTACGTCCTGGACACCTCGGTGCTGCTGTCGGATCCCTCCTCGATGTTCCGGTTCGCGGAGCACGCCGTCGTGCTGCCGATCGTCGTCATCAGCGAGCTCGAGGGCAAGCGCAACGATCCCGAGATCGGCTACTTCGCCCGGCAGGCCCTGCGCCGCCTCGACGAGCTGCGCGTGCAGCACGAGCGCCTCGACTTCCCCATCGCCGTCGGCCGCGGCGGCACGCTCCGCGTCGAGCTCAACCACTCGAACATGTCGGTGCTGCCGAGCGGGCTCCAGATGGGCGACAACGACGCGAGGATCCTCGCCGTCGCGCTCAACCTGCAGAGCGAGGGCGCCGCGGTCACCGTCGTGTCCAAGGACATGCCGATGCGCGTGAAGGCCGCCTCCATCGGCCTCGCCGCGGAGGAGTACCTGGCGGAGCAGGCCCCCGAGTCCGGTTGGACCGGCATGGACGACGTGACGCTCGGCGGCGACGCGATGAGCGAGCTCTACGACCGCGAGCGGCTCTTCACGGACGTCGTGGCCGACATCCCGGTCAACACCGGACTCGTCGTCCACTCCGACCGCGGCTCCGCTCTCGCGAGGGTCACCGGCAAGCGGCAGATCACGCTGGTCCGCGGCGACAAGGACGTGTTCGGCCTGCACGGGCGGTCGGCGGAGCAGCGGCTCGCGATCGACCTGCTGCTCGACCCGGAGGTCGGCATCGTCTCGCTCGGCGGCCGGGCCGGCACCGGCAAGTCGGCGCTGGCGCTCTGCGCGGGCCTGGAGGCGGTGCTGGAGAAGCGCCAGCACAAGAAGATCATGGTCTTCCGGCCGCTCTACGCGGTGGGCGGCCAGGACCTCGGCTTCCTGCCCGGCGACGCGGCCGAGAAGATGAACCCCTGGGCGCAGGCGGTCTTCGACACGCTCGGGGCGCTGGTGTCGCAGAACGTGCTCGACGAGGTCATCGAGCGCGGGATGCTCGAGGTGCTGCCGCTCACGCACATCCGCGGGCGCTCGCTGCACGACGCGTTCGTGATCGTCGACGAGGCGCAGTCGCTGGAGCGGAACGTCCTGCTCACGGTGCTCTCGCGCGTCGGGCAGAACTCCCGGGTGGTGCTGACCCACGACGTGGCGCAGCGCGACAACCTCCGGGTCGGCCGGCACGACGGGGTCGCCTCCGTGATCGAGACGCTGAAGGGCCACCCGCTGTTCGCGCACGTCACGCTGACCCGCTCCGAGCGCTCGGCGATCGCCGCTCTGGTCACCGAGATGCTGGAGTCGAACGAGCTCGCCTGACGGGCTCGCTGTGCGTCCGGTCCGTGGGATCCGAGGATCCCCGGGCCGGGCGCGTCCCTGCAGGGCACCGGGGCGTAGCGTGGACGGGTGAGCATCCTCGACGACGCGCTCCTCGAGCGCTTCCGCACCCGCGCGGCCGACTACGACGAGCGCAACGCGTTCTGCGCGGACGACCTGGAGGAGCTGCGCTCGATCGGCTACCTGGCGCTGCTCGTCCCCGAGGAGCTCGGCGGTGCCGGCCTCGGCCTGGAGCAGGCGGCCGCCGAGCAGACGCGCCTCGCGACGGCCGCGCCCGCGACCGCGCTCGCCGTCAACATGCACCTGGTCTGGACCGGGATCGCGCGGCTCCTGCTCGAGCGGGGCGACGACTCCCTCCGCTCGGTCCTCGTCGACGCCGCGGCGGGTCACGTCTTCGCCTTCGGCAACAGCGAGGCGGGCAACGACCTGGTGCTCTCGGACTCACTGACGCGGGCGGAGCCGCTCGGGGACGGCGGCTACCGCTTCACCGGCACGAAGGTCTTCACCTCCCTCGCGCCCGCCTGGACGCGGCTCGGCGTGTTCGGCCGCGACGACAGCGGGACGGAGCCGCGGCTCGTGCACGGCTTCGTGCACCGTGAGCGCCCGGACTCGCCGGTCGCCGGGCTCGAGGTCCGCGACGACTGGGACACGCTCGGCATGCGGGCGACCCAGAGCCGCACGACGGTGCTCGACGGCGTCGTCGTCCCGGCCGAGCGGATGATCCGCTCGCTGCCCGTCGGACCGACCGCCGACCCCTTCGTCTTCGCCGTCTTCGCGGCCTTCGAGCTGCTGATCTCCTCGGTCTACCTCGGTGTCGCGCAGCGCGCGCTCGAGCTCGCCGTCGCCTCCGTCCGCCGACGGACCTCCCTCCGGGCGGGAGGGCGGCCACTGGCGGAGGACCCCGAGGTGCGGCACCGGGTGGCTGAGACCGGGATGCTGCTCGACGGGCTCGAGGCGCCCCTGCGCTCGGCGGCGGCCGACGTGGACGCGCTCGTCGACCGGGGCGCGCGCTGGTTCCCGTCGCTGGTGGGGGTGAAGATCCGCACCACGGAGGGAGCGCTCCGCGCGGTCGAGAGCGCCGTCCGGATCGCGGGCGGGTCGGCGTACCAGCGCCGGTCGGAGCTCGGTCGCCTCTACCGCGACGTGCTCGCCGGGCAGTTCCACCCCTCCGACGACGCGTCGGCGCACGGCGCCTGGGCGTCGCTCCTGCTGGGACCGCTGCCGCCGCACGACTGAGGCCGGGATGGGACCCGCCGCCGCCCGAGCACGCCGGCGGGCCGCCCTGTGGAGAACTCCGACGCCCCGAGGGCGTCGCCCCCTAGTCTCGGCGGATGCTCCGCGGATCTCTGCTCGACCGGGCCGTCCTGCTCCTCGGCGCCCTGGTGCTCCTCCTGATCGGGGCCCCGCACCTCGGTCGGGCGCCCGGCCTCGTCCCGGTGGCGCTCGCGAGTGTGCCGCTGGTGCTGGCGGACGTGCGCGGGCACCGGCTCCCGAACGCGGTCACGCTCCCGCTGCTGGTGGTCGGAGCCGTCCTCGCGCCCACGGCGGGGACGCTTCTCGCCGTCCTCGCGACGGTGCTGTGCCTGGGCGTGCTGCATGCGGCGGGCGGGCTGGGCCTCGGCGACGTGAAGCTCCAGGCGGCCCTCGCACCGCCGCTCGCGGCTCTCGGACCCGAGCAGGTCGTCGCCGCGCCCGCTGTCGGCTTCGCGGTGGCAGGGCTGTGGGTGCTCGTGCTGTGCGTCCGCGGACGGGTCGCGTTCGGACCGTTCCTGCTCACGGGGTTCTGGCTGGTGCTCTGACGGCCCGCCTCCGCGCCGAGCGCAGGGACGGGCCGTCGGAGGGCCGGGCTCAGCCGGGGTGGGTCATCGACATGACGTCGAGGGCGCTGTCGAGCTGCTCCTCCGTCACCTCGCCGCGCTCGACGAAGCCGAGGTCCACGACCGACTCGCGGACGGTGATCCCCTTGGCGACCGAGTTCTTCGCGACCTTGGCGGCGGCCTCGTAGCCGATCACCTTGTTGAGCGGGGTGACGATCGAGGGGGAGGACTCGGCGAGGGCGCGGGCGTGCTCGACGTCGGCCTCGAGGCCGTCGACGGTCTTGTCGGCGAGCAGCACGGCGGAGTTCGCGAGCAGGCGGATCGACTCCAGCAGCGCCGTCCCCATGACGGGGATCGCGACGTTGAGCTCGAAGGCACCCGAGGCGCCCGCCCAGGCGATGGTGGCGTCGTTGCCGATCACGCGCGCGCAGACCATGAGGACGGCCTCCGGGATCACCGGGTTCACCTTGCCGGGCATGATCGAGGATCCGGGCTGGAGGTCGGGGATCCGCAGCTCTCCGAGGCCGGTGTTGGGGCCGGAGCCCATCCAGCGGAGGTCGTTGTTGATCTTGGTCAGGCTCACCGCGAGCACGCGCAGCGCTCCGGAGGCCTCGACCAGCGAGTCCCGCGCGCCCTGGGCCTCGAAGTGGTTGCGGGCCTCGGTGACGGGAAGGCCCGTCTCCTCCGCGAGGCGCGCGATGACCTTCTGCGGGAAGCCGGCGGGGGTGTTGATCCCGGTGCCGACCGCGGTGCCGCCGAGCGGGACCTCGGCGACGCGGGGGAGCGCCGACTGCACGCGTTCGATGCCGAGGCGGATCTGCGCGGCGTAGCCGCCGAACTCCTGGCCGAGCGTGACGGGGGTGGCGTCCATCAGGTGGGTTCGGCCGGCCTTGACGACCTCGGCCCACTGCTCCGCCTTGACCTCGAGCGACTCGGCGAGCTGCTCGAGCGAGGGGATCAGCGACTCGATGAGCGCGCCGGTGACGGCGACGTGGACCGAGGTGGGGAACACGTCGTTGGAGGACTGCGAGGCGTTGACGTGGTCGTTCGGGTGCACGGTGCGGCCGAGGGCCGTGGTCGCCAGCGAGCCCAGCACCTCGTTCATGTTCATGTTCGAGGACGTGCCCGAGCCGGTCTGGTAGACGTCGATCGGGAAGTGCGCGTCGTAGCCGCCCCCGACGACGAGGTCGGCCGCGTCGGCGATCGCCGTGGCGATGTCGGCGTCGAGCACGCCCAGCTCGGCGTTGGCCAGCGCCGCCGCCTTCTTGATGCGCGCGAGGGCCGCGATCTGGGCCGGCTCGAGGCCCGCACCCGAGATCGGGAAGTTCTCGACCGCCCGCTGGGTCTGCGCGGCGTAGAGGGCGTCGCGGGGGACCCGCACCTCGCCCATCGTGTCGTGCTCGATGCGGAAGTCGCCGGAGTCGTCGGTCGGGGAGTGATCCACCACGCTGTGTTCGTCCTTGTCTGATCGGTTGGTGCTGTGCTGTCCGGAGCCGCTCACGCGGGATCCGATCCCACCGCGCTCGGAGCGGCGGCGGAGGAGGCCGAGCCGGAGTCGCGCTCCAGCTCGGAGAGGTAGGGGCTGAGCTCGGGCGGATCGATGCCGAGCACGACATCGGACATCACGGTGCCGTCCGAGAGCCGGTAGTTGGCGCCCACGAGGGCGAGCCGCCCGGTCGCGACCGCGTCGGCGATCAGCGGGGAGCGCTGGAGCAGCTCGGCGACCGTGTCGCGCAGGTGCTCGCGGCCGACGGCCAGCGCGTCGGTCGCCGACGGGTCGACGAGCACGCGGCCGTCCGGCTGGGCGCCCACGAGGCGGCGCACCGCGGGGATGATCGGCTCGATCAGGTGCTCGATGTGCGGGGGGAGCCGCTCGGCGCCGGGCGCCTGCGACTGGATCGCCGCCCGGACCGCTCCGCACTCGTCGTGGCCGAGCACGAGCAGCACCTTCACGCCGAGGACGGCGACGCCGTACTCCAGCGAGCCGATGATGGAGTCCGCGATCACCTGGCCGGCGTTGCGGACGACGAAGAGGTCGCCGAGCCCCAGGTCGAAGATGATCTCGGCCGCGAGGCGGGAGTCGCTGCAGCCGAAGAGCGCAGCGAGCGGGGCCTGCGCGGCGGCGAGCTCGGCGCGGCGCTCGACGTCCTGGCGGGGGTGGCGGGGCTCGCCTGCGACGAAGCGCTGGTTGCCGCGGAGCATCTCCTTCCAGACCCACGCCGGCGGGCGGGACTCGCGGGGGACGGTGCTGCTGGTTCCGAGGCTCATCGGGACTCCTCCTGGCCGATCTGCGGGGTGATGGCGTCCACGACCAGGCGGATCTCGTCCGTCGGGGCCGTGCCGTAGACGAGGTAGGTGCTGGAGCCCTCCGTCGTCTCGAGTGCGTAGGGCGTGTTGCCGGTGTCGTCGCCGGAGTCGCGGTGGTCGTAGACGGTCCAGTCGCGGCCGTCGATCGTCTCGACGCCGGTCGCCGCCCGGCGGTCGAGCTGCGTCGCGACCCAGGCCGCGTCCGCGTCGAGCCCCTGACTCAGGCCGATGTAGCCCGCCTTCGGCGTGATCAGGCCGACGTACCAGTAGTCGGTGCCGTTCTCGCGGCGGAGCTCGGCCGCGTTGGCCTTCCAGCCCTCGGGCAGGGAGGGCACGGCGAGCGTCTGCTCCTCGCCCAGCTGGACCTGCGCGGCGACGCGGGGGACATCGACCGAGGAGAGCTCCACGGTGTCGCCGCGGGGGACGAGCAGGACGATGAGCGCTACCGCGCCGACGGTCGCGAGCAGCGAGAAGACGAGGTTGTTGACCGTCTTGCGCTGACGGTAGAGCCGGGAGTTCTCGGCCTTGCGTGCGGCCGTCTCGGCGGCCGTCTCCGGGCGCCCGAGCTCGGCGACGACCCGCGCGGGCTTCGCGCGGCTCATCCGGCGGCCGCCCCTCCGGAGCGGGCCGCGTCCAGCCGGGCGCGTGCTCCGATCAGCCACTCCTCGCAGCGGGCGGCGAGGGCCTCGCCGCGCTCCCACAGGGCGAGCGAGCGCTCGAGGGTGGAGCTGCCCTGCTCGAGCTCGGAGACGACGCGGACGAGCTCGTCGCGCGCCTGCTCGTAGGAGAATCCCGAGACGTCGGAGTCGTTCGCCGGGGCGTCGGGGGAGTCGGGCATGGGTCTGATCCTATCGATCGGGGCTGAGGGGGGACGGGTGGCGCGGCGGGCTCAGGACCGGCCGGCGGGATCGCCGGTGGGCCCCTCGGAGCGGGCGCCGACGGCCCCCTCCGCGAGCGTGAGGACGAGTGCGCCGCCGGCCGGCGCGTCACCGGGCGCCCGGACGACGTGCCCGGCCGCGTTCTGGACGATCGCGTAGCCGCGGTCGAGGGTGTGCTGGGGGGAGAGGGCGCGCAGGTGGCCGTGCAGGCGCTCGACCTCGAGGTGCGCGCGCTCGAGGCGGCGGTCCACCAGCTCGGCGCCGCGCGCCACCCAGCGGGTCAGCTCCTCGGAGTGCCGGTCGACCAGCACGTGCGGCTGGGCGAGCACCGGCCGCGAGCGCAGCTGCGAGAGCCGGTCGATCTCGTGCGAGACGAGCCCGCTCACGCGGCCGGTCATCCGCAGCCGGGCCTGCTGCACGCGCAGCAGCTCGTCGGAGACGTCGGGCACGACCCTCTTCGCGGCGTCGGTGGGAGTGGAGGCGCGCAGGTCGGCGACGTCGTCGAGCAGCGGGCGGTCGGCCTCGTGGCCGATCGCGCTGACGACCGGAGTGGAGCAGGCGGCGACGGCGCGCACGAGCGCCTCGTCGCTGAAGCCGAGCAGGTTCTGGAAGTCGCCGCCTCCGCGGGCGATCACGATCACGTCGATGCTGTCGTCGGCCTCGAGGGTCCGCAGGGCCGAGAGCACCTCCGGGACCGTCCGGTCGCCCTGCACGGCCGAGTGGACCACCCGGAAGCGCACGGCCGGCCAGCGCAGCTGCGCGTTCCGCAGCACGTCCTTCTCGGCGTCCGAGTCCTTGCCGGTGATGAGGCCCACGCCGTGCGGGAGGAACGGCAGCGGCTTCTTGCGGGAGGCGTCGAACAGCCCCTCCGACGCGAGCTGCCGGCGGAGCCGCTCGAGCTTCTCCAGCAGATCGCCCAGGCCGACGTGGCGCATCTCGAAGACCTGCATCGAGAGCGTGCCGCCCTTGACCCAGTAGTTGGGCTTCACCAGCGCGATGACCCGATCGCCCTGCTTGAGGTCGGCCGGGAGGCGGCTCCGCACCGACGACCAGACGGTGAAGCCGACCGTCGCGTCTCCGGACAGGTCCTTCAGCTTCCCGTAGACGTTGCCGCCGGACGCGCCCCACTGGGTGATCTCGCCCTCGACCCACGCGGTGCCGAGGCGCTCGATCCAGCCCTTGATCTTGCTGGCGAGCAGGCCGACCGGCCAGGGTGCGTCGGCGGTGGGTGGGGCGTCGGTCATCGCTGCCTCTGCTCGGAGGGACGGGGGGAACGGGAGTGCCCTCCCGCGACGACAACGGTACGGGACGGGTCCGACACCGGGACGGCCCGGGCACAGGATGCACCACGTAGAATCAGGGGGTGAGCCAAGTCCCGATCAGCCTGCCCATGCCGCGCATGCCCCGCGCCACAGGGCGTCTGCGCGACGTCCCCGTCGAGGGCCGCAAGCGCGTCCTCCTCGCCGCGCCCCGCGGCTACTGCGCCGGAGTCGACCGCGCGGTCGTCGCCGTCGAGAAGGCCATCGAGCACTACGGTGCGCCGGTCTACGTGCGCAAGCAGATCGTGCACAACGTGCACGTCGTCTCCACGCTCGAGAGCCAGGGCGCCATCTTCGTCGACGAGGTCGACGAGGTGCCCGAGGGATCGCACATCGTCTTCAGCGCGCACGGCGTCTCACCGGCCGTCGTCCAGGGCGCGGCCGACCGCGGTCTCCAGGCGATCGACGCGACCTGCCCCCTGGTGACGAAGGTGCACCGCGAGGCCGTCCGCTTCGCGCGCGACGACTTCGAGATCCTCCTCATCGGCCACGAGGGCCACGAGGAGGTCGAGGGCACCGCGGGCGAGGCCCCCGATCACGTCACCCTCGTCGGCAGCCCCGACGACGTGCCGAACATCGTCGTGAAGGACCCGGACAAGGTCGTCTGGCTCTCGCAGACGACGCTCTCGGTCGACGAGACGATGGAGACGGTGCGCCGTCTCCGCGAGCGCTTCCCCAACCTGCAGGACCCGCCGAGCGACGACATCTGCTACGCCACGCAGAACCGCCAGGTCGCGATCAAGAAGGTCGCCGCGGGCGCCGAGCTGGTCATCGTCGTCGGCTCCGCGAACTCCTCCAACTCCGTGCGCCTCGTCGAGGTCGCCCTCGAGTACGGCGCGAAGGCCGCCTACCGGGTCGACTACGCGAGCGAGATCAAGCAGGAATGGCTCGAGGGCATCCGCACCGTCGGCGTCACCAGCGGCGCCTCGGTGCCCGAGGTGCTCGTCCAGGAGGTCCTCGACGACCTCGCCGCCGCCGGGTACGGCGATGTCGAGGAGGTCAAGACCGCGGAGGAGGACCTGATGTTCTCGCTCCCCAAGGAGCTGCGCAAGGACGTCGCCGGCAAGCGCGACGCCCGCGGCGTCGGTGGACGCATCAGCGCGGGAGCGGGCGCCTAGAGCGTTCCGGCCCGGACACGGAAGAGGCCGCCCTCCCTCGGGAGCGGCGGCCTCTTCCGTGTGCGGTGGAACGGGGATCGACGCTAGACGTCGGTGCCGGCGCCGCCCTGCGAGCCCGACATGCGCGTGACGTACTCCGCGAACGTCGGGTCGCCCAGGATGGCGATCGCCGCGACGATCAGGGAGAGCAGCACGGTCGCCGCGATCCCGAGGATCGGGACGAGCACGGCGCGCTTGCCGGCGCGGAGCCGCCGGATCGAGATCCACACCGCGAAGGCGACGATCAGCGACTGCGCGAGCGCCACCACTACGCCGAGGATCCGTGCGAGCTCCGGCGACGCGTAGGTGCCGATGCCCTGGGAGCGGTAGAGCTCCTGGAGGGTCGTCGCGAAGCTCGAGGGATCGAGCAGCGTCGGCACGGCGAAGAACACGCCGAGCGCGAGCAGCACGATCGTGAGCAGGCGGTCGACGGGATGCGCGACGGGCTTCGCGGCCGGAGCGGTCGCGGGCCTCGGATCGGTCTCCGACCCCCTCGGGTCGGGGACGACCACGGCGTCCTCCGGCGGCTGCCACGACCAGCCGGGCGGCGCGTACTCGCCGTACTGCGGCTCCGGACGCCTGTCGCCCGGCTGATCGTGTGCGTTCGTCACGGAGCGGTGCCCTACTTCCCGGAGTTCCCGGCCGAGCCGAGCTGACGGGTCGCCTCGGCGACGCGCGCGGCCATCGCGGTCTCGGCGATCTTGCCCCACGAGCGCGGGTCGTAGACCTTCTTGTTGCCGACCTCGCCGTCGACCTTGAGGAAGCCGTCGTAGTTCTTCAGCACGGTGTCCGCGACGGAGCGGCTGAACGCGTACTGCGTGTCGGTGTCGATGTTCATCTTGACGACGCCGTTGCGGACCGCCTCGGCGATCTCCTCGTCGGTCGAGCCCGAGCCGCCGTGGAAGACGAGGTCGAGGGGGAGCGCGCCGGTGCCGTACTTCGCCTGCAGGCCGTCCTGGATCTCGCGGAGCAGCTCCGGGCGCAGGCGGACGTTGCCCGGCTTGTAGACGCCGTGGACGTTGCCGAAGGTCAGGGCGGCCATGTAACGGCCCTGCTCGCCGAAGCCGAGGGCCTCGACGGTCGCGATCGCGTCGTCGAGCGTGGTGTAGAGGTGCTCGTTGATGTCGTGCGAGACGCCGTCCTCCTCGCCGCCGACGACGCCGATCTCGACCTCGAGGATGGCGTTGATGTTCTTGACGCGCGGGAGGATCTCCTTCGCGATGGCGAGGTTCTCGTCGAGCGGGATCGCGGAGCCGTCCCACATGTGCGACTGGAAGAGCGGCTCGCGACCGGCCTTGACCTCCTCCTCGGAGGCGGCGATCAGCGGGTAGACGAAGCCCTCGAGCGCGTTCTGCGGGCAGTGGTCGGTGTGGAGCGCGACCGTGACCGGGTAGTTCTTGGCGACCTCGGTCGCGAACCTCGCGAAGGCGATCGCGCCGGCCGCGCGATTCTTCACGGTGTGGCCGGCGAAGTAGTCCGCGCCTCCGGTGGTGACCTGGATGATGCCGTCCGAGCCCGCCTCGGTGAGGCCCTGGAGGACCGCGTTGATCGTCTGCGACGACGAGACGTTGAACGCCGGGTAGGCGAAGCCGCCCGCCTTCGCCTTGTCGAGCATCTCTGCGTACTGGTCCGGGGTAGCGACGGGCATGGCATCTCCTTTGACGGATGAACGAAGGGGGGTCGGGCGAGGCCCGCGTCGCGGACGAGTCTAGCGAGGCGCCCCTCCGCGGTCCCTCCGCCCGTGGAGGGCCCTGGACTAGGCTTCGGGCAGGGATGGGGATCCGCTCCGCGGGTCCTGCGACGACGTGCACGAACTCGACGACGAAGGACTCCACTCTGTGATCGACAACGACTCGTTTTACCTCCACCCCGACCGCAACCTCGGCATGGAGCTCGTCCGCGCCACCGAGGCCGCCGCGATCCGCGCCGTGCCCTTCATCGGCAAGGGCGACAAGAACGCCGCCGACGGCGCAGCGGTCGACGCCATGCGCACCTTCCTCGGGACCGTGAACTTCGACGGAGTCGTCGTGATCGGCGAGGGCGAGAAGGACAACGCGCCCATGCTTTTCAACGGCGAGCACGTCGGCAACGGCTCGGGGCCCGCCGCCGACATCGCCGTCGACCCGATCGACGGCACCTCGCTGACCGCCGCCGGGCGCCAGAACGCGCTCTCGATGATCGCCGTCGCCGACCGCGGCGCGATGTTCGACCCCTCCGCCGTGTTCTACATGGAGAAGATCGTCACCGGGCCCGAGGGCGTCGGGATCATCGACATCCAGCGCCCGATCGGCGAGAACATCCGCGCCCTGGCCCGCGCCAAGCGCAAGCCCGTCGAGGAGATGCGCATCGCGGTGCTGGACCGCCCGCGCCACGCTCAGCTGATCGAGGACATCCGCGCGGCCGGAGCCGGCACGCGCCTCCTGCTCGACGGCGACGTCGCGGGCGGCATCAACGCCGCTCGCCACGACTCCCGACTCGACATGTGCGTCGGCACCGGAGGCACGCCCGAGGGCATCATCACGGCCTGCGCCATCCGCGCGCTCGGCGGAGTGATCCAGGGCATCCTCCGCCCGAAGGACGACGACGAGCGCCAGCGCGCCATCGACGCCGGCCACGACCTCGATCGCGTCCTCCACGCCAACGACCTCGTCCGCAGCGACAACACCTACTTCGTCGCGACCGGAGTGACGAACGGCGGGCTCGTGAAGGGCGTGCGCAAGGAGGGCCACGTCATCACGACGGAGTCCATCGTGCTGCGCTCCCGCTCGGGCACCATCCGCCGCGTGACCGCCCAGCACCTCGCGGAGAAGTGGGTCTAGGCCGTCACTGTCTCTCCGAGACGCCGCCCCGCCGCTGAGACGCCGCTCCGCTGACGGCGCCTCGGCGAGTGCGGCGGCGTTTCGGCGTGCGGGACGCGGAAGGACACCGGCCCCGGTCACCGAGGCGAGCGGGCGGGGCCGCGGCGGGTCTCGAGACGCCTCGCGGGCGCTCCTCCGCCGAGCCGCGGAGGTGGAGCGCCGTCGCGAGCTGCGGTCGTCCGGGTGTCGAGCCGGATGGACGGCGCCGCTCGCGCCCGGCCTGCACGCCCGGTGCTCGCTCAGCGAGGACCCGGGACCCTACGCGCTCCGCTCGGACTCGTCGTCCGCGGCGAGCAGCTCGACGGCGGTGAGGCGGCGCGGCGAGGAGGCGACTCCTCCGACCGGGGCGATGACGCGCGACTCGTCGAGGGAGTCGAACTGGCGCGCGGTGACCAGCACGCGGCTCTCGAGCGAGCCGGCGAAGGCGTTGTAGGAGTCGACCGTCTTCTCGAGCGAGCGGCGCAGGCCCTCGGCGTGGTCGGCGAGGGTGCCGAGACGGGCGTAGAGCGTCTTGCCGAGGTCGAGCAGGCGCTTGGCGTCGTCGGTGAGCACGTCCTGCTGCCAGGTGTAGGCGACGGTCTTCAGCACCGACCACAGGGTCACGGGCGAGGCGAGGGCGACGCGCTTGCGGAACGCGTACTCGAGCAGGCTCGGGTCGGCGTCGAGCGCGCTCGCGAGCAGCGGCTCGCTCGGCACGAACGCGATGACGAACTCGGGGCTCGCCGGGAGACCGGTCCAGTAGGAGCGGGCGGCCAGCGCGTCCACGTGGCCGCGGAGGGCGCGGACGTGCGCCCGCAGGAGCCCCGCGCGCCGCGCCTCCTCCTCGCCGCCGGCGCCCGCGGGGATCGCGCTCGCCTCCAGGTACGCGTCGAACGGCACCTTGGCGTCCACCGCGATCGCCTTGCCGCCGGGCAGGCGGACCACCATGTCGGCGCGGCCGCGGCCCGCCTCGCCCTCGAGCCCGAACTGCACGTCGAAGTCGACCCGCTGGGTGAGCCCGGCGGCCTCTACGACGTTCCGCAGCTGCGTCTCGCCCCAGGCGCCGCGGCTCGTGGTGGAGCGGAGCGCGGACGCGAGGGTCTCGGTCGTCGAGCGCAGCTGCTCGCCCGCCGCCCGCTGTCCCTCGAGCTGCTCGGTGATCGCCCCGAACTGGGCGGCGCGCTCGCGCTCGAGCCGGCCGACCGCCTCCTGCATGCCGCGCAGGCTCTCGGCGACGGGGGAGAGGGTCTGCAGGATGCGCGCGTCGTGCCGCTCGCGCTCGGCGACGACGCGCAGCTGCTCCTGGAGCTCGCGGATCTGGTCGCGGGCGGAGCCGAGGTGCTCGCGGTGCTGCTCGACGACGGCCTCGTGGCGCTCCTCCAGGCCCTCCGCGCGGGCGCGGGCTGTCGCGAGGTCGAGGGCGAGGGCGGCGTCGGGCGTGCGGGAGCGGGCGAGGAGGACGGCCACGACTCCCGCGAGGAGCGCGCCGACCACCAGGCCGAGGGCGAAGGAGAGATCCATGCCGCCGATGACACCACGCACTTCCGACATCGATCGATCGACGCGCCACGACCACCGAACGAGGGCCAGGACGCCCTGCGACCGCCTCGTAGACTTCGCGATCATGGGGAATCACCACCGCTCATCGCGCCTGCTCACGGTCGCGCTCGCTCTCGCCGTCGGGCTCGGCACCGCCCTCGTCCCGATCACCTCCGCCTCGGCCGCCGAGGACGCGCCGTCGACCGTCTCGGTCGAGACCGGCGCTCTCGACGCGTCCCTCGACCGCGCCGACCTCGGCGTCCCGGACCAGTCGACGCAGTACAGCGCCGAGGAGACGAAGAGCTTCCGCGCCGGCTTCATCGTCAGCGACGCCCAGTTCTTCGACGGCGACGCGCTGAGCACCGGTCAGGTGCAGTCGCTCCTGAACGAGAAGGGCAGCCGGTGCTCCACCGCCGGCACCGCCCCCTGCCTCAAGAACTTCTCGCAGGCGACGCCGTCCAAGGCGGCGGACGCGATGTGCAGCGCCTACCAGGGCTCCGGCAGCGAGTCGTCGGCCTCGATCTTGACGCGCGTCGGCCTGGCCTGCGGCATCAACCCGCTCGCCCTGGTCGTGCTCGTGCAGAAGGAGCGGAGCCTCGTCACCGACACGACGCCGAGCCCCGAGGACTACGCCAAGGCGACCGGCTACAACTGCCCGGACACCGCGGCGTGCGACCCCGGCTCGGCGGGCTTCTTCACGCAGGTCTACAGCGCGGCCCGCCAGTTCAAGCGCTACGCCAACCCGCCCGGCTCCGGCTCGAACTTCACCACCTACGCTCCGGGCACGACGCCGAACGTCGCCTACTACCCGAGCACCGCGTGCGGCTCCTCGCCGGTCACCATCCGCAACCAGGCCACGGCCGACCTCTACTACTACACGCCGTACCAGCCCAACGACTACGCGCTCACCGGCTCCGGCAACGCGGCCTGCGCGACCTACGGCAACATCAACTTCTGGTACCTCTTCAGCGACTGGAACCCGAACGGCACCCTGGCCAACGCCGGGATCGCCCCCGCGGGACGCGTCGACGCCCCGCGCATCTCGGGCAGCACGCTGAGCGTGTCCGGCTGGGCCGTCGACCCGACGACGCAGCAGGCCGCGCTGACCACGACGGTCACGGTGACCGGCCCCGACGGCACCCGCACGGTCCGCACGCAGACCGCGAACGGCGACCGCGGCGACATCCCGGGCGAGTACTCCGTCGCCGGCCGCGCCCACGGCTTCGGCGCCACCACGCCCGTCTCGGCACCCGGCACCTACCAGGTCTGCGTCTCCGCCGACTCCGTCGACTGGAACCGCTGGGTCGGCACGGGCGACTCCCGGGGCCCCGGCCGGAAGGATCTCGGCTGCTCGTCCGTGAGCACGTCGGCCGGGATCGACGTCTTGCGTCTGGCCGGCACCGACCGCCAGGGCACCGCCGTCGCGATCTCGAAGGCCGTCTTCGGCCCGAACGTCCCCGTCGTCTACATCGCGACCGGCGCGAACTTCCCCGACGCGCTGAGCGCCGCCCCGGTCGCGGCCAAGCAGAAGGGTCCGCTGCTCCTGGTCGACCGCGACTCGATGTCGCAGCCCGTTCGCGACGAGCTCAGCCGGCTCAAGCCGGCGAGGATCGTCGTGGTCGGCTCCCCACTGAGCGTCGGCGACGGCCTGCTGAACCAGCTGAGGTCCTACTCGCCGACGGTGGACCGCATCGGAGGGAAGGACCGCTACGACACGTCTAGGCTCATCATCCAGAGCGCGTTCCCGAGCGGCTCGTCGCGCGCCTGGCTCGCCACGGGCGAGAAGTTCCCCGACGCGCTCGGCGCGAGCGCCGCGGCCGGCTCCGTCGACGCACCCGTCGTCCTCGTGAACGGCACCGGCAGCACGGCCGACGCCGTGACGAAGGGCATCCTCTCGAAGCTCAAGGTGCAGAGCCTCACCATCGCGGGCAGCCCCCTGTCGGTGAGCGAGGGGATCAAGAACTCGCTTCCGGTGCCGACGATCACCCGCATCGGCGGAGTCGACCGCTACGACACATCGGAGCAGCTGAACCGGGCCGCCTTCTCGAGGGCCGAGACTGTGTTCCTGGCGACGGGCGAGAACTTCCCCGACGCCCTCGCCGGAGCCACGGCGGCGGGCTACTCGAACAGCCCGCTGTTCGCCGTGCCGACGACCTGCGTGCCCCGCGCCGTCCTGACCGACATCGCGAAGTCGGGAGCTCAGCGGGTCGTCCTCCTCGGCGGTCCCACCACCCTCTCGGAGGACGTCGCGCGGCTCACCCCCTGCGGCTGATCGCCCGCGACCCCGCCACTAGCGTGGAGGGATGACCCCGACCGCACCGTCCCCGACCGGCCTCCGACGCCGGCGGGGCGGTGCGGTCGTCGTCGTCGCGGCGCTGGTGGCACTCCTGCTGGGAGGCTCCGTCGACGGCACGCGCCTCGCAGCGGTGCCGTCCGAGCCGCAGACCGTCCGGCTGTGGACCTTCCTCCAGCCGGGCCCCGTCGCGGCCGACTTCGACCCGGGCGACCTGATCTCCGACGAGGTCTTCTTCGCCGGCGACGCGCTCGGACCGCTCACGGTGCAGGCGTTCCTCGACGCCCGCGTCCCCGACTGCGCTGGCGGGCCGGTGCCGTGCCTGCGCGACTACGCCGAGGACACCGCGGCGATCACGGCCGACGAGCAGTGCGACGCGCTGCCCGCCGGACGCGACGTCCCGGCCGCGGAGATCATCACCTCGGTCGCCGGCGCGTGCGGCGTGAATCCGGCCGTCCTCCTGGTGCTGCTGCAGAAGGAGCAGTCGCTCGTGACCGATCCGGAGCCGAGCGAGCGGCAGTTCCGCAGTGCCACGGGCTACGGCTGCCCGGACACCGCCGACTGCGACACGGACTCCTACGGCTTCGCGGCGCAGGTGTACGGAGCGGCGTGGCAGTTCCAGCGCTACCGGAATCCGGACTCGAGCTTCGACTGGTACCCGGTCGGCGCGGCCAGCGACGTCCGCTACTCCCCGGACGAGTCCTGCGGCACCGCCCCGGTGACGATCGCCAACGCGGCCACGGCGGGCCTCTACTACTACACGCCGTACCAGCCGAATGCGGCGGCGCTCGCGAACCTCTACGGCGAGGGCGACGACTGCTCGGCCTACGGGAACCGGAACTTCTGGCGCATCTTCAGCACCTGGTTCGGCGACCCCCGCGGCTGAGCCGATCGTCTCGAGCCGGCTCGGCATGACGGACGTCAGGCGGCGACGGGGGCCTTCGGGCGCAGGCGCTTCACGGAGACGCCGGCCAGCTCGCCGAGCTCGGCCATGCTCGCGGCGCCGTGCCGCCGGGCCGCGTGCACGACGATCGCGGCGCACGCCTCGGCGTCGGCCGACGCGTCGTGGTGGCGGAAGTCCTCGAAGCCCGCGGCCATGGCGACGACGGGGAGGCGGTAGGAGTCGAGCTCGTACGTCTTGCGGGCGAGCTGCAGCGAGCAGAGGTAGTCGTACTCGGGGTGCTCGAGGGAGGTCGCCGCGCAGGCCGCGCGGATGACGCCCATGTCGAAGCCGGCGTTGTGCGCGACGAACACGTCCTCGCCGGCGAAGGCCGCCAGGTCGGCGAACTGGTCGACCCAGGAGGCGGCGGCGTGCACGTCGTGCTTGCGGATGCCGTGGATGCGCGTGTTCCACTCGAGGAAGTCGTCGTACCCCAGCGGCGGGCGGATGAGCCAGCCGGCGCGGTCGACGACGCGGCCGTCGCGGACCTTCACGAGCCCGACGGAGCAGGCGGAGGCCCCGTGCGAGTTGGCGGTCTCGAAGTCGATGGCGGTGAAGTCGATGGGCACGCTCCAGCCTCTCACGCACCTCCGACGCCGCCGGGAGCGTCGCGCGCGCGTCGCCCCGAGCGGGCGGGAGCACCCGCCGGCCGCGGGCGGGCGCCTCCCGTTCCTCCGCGCCCCGCCCGCCCGGCCCTTCCGCCGCCACGCCGTAGGATAGATGCCCGTGGCTCTCACTATCGCAATCGTCGGTCTCCCCAACGTCGGCAAGTCGACGCTCTTCAACGCATTGACCAAGAACACGGTGCTCGCGGCGAACTACCCGTTCGCGACGATCGAGCCGAACGTGGGTGTGGTGAACCTGCCCGACTCCCGCCTCGAGGTGCTCGCCGGGATCTTCGGCTCCGAGCGCATCCTCCCGGCGCCCGTCTCCTTCGTCGACATCGCCGGCATCGTGCGCGGCGCGTCCGAGGGCGAGGGCCTGGGCAACAAGTTCCTCGCGAACATCCGCGAGGCCGACGCGATCGCGCAGGTCATCCGCGGCTTCGAGGACTCCGACGTCGTCCACGTCGACGGCAAGGTCGACGCCGCCAGCGACATGGAGACGATCAACACCGAGCTGGTCCTCGCCGATCTCCAGACCCTCGAGAAGGCCGAGGCCCGCTACGAGAAGGAGCTCAAGGGGAGGAAGATCGAGCCGATCGTGGTCGAGACCGCGAAGAAGGCGCGCGAGTTCCTCGACCAGGGCAAGCCGCTGTCGGCCTCCTCGATCGATCTGGAGCCGATCCGCGAGCTGGGCCTGCTGACCGCCAAGCCGTTCATCTACGTCTTCAACGTCGACGAGGCCGTGCTGACCGACGACGCCCGGAAGGCCGAGCTCGCGGCCCTCGTCGCGCCGGCGAAGGCGATCTTCCTCGACGCGAAGATCGAGTCCGAGCTGATCGACCTCGACGAGGCCGACGCCGCCGAGATGCTCGAGTCGACCGGCCAGACGGAGTCGGGCCTCAACCAGCTCGCGACCATCGGCTTCGACACCCTGGGCCTCCAGACGTACCTCACGGCCGGCCCGAAGGAGACGCGCGCCTGGACCATCGGGAAGGGCTGGACCGCGCCCCAGGCCGCCGGCGTCATCCACACCGACTTCCAAAAGGGCTTCATCAAGGCCGAGATCATCTCGTTCGACGACCTCGTCGAGACCGGCTCGATCGCCGAGGCCCGCGCGAAGGGCAAGGCCCGCATCGAGGGCAAGGACTACGTGATGCAGGACGGCGACGTCGTGGAGTTCCGCTTCAACGTGTAGGACGGCCGCGCTCGGCTCGAGGCGCCCGGTTCGCTCGGATCCCCGGATCCGCGAGCCGGGCGCTTCTGCAGGGAGGTGCGGGATCGCCGACCCCGGGAGTCCGACACGAGGCCGGTCACGTCCGCGGACGTCCGCCCCGCCCCGTCAGTTCAGCACGTCCCCGATCAGCCAGCTCGACAGCCCGACGAGGGTGCAGACGCCGACGACCACCCAGGCGACGGTCCGGCGGAGCGAGCGGGAGACCGCCTCCGAGCTGCGGGGAGTGGGACGCAGCGGCGCCGTGTACGCGGGCGGGACGGAGTAGGTCCGGGCCGGCGGGAGGAGTCGGGGGAGAGTGACCGGACGGCCGTCGACCCACTCGGCGGGCAGCTCCGCGGCCTTCGCGGCCTGCAGCGTGAGCTCGACCTTCAGCGGGGATCCGCGGAGGGAGGCGTAGGCGGCGGCGGTGAGGCCGAGGCTCGCGAGGTGGCGGAGGGTCGGGGCGAAATCCGCCGAGAGGGTCGGGGAGAGCTCGCCCACCCGCTCGCCGTCGAGACGGAGCTCGACGAGGTCGCCGGCCGGGTGCAGGGTCACCAGCAGCAGGCCGCGACCGCTCGCCGGAACGACCGACGAGAGGCGGGCGAAGTGCTCGTCCTCGCGCAGGACCGGCAGGCCCCGCGACCAGGGGAGGATCGAGTGGCGCTCGACGGGCGGCTCGTTGAGCGGCACGAGCAGCTCGGGGGCGACCAGGGCGACGCGGAGGACGGCCCGCAGGCCCTCCTCGCCGCGCTCGAGCCGGAGGCGCGCGGTCGTGACCGGGACGGCTCCGCTCGCCACGACCCGGTCGAGAGCAGCCCGGTGGGCGGAGGCGTTCGGCAGGTAGCCGAGGACGCGGCGGCCGGCCCGGACCGAGACGGCGTCGAGGCCGGTGGGGTGGTCGGGCTCGGGGACCAGGTCGACCTCGAGGGTCCGCTCGTCGATCTCGCCCGGCTCGAGCGTGCGGCCGATCAGATCGGCGATCTCCTCGATCCGCTCGGCCTCGGCGAGGGCGTCGACGCTCGGGGTGCCGCCGGCGTTCGGGAGGCGGTAGACGACGCGCTCCGTGACGGGGGTGACGGGTGCGTCCCGCACCACCGCGGCACTGTCCTGCGCGGAGCGACGCGCCCCGGTGAACCGCCTGCCGTCCCACCAGCGCATCTCGGCCGCATCGGCCTCGTCGCGGTACCAGCCCGCCGGCGCACCCTCGTCCATCGACTCCCCGTTCCTCCGGCGAACGAGTCTACGAGGAGGGCGGGAGCGTCAGAGACCCGGGTCCGTGGCGGCGGGATTCTCGGGGGCGAGCGCGGCCGCGGGCTCTCCCGAAGCGGGGCCGCTCCACGCACCGGACTCGTGCGCCCGAGGGCCGGCGATCCACTCCAGAGCCTCGCGGACGAGCATTCGGACGTGACGCGCGTGGCCGATGGTGACGGGGGGGGGTCCTCGAGGACCTCGAGCAGGCGGTGCAGCACGGCACGGCTCTGCAGTCGAGTCATGGGCCTCACGGTAGGGGGCCGGTCGCTCGGACGGTAGTGCCGATCCGCGACAGCGCACCCGTCTAGGCTCGCCACATGACTCGTCTCGACGGTGCCGTCGTCCTCGTCCTCGGAGCCTCGGGCGGCCTCGGCCGCCTCCTGGCCGATTCGCTGGAGGCGCGCGGTGCCGTCGCGGTGCGCTCGGGGCGCGACTCCGCGGCGCTCGGCGAGGCACCCCTGGTCGCCGACCTGCGCGGGGAGGACGAGCCCCGGCGCGTGGTCGCCGAGGTGCTCGAGCGGCACGGGCGCCTCGACGGCGTCGTCGTGGCCGCGGGCGTCGTGGCCTTCGGGCCCTCCGCCGAGCTCGATCCGGCCGTTCTGGAGGAGCTCGTCGAGGTCAACGCGCTGGCGCCGATCCGGGTGCTGACCGCCGCGCTGCCGTCGCTCGTCGCGTCGGCGGGCGAGGGGCGCGAGCCGTTCGCGCTGACCATCAGCGGCGTGGTGGCGGAGGCTCCGACCGCGGGACTCGCCGCGTACTCCGCCTCGAAGGCGGCACTGCACTCCTTCGTGAAGGCCTCGGCCCGCGAGTACAAGCGGGCGGGCGTCCTCCTGCTCGACGCGCGCCCCGGCCACACCGAGACCGAGCTGTCCCGGCACCCGCTCGCGGGAGACGCGCCCCGCTTCGGCGCGGGTCTGGCGCCGCAGGACGTGGTCGACCGGCTGCTCGACGCGGTCGAGGACGGCGAGACCGACCTGCCTCCTGCGGCGTTCACCGGCTGACGCCGTCCCGAGACGAGGCGGAGCCGGTCGATCCTCGCGGGAGCGCCCCGGATCGAGCACTGCAGCCTCGGCTGCGTACAGCCGTTGTGATCAGCCTGCGCATGCGGCGGCCGGGACCGCGATCGGCGCGGCAGCCCGTCCGACCGTCCTCCCCGCAGACGCGGGGATACCCGCCGTTCACCGGAGCGTCGCACGGGCGCACTAGCGTCCCTCCGTGCCCGACACCGCCGATGACGCCCTCCGTCCCACTCCCGAGCTGCTCCGCACGCTCACGCCCGCCGACGCGCGGGACCTCGTCGTGCTGGACGAGGACGACGACGATCCGGTGCTCCTGCGCCGCGACGGCACGCAGATCGACACCTGGCGCGAGGGCTACCCCTACGACGAGCGGATGTCGCGCGAGGAGTACGAGGCGGGCAAGCGCCTCCTCCAGATCGAGCTGCTGAAGCTGCAGAACTGGATCAAGAAGCACGGGCGCCGGCTCGTGGTCGTCTTCGAGGGGCGCGACGCCGCGGGCAAGGGCGGCACCATCAAGCGCTTCACCGAGCACCTCAACCCGCGCGGAGCCCGCGTGGTCGCACTCGAGAAGCCGACCGAGCGCGAGGCCGGTCAGTGGTACTTCCAGCGCTACGTCTCGCACCTGCCGGCCGCCGGCGAGATCGTCCTCTTCGACCGCTCCTGGTACAACCGGGCCGGCGTGGAGCGCGTGATGGGCTTCTGCACGCCGGCGCAGTACGACGAGTTCATCCGCCAGACGCCGCTGTTCGAGCGGATGCTCGTCGGCGACGGCATCGACCTGGTGAAGCTGTGGTTCTCGGTCTCGGCGGAGGAGCAGCGCACCCGGTTCACGATCCGCATGATCGACCCCGTGCGCCAGTGGAAGCTCTCGCCGATGGACCTCGCCTCGCTCGACAAGTGGGGCGACTACACCGCGGCCAAGGAGGCGATGATGGCGGCGACCGACACCGCCGACGCTCCCTGGACCATCGTGAAGAGCAACGACAAGAAGCGCGCCCGGCTCGAGGCCATGCGCTACGTCCTGAGCCTCTACGACTACGACGGACGCGACGAGGAGGTCGTGGGCCCGCTGGGTCCGGACCCGCTGATCGTCGGATCGGCCGCGGACGTGTACGAGCGCGGCGAGCACGCCGCGACGAGCTGATCGGGGGGACGGACATGGGGGAGTCGGGGATCGGCGCGGAGCTGCCGGGGGTGCACCTGCGCTGGCTGGCGCTCGACGAGCAGACGCTGGACGCCGAGCGGCTGCTGCCGCTGCTGAGCGACGAGGAGCGCGAGCGCTACGCCGGCACGGTCGCCGCGTCGGCGGCCGAGCGCTTCGTCTTCGGGCGGGTGCTCCTGCGGATGCTCGCGGCCGAGCTCACGGGGACGCGCGCGTCGGAGGTCCGGGTCGTCGCGTGCTGCCCGCGCTGCGGGGGCGCGCACGGCCGGCCGCGGCTGGAGGGACGCGGGAGCGCGCTCGAGCTGCTGTCGGTGAGCATCGCGCACTGCGCGGGCGCCGTCGTGGTCGCGGCGAGCAGCGCCGGTGCGGTCGGCGTCGATGTGGAGCCGACGCTGGGCACGCCCGAGCGCGGGGAGCGGATCACGCGCATCGCCGGGGCGCCCTTCGCCACGGGCGGGATGCGCCCCGCCGACCCCGTCCTGCACTGGACCCGGATCGAGGCCGCACTGAAGGCGGACGGTCGCGGGCTCGAGCTCGACCCGCGCCGGGTGCACGTGCACGAGTCGCACCACGCGGCGGAGGCGCGGATCGACGGCGTCCGCTTCCGGCTGGCCGAGCCGCAGCTGGACCCCGCGCTGCGGGTCAGCGTCGCCCTCGGGCCGATGGGGGACGCGGGCGCCGGGCCCATCATCGGCTGGCGGCGCGAGCACGGCGACGCGCTCGCGGACTCGCTGGTGTCAGCGCCGGGACGGTAGCGGCGGCAGCTCCTCGTCGAGGAGCCAGGCGTCGAGCAGGTCGTCCACGCCCTCGCCGAGGACCTCGGTGCAGAGCTCGCGGAACTCCTCGTCGGTGACGGCGGCGGAGGCGTAGCGGGACGTCCACTCCCGCAGCAGCCGGAGGAAGGGCCCGTCGCCGACGGTGAGCCGCAGCGCGTGCAGGGTGAGCGCGCCGCGCTTGTAGACGCGGTCGTCGAAGAGCGCGACCGGCCCCGGATCGGCGAGCACGAGATCCTGCGCCGCAGCCCGCAGCACCGCGTGGTGGCGGCGGGCGCAGGCGTCGGCGGTGGCGCGGCCCGACTCCTCCGACCACAGCCACTCCGCGTAGCAGGCGAACCCCTCGTTGAGCCAGATGTGGCGCCACCGGGCGATGCCCACGCTGTTGCCGAACCACTGGTGCGCGAGCTCGTGCGCGATGAGGCGCTCCGAGCCGCCGCGGCCGTCGGCGTGGTTGGCGCCGAACACCGCCATCGCCTGCGCCTCGAGCGGGATCTCCAGCTCGTCCGCCGTGACGACGACGCAGTAGCGGGCGAAGGGGTAGGGCCCGAACAGCCGCGTGAACAGGGCGAGCATGCGCTCGAGCGGAGCGAAGTCGTGCGCGACCCGAGCGGCCAGGGCGGCGGGGCTGGCGAGGGTCACCGCGACGCCGGCGAGCACGCGCTCCTCGATCGCGTAGCGGCCGATCTGCACCGAGGCGAGGTAAGCGGCGCTGGGCTCGCGCTGCTCGTAGAGCCAGGTGCGGCGGCCGGAGCGGGCGCTCGAGTCGACGAGCACCCCGTTCGCGAGCACGGCGTAGCCCTCCTCGGCGGTGACGCGCAGGCGGTACGGAGCCTTCTCGGCGACGTCGTCGTTGCAGGGGAACCAGGTGGAGGAGCCGGAGGGCTGCGAGGCGACGAGCACCCCGTCCTCCAGCTCCTCCCAGCCGAGCTCGCCCCAGTGGCTGGCGCGGGGGGCGGGGTGGCCGCTGTACTCGATCTCGACGTCGACGCTCTCGCCGGCGGCCAGCGGCTCGGCGGGGGACACCCGCAGCTTGTGCGGCGCCTGCTCGTGGCGGGCGCGGCGTCCGTCGATCCGGACGCGGGACACGCGGAGCCGGGAGAGGTCGAGGGAGAACCGCCGGAGCGGCTGCAGCGCGACGATCCGCAGCACGGCCCGGCCGGCCAGGCGGTTGGAGGCGACGCGGTAGTCGAGGTCGAGGTCGTAGGCCTCGACGCGGTAGCCGGTGTTCCCGATACCGGGGACGTAGGGGTCGCCGGCGGTCTCGAGCCCGGTCAGCGCGGGGCTCACGCGACGGGCGCGTGGTAGTCGGCGACGCGCACCTCGCGCCACGGGCCGATCGGGTTGCCGCTCCAGCGGCTGCCCGCGGGCACGAGCTCCCCCCGCATGACGAGCGAGGCCGGGCCGACCGTGCCGTGCTCGGCGATCCGCGCGGCGGGGAGGATCACGCTGTGCGGGCCCAGGGTGGCGCCGGCGTCGAGGCTCACGAGATCCATGCTCATGATTCGATCATGGAACAGGTGCGTCTGCACGACGCAGCCCCGGTTCACGGTCGCTCCGTCGCCGAGCGAGATCAGATCGGCCTCGGGGAGCCAGTAGCTCTCGCACCAGACGCCGCGTCCGATCCGGGCGCCGAGGCTCCGCAGCCACCAGACCAGCGCCGGAGTGCCCGCGGCGGCGTGGGCGAACCAGGGCGCGGCGACCATCTCGGTGAAGGCGTCGGCCAGCTCGCTCCGCCAGACGAACGAGGACCACAGCGGCTGCTCGCTCGGCTCGACCCGCTGGATCAGGATCCACTTCGCGGCGGTGGAGACGGCTGCGGCGACCGCCCCGGCGGCCAGCAGCACGACGCCTCCCACGAGCGCGGCGAGCACCGCCCCGAGCGTCTGGATCAGCGCGAGCAGTCCGGCTACCACGCCGAGGCCGATCGCGACCGAGACGACCACCGGGACGAAGCGGCCGAGTTCCCACGCGATGCGGGCCGCGCGGAGTCGGCGGGCCGGGCGGAAGGTGCGCGCCGACTCCGCCTCGACGACGGTGCGCCGCAGCCGCACGGGCGGTGAGCCCAGCCACGACGAGCCCGCCTTCGACTTGCGGGGCGCGGAGGAGAGGACGGCGACGAGTCCGCCGGCGGGCACGGTGTGGCCGGGCGCGGCCATGCCGGAGTTGCCGAGGAACGCGCGCTCGCCGATCTCGGCGCGGGCGAGCCGCATCCAGCCGCCGCCGAGCGCGTAGGAGGCGACGAGCGTGTCGTCGGCGAGGAACGCGCCGTCGCGGATGGTCGTCATCGCGGGCAGGAGCAGCACCGTCGAGGCCTCGACGTCGCGTCCGACCTTCGCGCCGAGGAGCCGCAGCCAGACCGGGGTGAACAGGCCCGAGTAGAGCGGGAAGAGCAGGACCCGCGCGGAGTCGAGCAGCCGCTCCGTCGACCAGACCTGCCAGCCGATCCGACCGCGCACAGGGTGGGTGCCCGGCTCGACGCCCCGGCCGAGCAGGCGCACCAGGACGACGACGAGGGCGGCGAGGACGACTCCGGAGACGGCGACGGCGGGCACGAGGGCGGCGAGAGCGGGCCCGAGCGCGGCGCCGAGGCCGGCCGAGCCGCGCACGGCGGCGGCCACGACGGCGAGCCCGGCCGCGAGGGCGAGGACCGGGACCGCCGCGAGGCCGACCGCGGACGCTCCGTACGCCCAGACCCAGCCCGGGCGGCGCGCCGGGCGCTCCGAGGGGAACCCGGCGTTCGCCCTGCCGAGCCGCTGGGCGGGGGATCCTCCCCAGCGCTGCCCGGCCGGCACCCGCCCGAAGACGGCCGATCCCGGCTCGATCTGCGCGTGCTTGCCGATCCGGGCGCCGGGGAGGAGCGTGCTGCGCGCGCCCACCGTGCTGCCGGCGCCGACCCGGACGGCACCGACGCGCAGGACGTCGCCGTCGATCCAGTAGCCGGAGAGGTCGACCTCGGGCTCGATCGCGGCGCCGCGCCCGAGCGTGAGCATCCCGGTCAGCGGAGGGAGGGAGTGCAGGTCGACGTCGTCGGCGATGCGGGCGCCGAGCGCGCGGGCGTAATAGGCGACCCAGGGCGCGCCCGCGAGGCTCACGGCCTTGAGCTGGAACGCGATCTGCTCCGCCAGCCAGAGCCGGAGGTGCACGCTCCCGCCGCGCGGGTGGTCTCCGGCTCGGATCCCGCGCAGCAGGGTGCGCGCGGCGAGGACGGTGAGCCCCATCCGCCCGAACGGCGTGAGGAAGAGCGCGAACGCGGGGATCAGCGCGGCGAGCGGAGCGGTGGGCAGCCAGCCGAACCCCGGCACCAGGTCGAGCACCGCGGTGGCGGTGAGGATCGCAGTGACCCAGCGGGCGCTGCCGAGCACGAGCAGCGGTGCGCCGAGGAGGGTCTGCAGCACGCGCATCCTGAGGGGGACCGGCGCGATGCGGTGAGCGGACACCTCCGCAGTGCCGGTCGAGCGGCTCTGGATCTCGGCGGCCATCGCCGCGAGACGCGGGTGGGCGTAGACGTCGGCGACCGTGAACTCGGGGTCGCGCTCGCGGATCCGCGCGACCAGCTGGGCGGCGGCGAGGGAGCCGCCGCCGAGGTCGAAGAAGTTCGCCCGCTCGTCGACCGGCACGCCGAGCACGTCGCGCCAGAGGGCGGCGAGCCACGCCTCCTCGGGGTCGAGGGAGGCGTCCTCGGTCGTGCCCACGGCGAGCGGCCAGGGGAGTGCGGCGCGGTCGACCTTGCCGGAGACGCGGGTCGGCAGCTCCTCGACCACGGCCAGCAGCGGCACGAGGGATGCGGGCAGCGCCTCACGCAGGCGGGCGAGCGCCGCGTCGCGGTCGAGCTCCCGGCCGCCGGCGAGGGCCAGGTAGCCGACGAGGACCTGGTTGCCGGCCGCCGTGGTGCGGACCGCGGCCGCCGCCCCCGAGACTCCGGGGAGCGCCTGCAGCGCCGCCTCGACCTCGCCGAGCTCGATCCGCCGACCGCCGAGCTTCACCTGGTCGTCCGCGCGCCCCTGGAAGATCAGGCCGGCGCTCTCGAAGCGCACCAGGTCGCCGGAGCGGTAGGCCCGCTCCCAGCCCAGGAGCGGTGCCGGCGCGTACTTCTCGGCGTCCTTGACCGGGTCGAGGTAGCGCGCGAGCCCGACCCCGCCGATGACCAGCTCGCCGACCTCGCCCTCGCCGATCCGCTGCCCGTCCGCGTCCACGACGGCGAGCCGCCAGCCGTCCAGCGGCAGCCCGATGCGCACCGGGGGAGGCCCGCCGAGGGGCGCGGCGCAGGCGACGACGGTGGCCTCGGTCGGCCCGTAGGTGTTCCAGACCTCGCGGCCCTCGACGGCCAGGCGCTCGCCGAGCTCCGGCGGGCACGCCTCGCCGCCGAAGATCAGCAGGCGGACGTTCTCGAGCGACTCCGCGGGCCAGAGCGCCGCGAGGGTCGGCACGGTCGAGACCACGGTGATGCCGTGCGTGGTCAGCCAGGGGCCGAGGTCCATGCCGCTGCGGACCAGCGAGCGGGGAGCGGGGACGAGGCAGGCGCCGTGCCGCCAGGCGAGCCACATCTCCTCGCAGGACGCGTCGAACGCGACCGAGAGACCGGCCAGCACCCGGTCCCCGGGGCCGAGCGGCTCCGCCTGGAGGAACAGGCGCGCCTCGGCGTCGACGAAGGCGGCGGCGGAGCGGTGGCTGACCGCCACTCCCTTGGGGGTTCCGGTGGAGCCGGAGGTGAAGATGATCCAGGCGTCGTCCTCGAGCGAGGGCGGCTGCAGCAGCGGGATCGACGCCGTGCTCGGGTGCGGCGCGCTCGCGGTGAACAGGCGGGCGGCCGGCTCGTCGGCGCCGGTGCGCTCGAAGCGGCCGGAGCCGGTGATCACGCCGCGGACGGCGGCCTCGCCGAAGACGAGGCGCGCCCGCTCCTCGGGGTCGTCCGCGTCCACCGGGACGTACGCGGCTCCCGCGGCGAGGACGGCCAGGATCGCGAGGTAGAGCTCGCGGGAGCCGCTGGGCATGCGGATCCCGACGCGGTCGCCGCGTCGGACCCCTGCGGTGGTGAGCTCGCCCGCGAGCTGCACCGTGCGGGCCAGCAGCTCCCGGTAGCTGAGCGCTCCGGCCGGGTCCTCCAGCGCGGAGGCGTCCGGGTGGCGCTCCGCGGTGTCGCGGAGGACGTCGACCAGCGTGCGGGGAGGAGGGGTGGCCGCTCCGGCGTCGAGCACGTCCTGGGGGCCGGCCGTCTCGGTCACGTCTCGTCTCCGTCCCGGCCGCGCGATCGGGAGCGCGGCGGCCGGGGCGACACCGTAGGGAGGCGGGGTGACGCGGAGGTGAACAGGCGGGGTCGGCCCGCCCGGCTCAGTGCGCCATCGGGAGCGGCGCGTCCGACTCCGCCGGGCGGCGGACGAAGAACGCGGCCACGATCGCGACCGTCGCGATCGACGCGCCCCACAGGAACGCGGAGTGGATGCCCCCGGCGTAGGAGGCGACCTCGTCGGCTCCGCCCTGCGCGAGCTCCGCCGACCGGATCGAGAGGACGGTGACGAACAGCGCCGTGCCCGCCGCGCCGCCCAGCTGCTGCACGGTGCCGATGATCGCGCTGCCGTGCGAGTAGAGCGAGGGGCGCACCGAGCCGAGGCCGGCGGTGAACAGCGGCGTGAAGACGAAGGCGAGGCCCAGGCTGAGGGTGACGTGCAGCGAGAGGACGAACCAGGGCGACGAGTCTGCCGCGAGCAGGGTGTACCCCCACAGCGCGCCGGCGACGACGATCGAGCCGGGCACGAGCAGCACGCGCGGGCCGAAGCGGTCGTAGCCGCGGCCGACGAACGGCGCGAGCAGGCCCATCAGCAGGCCGCCGGGGAGCAGGAGCAGCCCGGTCTCCAGCGGGGTGAGGCCCAGCACGTTCTGCGTGTAGAGGGGCAGCAGGATCAGGGTGCCGAAGAGCGCCGACATGCTGACCGCCATCATCGCGATGACGATGGTGAAGTTCGCGGAGGAGAAGGTCCGGAGGTCCAGCAGGGCCCGGTCGGTGCGCTGCAGCAGCAGCTGGCGCGCGATGAAGCCCGCGAGGCCGAGACCCGCGACGACGAACGGGATCCACGGCGCGACGACCGCGGCTCCGCCCTCGCCGAGGCTCGACAGGCCGTAGACGAGGCCGCCGAAGCCGAAGACCGAGAGGACGACCGAGAGCGAGTCGATCGGGATGGAGCGGGGCTCGGTGACGTTCTCGACCTTGCGCAGGCCCAGGAGCAGCGCGCCGATCGCGATCGGCAGCACGATCCAGAACATCCAGCGCCAGCCGAGGAAGTTGAGGATGACGCCCGAGATCGTCGGTCCGACGGCCGGAGCCACCGAGATGACGATCGAGATGTTGCCCATCATCCGGCCGCGGATCGCCGGGGGCACCAGCGTCATCACGGTCGTCATCAGCAGCGGCATCATGATGGCCGTGCCGCCGGCCTGCACCACGCGGGCCGCCAGGAGGACCGCGAAGGTCGGGGCGAGCGCGGCGGTGAGCGTGCCGAGGCTGAAGAGGATCATCGCGGCGGCGAAGAGCGTGCGGGTGTGCAGCCGCTGGATCAGGTAGCCCGTGATCGGGATGACGACGGCCATCGTGAGCATGAAGGCGGTCGAGAGCCACTGGCCCACGTGCGCCTCGACGTCGAAGTCGCGCATGAGGTCGGGCAGCGCCACGCTCATGATCGTCTCGTTGAGGATCACGACGAACGCCGACACCAGCAGGAGGCTGATGACCAGGCGGCTGCGCGGCTCGAGGGTCGTGGCGGCGGCGGGTGCGGCGGGCCGCGCGGCGGGAAGGGTGCTGCGCTCGGTCACAGGTGTTCTCCGGTCGTGAGGGGATCGGTGTGAGGGGCGCATCGACGGCTCGACTCGCGGGCGCGGATGCGGGGTACGGAGGGAGAACAGCGGCGGACGCCCCGGACATTCCCGATCGACGGGGATCCGCTGCGAGAGGTCTCAGGTGAGGACCGTGGAGAGCGCGGAGGACGCGGCCTCGGCCTCCTCGAGCGTGGCGCCCTCGCCGAAGCTGAACCGCACGGCGGTCCGGGCGACGTCGGGGTCGAGGCCGAGGGCCAGCAGCGCGGGCGAGGGCTCGTCGCGCCCGGCGGCGCACGCCGAGCCGCTCGAGACGACGACGCCGCGCTCCTCCAGCTCGAGGAGCGTCGACTCGCCGCTGCGCCCGGGGACGGCGTACGCGGCGATCGAGGGGAGCCGGTGCGCCGCGGAGCCCAGCGGCACGGCCCGGGGCGCCAGGGCCGCGACCCGCTCGGCGAACGCGTCCCGGACCGCTCCGACCCGCGCCGCGCGGTCCGGATCGAGCAGGCGCACCGCGGTGCCGAGCGCGACCGCGAAGGCCACGTTCTCGGTGCCCGAGCGCCGCTCCCGCTCCTGGCCGCCGCCGTGCAGCAGGGGCTCGAACGGGAGCCGGCTGCGCAGCAGCAGCGCCCCCACGCCCTTCGGCGCCCCGAGCTTGTGCCCCGAGACCGAGACCGCGTCGGCGCCCCAGCCCGCGACGTCCAGCCAGCCGGCGGCCTGGACGGCGTCCACGTGCAGCGGCACGCCGCGCGATCGGCAGAGCGCCGCGATCGCCGGAACGTCCTGCACCGTCCCGATCTCGTTGCTCGCCGCGAGCACCGAGACCAGCGCGGTGTCCGGCCGGACCAGCGCGGCGAGCGCGTCGAGGTCGAGCAGGCCGGTCGCGTCGACGGGGGCCGTCGACACCTCGAAGCCGTGCAGGCGCCGGAGGTGGTCGGCCGACTCGACGGTCGCCTCGTGCTCGAGCGCCGAGATCACCAGGTGCCGTCCGCGCGGCGATCCCAGCGCGAGGCCCTTGACCGCCGTGTTGATCGACTCCGTGCCGCCGGAGGTGAAGAGCGTCTCGGAGGCGCGGCCGCCGAGGAAGCGGGCCACGTGAGCGCGCGCCGCCTCCAGCGCGCGCGCCGCGGCGTCGCCGAGCGAGTGGCTGCTCGACGGATTGCCGTACTCGGCGGTGAGGAACGGCCACATGGCCTCCAGCACCTCGCGGCGCACGGGCGAGGTCGCGGCGTGGTCGAGGTAGATCACTCGACCGCGATGTCCAGGCCGAGGTCGAGCGAGCGGACGCTGTGGGTGAGCGCGCCGACGGAGATCACGTCGACTCCCGCCTCCGCGATCGCGCGCACGGTCGTGAGGTCGACGCCGCCGCTCGCCTCGACCACGGCCCGCCCGCCGATGAGGGCGACGCCCTGGCGGAGCAGCTCGGGGGTGAAGTTGTCGAGCATGATCGTGTCCGCGCCTCCCGCCAGCGCGGGCTCGATCTGGTCGAGCCGGTCGACCTCGACCTCGAGGTGCGCCGTGTGCGGGATCGAGGCGCGCGCCGCCCGCAGGGCCGCGGTCAGGTCGATCCCGCGCGCGGCGAGCACCGCGAGGTGGTTGTCCTTCGCCAGCACCGCGTCCGAGAGCGAGAAGCGGTGGTTGCGGCCGCCGCCGCTGCGGACGGCGTGCCTCTCGAGCGCGCGCAGGCCCGGCGTGGTCTTGCGGGTGTCGACGATGCGGGCGCGCGTCCCCTCCACAGCGGCGACGTACTGCGCCGTCAGGGTGGCGATGCCGCTCATCCGCTGCACGAGGTTGAGCGCGACCCGCTCGCCGCGGAGCACGCCGCCCGCGGGGCCCTCGATCCGGGCGAGGGTCTGCCCGGCCTCGAAGACCGCGCCGTCCTCCACGAGCACCGAGCAGCGGATCCGGGAGTCGACCTGCCGCATCGTGCCGACGAGGACGGCGCCGCCGCTGAAGACGCCGGGCTCGCGGGCCACGAGGGCTGCGCTCGCGGTGGCGTCCGCGGGGAGGAGGGTGTCGGAGGTCAGGTCGCCCCAGGGCGCGTCCTCCTCGAGGGCGAGGGTGACGACGCGGTCGATGCTCTGGCGGGTCAGCACGGAAGGGCCGCCTCTCTGGTGGGGGCGGCGGCGCTCGCCGTCGCGGGGTCGGGGGAGTCGGTGCGGTGGTGGGCGCCGACGGAGTGCGTGCGCGCGAGCGCGGCGTCGATGAGAGCGAGGGCGCAGGTCAGCAGGTTCGCGTCCTCGAGCGTCCTCAGTCCGAGCGGAGCGGGCGAGGCGGAGGCGACGAGCGCGTCGCGCGCCGCTGTGAGCCCCGCCGCGTCCCGGGAGAGGCCGGCTCCCGCCCACATCGCGTCCTGGAGAGCGGTGCGGTCGAGCGTCATCGGGACGACGGCGCGGGGAGGGGCGACCGGGCCGCCGCTCCAGGAGAGGGAGTCGAGGGCGAGCGCCGCGCGGCGCGCGAACACGACGCCCTCGAGCAGGCTGTTGGAGGCGAGGCGGTTCGCGCCGTGGACGCCGGTGCGGGCGACCTCGCCCACTGCGAGCAGCCCGGGGAGGCTGGTGCGCCCGTCCAGGTCGGTCGCGATCCCGCCCATCCAGTAGTGCGCGGCCGGAGTCACGGGCAGCAGGTCGTCGGCGAGCGAGAGCCCGTTCTCGCGGCAGGCCGCCGAGATCGTCGGGAACCTCTTCGCCAGCACCTCGGGGTCGATCGCCCGGGCGTCCAGGTGCACGGGCAGTCCGCCCTGCAGTCGCATCCGCTCCGCGATCGCGCGCGCCACGACGTCGCGCGGCGCCAGCTCGGCCTCGGGGTGCACCCCGGCCAGGAACCGCTCGCCCGCGGAGTCGCGCAGCACCGCGCCCTCGCCGCGCACCGCCTCCGAGACGAGGAAGCCGCCCGGCAGCGCGAGCGTGGTCGGGTGGAACTGGTAGAACTCCAGGTCCGCCGTCTCCGCTCCCACCCGCAGGGCGGCGGCGAGCCCGTCCCCGGTCGCGACGGACGGATTGGTGGTGTGCCGGTAGAGCTGCCCGGCGCCTCCGGTGGCCAGCACGACCGCGTCGGCCGCCAGGCGCTCGAGCACGCCGTCGTGCAGGACGTCGGCGCCCGTGACCGAGCCGCCCTCCCGCACCAGGTCGACCAGGGCGGCGTGCTCGCGCACCTCGACCGACGAGGCCCGCACCGCCGCCACGAGAGCGGCCTCGATCGCGGCGCCCGTCGCGTCGCCGCCGGCGTGCAGGATCCGCGGACGCGAGTGGGCGCCCTCGAGTCCCCGCGCCAGCTCGCCGCCCTCGCGGTCGAAGCCGACGCCCCACTCCTGCAGCACCGCGACCGCCTCCGGCCCCTCGGCGCAGAGCACCTCGACCGCCGAGCGCACGGCGAGGCCCGCACCGGCGGTGAGCGTGTCCTCCACGTGCAGCGCCACGGAGTCGCCCGGCGCCGTGACCGCGGCGATCCCGCCCTGCGCGGCGCGCGTCGACGACTCCGCCAGCGTGCCCTTGGTGACGAGCAGCACCTCGTGGCGGTGCTGCGCCGTCAGCGCGGCGACCAGCCCGGCGATGCCGCTGCCGACGACGACGACCCGCGCCATGTCAGACCGCCGCCGGCCCGGCGGGCGGAACGGCCGCGAGCATCCGCTCGAGGGCGATGCGCGCCTCGGCCTGCACCGACTCCGCGACCTCGATCCGGTTGAGCACCGTCCCCGCGACCAGTCCCTCGAGCACCCAGGCGAGGTAGCCGGGGTGGATGCGGTACATGGTCGAGCAGGGGCAGACCACGTCGTCGAGGCAGAAGATCGTGTGCTGCGGGTACTGGACGGCGAGGCGCTGCACCAGGTTGATCTCGGTGCCGATCGCGAAGGTCGATCCCGCGGGTGCCGCCTGGATCGCCTTCACGATGTAGTCGGTCGAGCCGTACTCGTCGGCCGCGTCGACGACCGCCATCGGGCACTCCGGGTGCACGATCACGCGCACGCCCGGGTGCTCGGCGCGCGCCTTCGCGATCTGGGCCGTCGTGAAGCGCTTGTGCACCGAGCAGAAGCCGTGCCAGAGGATCACCTGCGCGTCCAGGAGCGTCGCAGTGTCGGAGCCGCCCTGCGGCTTGCGCGGGTTCCACATCGGCATCCGCTCCAGCGGCACGCCCATCGCCTTGGCGGTGTTGCGGCCGAGGTGCTGGTCGGGGAAGAACAGCACCCGCTGCCCGCGCGCGAACGCGTCCTCGAGAACGGTCGCCGCGTTCGAGGAGGTGCAGACCACGCCTCCGTTGCGGCCGCAGAACGCCTTCAGCGCGGCCGAGGAGTTCATGTACGTGACCGGGACGAGCGGCACGCGGCCGTCGGCGTCCGGCTCGGTGCCGTAGAGCTCGGTGAGCTCGGCCCACGCGTCCTCGACGGAGTCGATGTCGGCCATGTCCGCCATCGAGCAGCCGGCCGCCAGGTTCGGGAGGATCACGGCCTGCTCCGGACCGGAGAGGATGTCGGCCGTCTCCGCCATGAAGTGCACGCCGCAGAAGACGATCGCCTCGGCGTCGGGCCGGCTCGTCGCCGCCTTCGCCAGCTGGAACGAGTCGCCCACGTAGTCGGCGTACTGCACCACCTCGTCCCGCTGGTAGAAGTGCCCGAGCACGACGACCCGCTCGCCGAGCGTCTCCTTCGCCGCGAGGATGCGGTGGTGCAGCTCGTCGGCGCTCGCCGTCGTGTACTCCTCCGGCAGACGTCCCTGGACCGGGGCGTCGGCCGGGATCGGGTCGGCCTGGGAGGCGCCGGGCCCGTAGGCGGGCAGGCCGAGGTCGAACGACCAGGGGGCCTCCGCGAGCTCGGGCGCGCAGGTGGCGCCGGGCGCGGAGCCGCCCTCGATGAGCCGGATGGTGCTGTCGACGGATGTCACGGTGTTCTCCTCGTGAGGCGGGTGGGGGAGTCGGGCGGCGCGCTCAGACGGGCAGCGGGCCGTTGTCGACGAGCGCCGCCGACTCGTCGTAGCGGTAGAGGCGCGGGGGACGGTGGCGGGTGCCCGTCAGGCGCTCCCCGGTGGGCACCACGGTGCCGGAGCTCTCGATCGTCCGGCGGAAGTTGGCCGGGTCGAGGGGCTTCTGCAGGACGGCCTCGTGGACCTCCCGCAGCTGGGACAGGGTGAAGGCGCCGCCGAGGAAGGCCTGCGCGATGCGGGAGTACTCCATCTTGTTGCGCAGGCGCCAGAGGGCGTAGTCGACGATCAGTCCGTGGTCGAAGGCGAGCTCGAGCGGCAGATCGGTGCAGAGCCAGGCGACGTTCTCTCCCACGATGGCCTCGTCGGCCTCGGCGGAGCGCACGAGCGCCCAGTAGACGATCGACACGACGCGGTCCTCGCCGGGGGAGCGGTCGGTGCCGCCGACGGCGTAGAGCTGCTCGAGGTAGCGCGGAGCCAGGCCCGTGGTCTCGCGGAGAGTGCGGCGGGCCGATTCGGCGAGATCCTCGTCCGGATGCAGCGGTCCGCCGGGCAGTGCCCAGCGTCCCTCGAACGGCTCGCGGATGCGCCGGACGACGGGGATCCAGACGGTGCTCGCTCCGGTCTCCGGGTGCGGCCGCAGGGCGAAGATCACCGTCGACACGGCGAGCTGCACGTCCGGCATCCGATGCCCCCTACTAAGAGTCGCACCGACTGTAAGTGCTGGGATCACCTTAGTGTCACCAACACCTGAACACCTAGCGGGACAAGCGACACGCCGCTACGGGCCCGCCCCGCCCGCTAGGCTGACCGCACAACCGAATACCGGGCCGCAATACGCGACGCGGGAGAGCCGACTCCGGTCGGCACCGAAGGAGCAAGCCTCCCCGCCAATCTCTCAGGTCTTGTACCGCGTCGAACTGGCCACTCTGGAAAGCGATCCGCTCGGATCCGCCCATGGTGAAAGCGCTCGACCCCTCGGGGCGGCGCGAATCTCTCAGGCTCCACGACAGAGGGGGAGTTCCCACGGCACTGCTGTGCTCTGCCGCGAACGCGGCGCGAGTCCAGCACTGCGACGAAATGGAGAACTCATGTCCGAGACCCCGACGACCAGCCCCGAAGCCCGCTACTCGCCCCTGCACGAGGTGCACGTCGCCGCCAGCGCGTCCTTCACCGACTTCGCCGGGTGGCAGATGCCGGTCCGCTACTCCGGCGATCTCGCCGAGCACCACGCCGTGCGCACCGCCGCCGGCCTCTTCGACCTCTCGCACATGGCCGAGATCCTCGTCGTCGGCCCCGAGGCGGTCGACGCCCTCGACTACGCGCTGGCGAGCGACATCTCGGCCGTCGCCGCCGGCCGCGCGAAGTACACCCTTCTCCTGGAGCGCACGGGCGGCGTGATCGACGACCTCGTCGTCTACCGCACGGGCGAGGACCGCTTCATGGTCGTCGCGAACGCGGCCAACCGGCACATCGTCGTCGAGACGCTCCGCGACCGCACCGCGATGTTCGAGTGCGAGCTGTTCGACGAGAGCGACGACGTCGCCCTCATCGCGCTGCAGGGCCCGCGCTCGCTCGAGATCCTGCAGAACGTCCAGGGCCTCGCCGTCGAGACCGAGCGGGGAGCGGAGTCGGTGCTCGACACGGACGACGCCGCCCGCCTGCTCGCGGAGCTGCGCTACTACCGCGCCGTGCCCGCGACCTTCGAGGCGCACCCGATCCTGATCGCGCGCACCGGGTACACAGGCGAGGACGGCTTCGAGATCTACGTCTCGCCCGACTCTGCTCCCACGCTCTGGCAGGCTCTCGCCGAGACCGGCGCCGGAGCGGGCCTCGTCCCCGCCGGCCTCGCCGCCCGCGACACCCTCCGCCTCGAGGCGGGCATGCCGCTCTACGGCCACGAACTCTCCCGCGACGTCTTCCCCGCACAGGCCGGCCTCGGCCGCGTCGTCGCCTTCGGGAAGCCGATCGACTTCGTCGGCCGCGCGGCCAGCGAGGAGGGTCCCTCCGGAGACGCTCCCGTGCTCGTCGGGCTCGTCGGCGAGGGCCGCCGCGCCGCCCGTGCCGACTACACCGTCCTCTCCGGCGACGACGAGGTCGGAGTGGTCACCAGCGGCGTCCTCTCGCCGACCCTGGGCGTCCCGATCGCGATGGCCTACGTCGCCCCCGCCTCCGCGCAGCCCGGGACGGCGCTCGCCGTCGACATCCGCGGCACGCGCCTCCCGATGACCGTCACCGAGCTCCCCTTCTACTCGAGAAAGAAGAACTGACATGGCCGTGCCCACCGAGCTGCAGTACACCTCCGACCACGAGTGGATCCGGGTCGACGGAGAGGTCGCGACCGTCGGCATCACCGCCTACGCCGCGGACAAGCTGGGCGACGTCGTCTTCGTCGAGCTCCCCGAGGCGGGAGCCCGCGTCGAGGGCGGCAGCGTCGTCGGCGAGATCGAGTCGACCAAGTCGGTGGGCGAGCTGTTCGCCCCCGTCGACGGCGAGGTCCTCGAGGCCAACACGGCCGTCGTCGACAGCCCCGAGCTCGTCAACTCCGACCCGTTCGGCGAGGGGTGGCTGATCCGGGTCCGCTTCGACGCCCTGCCCGACGGCCTCCTCGACTCCGCCGCCTACACCGAGCTGGTCGGCGAGTAGATGGCGGCCACCAGGACCCCCGGCGCCTTCGAGTCCCGCCACATCGGGACCGACGCCGACGCGCAGCGCACCATGCTCGCGGCTCTCGGGTACGACTCCGTGGAGGAGCTCGTCACCGCCGCCGTCCCCGAGTCGATCCACGTCCGCGACCTCCCGCAGGTGCTGCCCGCTCCGGCCACCGAGACGGAGGCGCTCGCCGAGCTGCGCGCCCTCGCCGCGAGGAACACGGTGCGTCGGCCGATGATCGGCCTCGGCTACTACGGCACGCACACCCCCGCCGTGATCAAGCGCAACGTGCTCGAGAACCCCAGCTGGTACACGGCCTACACGCCGTACCAGCCCGAGATCTCGCAGGGGCGCCTGGAGGCGCTGATCAACTTCCAGACGATGGTCTCCGACCTCACCGGCCTCGACACGGCCGGCGCATCGATGCTCGACGAGGGTACGGCCGTCGTCGAGGCGATGCTGCTCGCGCGCCGCGCCTCGAAGGCGCGCACCGACGTCTTCGTCGTCGACTCCGACGCTCTCCCGCAGACCCTCGCGCTGCTGCGCGGCCGGGCGGAGGCCGTCGGCATCCGCATCGTCGAGCTCCCGCTCTCGCGCACCGCCGCGGAGGAGGTGCCGGAGTGCTTCGGCGCCCTCGTGCAGTACCCCGGCGCGTCCGGGCACCTCTGGGACCCGTCGGCGGTGCTCGCCGCGGTGAAGGCCCACGGCGGCCTGGCCGTCGTCGCCGCCGACCTGCTCGCGCTGACCCTGGTGCGCTCGCCGGGCGAGCTCGGCGCGGACGTCGCGGTCGGCACCACGCAGCGCTTCGGCGTCCCGCTGGGCTTCGGAGGACCGCACGCCGGCTACCTCGCCGTCCGCAAGGGACTCGAGCGCCAGCTGCCCGGCCGCCTCGTCGGCGTCAGCCAGGACGCGGACGGCCACCCCGCCTACCGCCTGTCCCTCCAGGCCCGCGAGCAGCACATCCGCCGCGAGAAGGCGACCTCGAACATCTGCACCGCGCAGGTCCTCCTGGCGGTCATGGCGGCGATGTACGCGGTCTACCACGGGCCGGACGGGCTCGCCGCGATCGCCGAGCGCGTGCACGGCCGGGCCGCGCTCCTCGCGCGCCTCCTCCTCGACCGGGGCCACTCCCTCCGGCACGCCGACTTCTTCGACACCGTCTCGGTCGTCGTGCCCGGCGGCGCGGAGGCGGCGGTCGCCCGCGCCCGCCAGGCAGGCTTCGACGTGCGCCTGGTCGACGCCGACACGGTCTCGGTGTCGATCGACGAGACGGTCACCGACCTCGAGGTGATCGCCGTCGCGACCGCCGTCGGGCAGCTGGACTCGTCGTTCGGCTTCCTCAGCGGCTCCGCGCGGAGCATCCCCGCCGAGCTCGACCGCCGCAAGCCGTTCCTCGTGCACCCGGTCTTCAGCAGCCACCACAGCGAGACCTCGATGATGCGCTACCTCAAGCGCCTCGCCGACTCGGACTACGCGCTGGACCGTGGCATGATCCCGCTCGGCTCCTGCACCATGAAGCTCAACGCCGCCACCGAGATGGAGGCGGTCAGCTGGCCCCAGTTCGCGGACCTGCACCCGTTCGCCCCCGAGGCGGACGTGCAGGGCTCCCTGGCGCTGATCGACCAGCTGGAGGGGTGGCTCGCCCACCTCACCGGCTACGACTCCGTGTCGCTCCAGCCCAACGCCGGCTCGCAGGGCGAGCTCGCGGGCCTGCTGGCGATCCGCGGCTGGCACCGGTCGAACGGCGACGAGGACCGCACGGTCTGCCTGATCCCCTCGAGCGCCCACGGCACCAACGCCGCGAGCGCGGTCCTCGCCGGCATGCGCGTCGTCGTCGTGGCCTGCGACGAGCTCGGCAACGTCGACCTGGACGACCTCCGGGCGAAGATCGCCGAGCACGCGGGCTCCCTCGCCGCGCTGATGATCACCTACCCGTCGACCCACGGCGTCTACGAGCACGAGGTCGCCGAGATCTGCCGCCTCGTCCACGAGGCCGGCGGACAGGTGTACGTGGACGGCGCGAACCTCAACGCGCTTCTGGGCTTCGCCCGCTTCGGAGACTTCGGCGGCGACGTCTCGCACCTCAACCTGCACAAGACGTTCTGCATCCCGCACGGCGGAGGCGGTCCCGGCGTCGGTCCCGTCGCCGCGAAGGCGCACCTCGCGCCGTTCCTGCCCGGTCACCCGCTCGCGCAGCGGCTCGAGCGCGGCGTGGGCACGCAGGGCGAGCGGATCGTCCACGGCGGCGCACCGGTGTCGGCAGCGCCCTACGGCAGCCCCGGCATCCTGCCGATCTCGTGGGCGTACGCCCGGATGATGGGCGAGGAGGGCCTGCGGGCCGCGACCGGGGCGGCCGTCCTCTCGGCCAACTACGTCGCCGCGCGCCTCCGCGAGCACTACCCGGTGCTCTACACGGGGGACAACGGGCTCGTCGCCCACGAGTGCATCCTCGACATCCGTCCGCTGACGGCGGCGACCGGAGTGACCGTGGACGACGTCGCCAAGCGCCTCGTCGACTACGGCTTCCACGCCCCGACCATGAGCTTCCCCGTCGCCGGGACCCTGATGGTCGAGCCGACGGAGAGCGAGGACCTCGCCGAGATCGACCGCTTCATCGACGCGATGATCGGGATCCGGGCGGAGGCCGACCGCGTCGGCGCGGGGGAGTGGCCGGTGGACGACAACCCGCTGCGCGGCGCCCCGCACACCGCCGAGTGCCTGACGGCCGAGGAGTGGACGCACCCCTACAGCCGCGAGCAGGCCGTCTACCCGGTCCGCTCGCTGGTGCGCGGCAAGTACTGGCCGCCGGTCCGCCGGATCGATCAGGCCTACGGCGACCGCAACCTCGTCTGCGCCTGCCCGCCCATCGAGGCCTTCGCCTGATCCGCCCGCACGCGCTCGTCCGCAACCGAGGGTGAGAGAGCAGGAACGGAGCCTCGAGCCCGTCCTGTCATCTCCCACCCTCGGCTGCGGACACCGTCGGTCCCGCACAGGCGCGGAGTGGGGCGCAGTTCTCCCGATCCGGGGGGAACGGCGCACGGCGACTCCGATGCACGAGGGAGCCCGACCGTGTGGAACGCGTGGTGGAGGTGCCGGCAGGGCTCGACGGAGTCGCGACGAGCGAGCAGCTCCACCGTGCGGGCGTCACGCCGCGGCAGTGGAGAGCCGCGGCGCGGTCCTGCGGCTCCTCGGATGGGATCGGTCCGACGTCACGTCCGCGGAGCCGGCGGCGCGAACAGCTCGGGCCAGAGGGCGACGGCCAGCGGGTACCCGACGAACGAGACGATGTCGATGATCGAGTGGGCGATCACCAAGGGCAGGGTGCGGCCGAAGCGCTGGTAGAACAGTCCGAACACCAGGCCCATGACCACGTTCCCGATGAAGGGCCCGATGCCCTGGTACAGGTGGTAGCTGCCCCGGAGCAGCGCACTGGTCACCAGGATCCGCCACCGCCCCCAGCCCAGATCGCCCAGGCGGGCGAAGAGGTACCCGATCACGACGACCTCCTCCTGCACTCCCGCCCGGATCGCGGAGAGCACGAGCACCGGCACCGTCCACCAGTACGCGTCCAGCGGCGAGGCCACCACCGCCACGGTGATGCCCAGCGCGCGTCCGACGGCGTACAGCGCGATGCCCGGCGCGCCGATCGCCACCGCGAGGACGGTCCCGGTCCCCAGGTCCGCGAACGGCCGGCGCAGGTCGAGCCCCAGGCGCCCGAGCGGACGGCCCGAGCTCTGCCAGAGCAGGAACGCGCAGAGGGCCACCGGCACCAGGTCGAAGAAGAGCGCGAGCAGCTGGTAGACGAGGTCGAAGCCCGGGCGGTCGCTGAGGGCGCCGTTGATCGTCGCGGTCTGGTCGGCCAGTGCGGTCGAGCGGGTGAGCCGGTTGGCGATGGAGACCACCGAGTAGACCGCGGAGGCGCCCAGCGAGAGCCCGAGGACCAGCAGGATCTCGATGCGGATCCGGCGCCGTCCGGGCGCGGATCCTGACAGGTCGGTGGACACTCCGTGCGTCTCCTCTGAAGTCGATGTGTTGCGCGACGGCCGCCCGGTACGCACGTTTCGTGCAGAACAGCGCAAGGATTCCACCTCCCGGTTACCGCTGTGTAACGGTTGCCACACGCTTTTGTGCAGATAGCGGGCGAATACATAGTCTCGTTGAAGGCATCCGCGCGACGGCCACCAGTCTCGTGCGCCGCCGCCGTCGCCACGCGCACGGCACTCCACGCGTCAGGGAAACCACTTCTCGCGCGCCCCCACATCACTGGAGGAATAGTGAACATCAGACGTTACGGATTCGGGGCTCTGGCGCTCGTCGCCGCGAGCACGCTGGTCCTGGCCGGCTGCAGCAGCTCGAACGACTCGGGCGGAGGTGCATCGGGAGGCGACGCCGCCGCGATCATCTCCACCAACGGCTCCGAGCCGCAGAACCCGCTGATCCCGACGAACACCAACGAGGTGGGCGGCGGCAAGATCCTCGACGAGATCTTCGCGGGCCTGGTCTACTACGACGCCAAGGGCGCCCCCGAGAACGACGTCGCCGAGTCCATCGAGTCGGACGACGCGCAGAACTACACGATCACAATCAAGTCGGGCCTGACCTTCACGAACGGCGACCCGGTCACCTCCAGCTCGTTCATCGACGCCTGGAACTACGGCGCCAAGCTGTCGAACAACCAGCTCAGCGCGTCGTTCTTCTCGAACTTCGAGGGCTTCAGCGACACCGAGGACAGCGAGCTCACCGGCCTCAAGGCCGTGGACGACACCACCTTCACCGTCGCGCTCAAGTCCCCCCAGTCGGACTTCCCGATCAGCCTCGGCTACTCGGCGTACTACCCGCTGCCCGCCGCCGCGTTCGACGACATGGCCGCCTTCGGCGAGAACCCGATCGGCAACGGCCCGTACAAGCTCGACGGCGACGACGCGTGGCAGCACGACGTCCAGATCGAGCTCGTCAAGAACGACGAGTACACCGGCCCCCGCGAGGCCCAGAACGGCGGCCTGAAGATCGTCTTCTACGCCACCCAGGACGCCTCCTACGCCGACCTCCTCGGCGGCAACGTCGACGTGATCGACCAGATCCCGGACTCCGCCTTCGGCACCTTCGAGAGCGACCTCGGCGACCGCGCCGTGAACCAGCCCTCGGCCGTGTTCCAGTCCTTCACCATCCCGGGCCGTCTCCCGCACTTCGACGGCGAGGAGGGCCAGCTCCGCCGCCAGGCGATCTCGATGTCCTTCGACCGCAAGGAGATCACCGACGTGATCTTCGAGGGCACCCGCACCCCGGCCTCCGACTTCACCTCCCCGGTGATCGACGGCTACAGCGACGCCCTCTCCGGCGCCGACGTGCTCGAGTACAACCCCGACGAGGCCAAGGCGCTGTGGGCTCAGGCCGACGCGATCAGCCCCTGGGACGGCACCTTCAAGATCGCCTACAACGCCGACGGCGGCCACCAGGGCTGGGTCGACGCGGTGACCAACTCGATCAAGAACACGCTGGGCATCGACGCCGAGGGCGACGCGTACCCGACCTTCGCCGAGGCGCGCACCAAGATCGTCGACCGCTCGATCGAGACCGCGTTCCGCACCGGATGGCAGGCCGACTACCCGAGCCTCTACAACTTCCTCGGACCGCTCTACGTGACCGGCGCCTCGTCCAACGACGGCGACTACTCGAACCCCGAGTTCGACACCCTCCTCCAGCAGGGCCTGTCGGACGCCGACGCCGACGCTGCGAACAAGACGTTCCAGCAGGCCCAGGAGATCCTCCTGAAGGACCTCCCGTCGCTGCCCCTGTGGTACGCGAACGTGACCGGCGGCTACGGCGAGGGCGTGTCGAACGTCGAGTTCGGCTGGAACTCGGTGCCGCTCTACTACGAGATCACCAAGAACTAAGCTCGAACCACTGGGGCGCTTCGCCCGTGCCGTCGGCCACCAGGTCACGGCACGGGCGGAGCGCCCTGTTTCGGTCACAATCGAATGAGGTCCCCATCCATGCGACTCCGGAACCGGCTGGGCTGACATGCTCGCCTACATCGTCCGACGCATCCTGCAAGCCGTCCCCGTGCTCATCGGCACCACGTTCCTCATCTACTTCATGGTCTTCTCCATGCCGGGGAACCCGCTCCTGTCGCTCTTCGGCGACAAGACGCCGAGCCCCGCACTCCTCGCCCGCCTCGAAGAGCAGTACCACCTGAACGAGCCCTTCTTCGTCCAGTACCTGTACTACCTGGGAGGCGTCGTCCGCGGCGACTTCGGCATCTCGTTCTCCGGCCAGTCCGTCAACGAGATCCTCGCCCGCACCTTCCCGGTCACCCTGACGCTCGCCATGATGGCGATCGTCATCGAGATCGTCGTCGCGCTGACCATCGGTCTCATCAGCGGTCTGCGCAAGGGCAGCTTCTTCGACGCGAGCGCGCTGGTCGTCAGCCTCCTGCTCGTGTCGGTGCCGATCTTCGTGCTCTGCTTCATCGCGCAGTCCTTCTTCGCGATCCAGCTGGGATGGTTCCCTCCGACCGTCGGAGCCGACGCGTCGTTCCAGAGGCTGCTGCTGCCCGCGATCGTGCTCGCCCTCTTCGTGGTCGCGTCGGCCATCCGCCTCACGCGCGGCTCGGTCATCGAGACGGCCGGCTCGGACTTCGTCCGCACCGCGTACAGCAAGGGGCTCTCGCGACGCCGCGTCATCCCCGTGCACGTCCTGCGCAACTCGCTCATCCCGGTCACGACGCAGTTCGGAGCCGACTTCGGCCTCCTGATCGTCGGCGCGACCGTGACCGAGGGCATCTTCAACGTTCCCGGAGTCGGGAACACGCTCTATCAGGCGATCATCCGAGGTGAGCGGCCGACCGTCGTCTCCTTCGTCACGGTCATGGTGCTGTTCTACCTCGTGGTGAACATCCTCGTCGACCTGCTCTACGCCGTACTCGACCCGAGGATCCGCTATGCCAAATGAGTCCACCGGCGGCGCGCAGAAGGCCCGCCGCATCGACCACTTCGTGGCCCCGCTCGAGGAGACGCCGATCGCGTCGGTCGACGCCGTCAGCCTCGACGAGAAGCCCAGCAACCTCTGGACCGACGCGTGGCGCGACCTGCGCAAGCGGCCCATGTTCTGGATCTCGGGCGTCCTGATCCTCGTCATCATCGCCGTCGCGCTGTTCCCGGGCCTGTTCACCTCGGTGGACCCCCGCCAGTGCGCGCTCTCGTTCAGCAACCAGGGCCCCGGCGACGGCAGCCTGCTCGGCTACACCAAGCAGGGGTGCGACGTCTTCTCGCGGATCATCCACGGCACGTCCACGTCGCTGACCGTCGGCCTCATCGTGATCGTGATCACGACGGTCTCCGGCGTCATCGGCGGCGCTCTGGCCGGCTTCTTCGGCGGCTGGGTCGACACCGTGATCATGCGCCTCGGCGACATCTTCTTCTCGATCCCCTACATCCTCGCCGCGGTCGTCATCATGTCCGTCTTCTCGGCCTACCGGAACGTGTTCGTCATCGCCCTGGCGATCGGCGCGTTCGCCTGGCCGACGACGGCGCGCGTCCTGCGCTCCGAGGTCCTCCGCGTGAAGCAGGCCGACTTCGTCGGCGCCGCCACCGCGACCGGCCTCTCCCGCATGGCGATCCTGTTCCGGCACGTGCTGCCGAACTCGATCGCTCCCGTCATCGTCGTCACGACGATCTCGCTCGGCGCGGCCATCACCGCGGAGGCGACGCTGTCGTTCCTCGGCGTCGGCCTGCCCGGCTCGGTCATGTCGTGGGGCAACGACATCAGCCAGGCCCAGCGCGATCTGCGCACCAACCCGCAGACGCTGATCTACCCGTCGATCGCCCTGACGGTCACGGTGCTGAGCTTCATCCTCCTCGGCGAATCGCTCCGCGACGCGCTCGACCCGAAGGCGAGGGCCCTCCGATGACCGCCACGACACCGAACGCACCGCACGGGCCGCTGCTCGAGGTCACCGACCTCGAGGTCGGCTTCCAGACCGGCAGCGGACTGGTCCCCGCCCTCCGCGGCGTGAGCCTCACGATCGAGCACGGCCAGACCGTCGCGATCGTGGGGGAGTCGGGCTCCGGCAAGTCGACGACCGCCGCCGCGATCATCGGCCTGCTCCCCGGCACCGGCCAGGTCACCGCCGGCTCCGTGCTGTTCGACGGCAAGGACCTCGCGAAGGCGACGAGGACCGAGCTCGAGGACATCCGCGGCCGCCGGATCGGCTACGTCCCGCAGGACCCGATGTCGAACCTGAACCCCGTGTGGTCGGTCGGCTTCCAGGTCGAGGAGACCATCAAGGCCAACGGCCTCGCGACCGGTCGCAAGGAGGTGCGCGCCAAGGCGATCGAGGTCCTGCAGAACGCGGGCCTCGCCGACGCGGAGAAGCGCCTCAAGCAGTTCCCGCACCAGTTCTCGGGCGGCATGCGCCAGCGCGTGCTGATCGGCATCGGCCTGGCCGCGGCTCCCCAGCTGCTGATCGCCGACGAGCCCACCTCGGCGCTCGATGTCACGGTCCAGCGCCGGATCCTCGACCACCTCGAGACGCTGACGAAGACCGACGGCACCGCGCTGCTCTTCATCACGCACGACCTGGGCCTCGCCGCCGAGCGCGCCGAGAAGCTCATCGTCATGTACAAGGGCCGCATCGTCGAGTCCGGCGCCTCGGTGGAGGTGCTGCAGAACCCGCAGCACCCCTACACGCAGCGCCTGATCGCGGCGGCGCCCAGCCTCGCGTCGCGCCGCATCCAGTCGACGGCCGGCCGGGCCGTGGAGTCGGTCCCCGGCGAGTCGGAGGCCGTCCGCGAGGTCGACCTGGTCGGCGCGGGCGCCGCGCACCACGCCGGCGCGGTCGCCTCGGGCGCCCCGATGATCGAGGTCGACGGCCTCACCAAGGTCTTCAAGATCCGCCGCGGCGGCCTGAAGGCCGAGGACTTCACCGCCGTCGACAACGTGTCGTTCTCGATCCCGAAGGGCACCACCACGGCGCTCGTGGGCGAGTCCGGATCGGGCAAGTCGACGATCGCCCGCCTGGTGCTGGGCCTCGAGACGGCGACGTCCGGAGCGATCTCGATCGCCGGCCGACGGACCGAGAAGCTCAAGGGCCGCGACATGCTGGCGCTCCGGCGCTCCATGCAGCCGGTGTTCCAGGACCCGTACGGCTCGCTCGACCCGCTGCACAACATCGGCAACACCATCTCGGAGCCGCTGCGGGTGCACAAGGTCGGCGACCGGACGTCGCAGCGCGAGCGCGTCCTCGAGCTGCTCGACCAGGTGTCCCTCCCGCGCGTGATCGCGAGCCGGTACCCGAACGAGCTCTCCGGCGGCCAGCGCCAGCGCGTGGCGATCGCCCGCGCGCTCGCGCTGAAGCCGGAGATCGTGGTGCTCGACGAGGCCGTGTCGGCTCTGGACGTCCTCGTCCAGGCGCAGATCCTCCGCCTCCTCGCCGACCTGCAGGCCGAGCTCGGGCTGACCTACCTGTTCATCACGCACGACCTGGCGGTGGTCCGCGTGATCGCCGACGACGTCTGCGTGATGCAGAAGGGCAGGATCGTCGAGCACGCCCCGACGGACACCGTGTTCGACTCGCCGCAGCAGGAGTACACCCGCGAGCTGCTCGACGCCATCCCCGGCGCCGGCATCGAATTCGCGGTCTGACCGACCGTCACCAGGGCCCCGGCCCCGCCTGGAGCGCTCCTCGGAGCCCTCCGGAGCGGGGAACCGGGGCCCTTCGCCGTGCGGACGCCTCGCTGCGGTACGATGGATGGTCCCCCTTTTGCACGAGAACACGAGACGAGTCCGTATCCATGGCAAGTGCCACCCGCTCCGACCTGCGCAACGTCGCGATCGTCGCCCACGTCGACCATGGCAAGACCACGCTGGTCGACGCCATGCTCAAGCAGACGAACTCCTTCGACGCGCACGCCCACGTGGACGAGCGCGCGATGGACTCCAACGAGCTCGAGCGCGAGAAGGGCATCACGATCCTCGCGAAGAACACCGCTGTCTCGTACAGCGGCAAGCACGCGAGCGACGGTCCCATCACCATCAACGTCATCGACACCCCGGGCCACGCCGACTTCGGCGGCGAGGTCGAGCGCGGCCTGTCGATGGTCGACGGCGTCTGCCTCCTCGTCGACGCGTCCGAGGGCCCGCTGCCCCAGACCCGCTTCGTGCTGCGCAAGGCGCTCGAGGCGAAGCTCCCCGTCATCCTCCTGGTCAACAAGACCGACCGCCCCGACGCGCGCATCGACGAGGTCGTCGCCGAGAGCCAGGACCTGCTCCTCGGCCTCGCCTCCGACATGGCCGACGACGTGCCGGACCTCGACCTCGACGCGATCCTCGACGTCCCCGTGGTCTACGCCTCCGGCAAGGCCGGCCGCGCCTCGGCGAACAAGCCCGAGGACGGCACGCTGCCGGACGCCGAGGACCTGGAGCCGCTGTTCGAGGCGATCCTCAAGCACATCCCCGCGCCGACCTACGACGACGACGCGCCCCTCCAGGCCCACGTCACCAACCTCGACGCGTCGCCGTTCCTCGGCCGCCTCGCCCTCCTCCGCGTCTTCAACGGCACGATCAAGAAGGGGCAGACGGTCGCCTGGGTCCACCACGACGGCACCCACACCAACGCGCGCATCACCGAGCTGCTGATCACCAAGGCGCTCGACCGCTACCCGGCCGAGTCCGCGGGCCCCGGCGACATCGTCGCGATCGCGGGCTTCCCCGAGATCACCATCGGCGAGACCATCGCCGACCCCGAGGACATCCGCCCGCTGCCGGCCATCACGGTCGACGACCCGGCGATCTCGATGACGATCGGCACCAACACCTCGCCGCTCGTCGGCAAGGTCAAGGGCCACAAGCTCACGGCGCGCATGGTCAAGGACCGCCTCGACCGCGAGCTCATCGGAAACGTGTCGCTCAAGATCGTCGACATCGGACGTCCCGACTCGTGGGAGGTCCAGGGCCGCGGCGAGCTCGCGCTGGCCATCCTCGTCGAGCAGATGCGCCGCGAGGGCTACGAGCTGACCGTCGGCAAGCCCCAGGTGGTCACCCGCCAGGTCGACGGCAAGACGCACGAGCCCTTCGAGCACCTGACGATCGACGCTCCGGAGGAGTACCTCGGCGCGATCACGCAGCTCCTCGCCGCCCGCAAGGGCCGCATGGACGGCATGTCGAACCACGGCACCGGCTGGGTCCGCATGGAGTTCATCGTCCCGTCGCGCGGCCTGATCGGCTTCCGCACCGAGTTCCTCACCACCACCCGCGGCACCGGCATCGCGAACGCGATCCTGCACGGCTACGAGCCGTGGGCCGGCGCGATCGTCACCCGCAACAACGGGTCGATCGTCGCGGACCGCAACGGCGTCGTGACCCCGTTCGCCATCATCGCGCTCCAGGAGCGGATGACCTTCTTCGTGAACCCCACCGAGGAGGTCTACGAGGGCATGGTGATCGGCGAGAACTCGCGCAACGACGACATGGACGTCAACATCACCAAGGAGAAGAAGCTGACCAACATGCGTCAGTCCACCTCCGACACCTTCGAGTCGATGACGCCGTCGCGTCAGCTGACGCTCGAGGAGTGCCTCGAGTTCGCCCGCGAGGACGAGTGCGTCGAGGTCACCCCCGAGGTCGTCCGCATCCGCAAGGTGGAGCTCGATGCGAACGCCCGCGCGCGCATGACGAGCCGCCTCAAGAAGCAGGGCTGAGCCCCGGGCGCCTCGGCGCCCGCCCACGACGAGACCGGCCGGAGCGATGCTCCGGCCGGTCTCGTCGTCTCCGCCCGGTGCTGCAGCGTGCAGCGCCGATCCCGTCCCTCGCGGTCCGGATCAGCCCGCCGGACTCGGAGAGGGAGAGGGGGTCGAGGACTCCGCCTCGAGCGTCGAGGTGACGAAGGAGACGAACGCCGCCGCGTCGTCCGGCTTCCCCGTGTACTGCTCGCCGTTCACCAGCACGGTGGGCGTCGACTCGAGCTTCGGCAGCGAGGAGTTAGCGAGGGGGAGCGAGGTGGCCCGCTCGGTCGCGGCCTTCACCCAGGGCCGGAACTCGCCCGCGGTCATGCAGGCGAGGACGTCGTCGTCGGTGACGCCCGCTCCGGTCACCAGCGCCCGCAGAGCGTCGTCGTCGAGGCCCGTCGTCCCCTCCGCCGGCTGCTGCGCGAAGAGCGCCGCGTTCACGGCGAGGAAGCGGTCCGGATCCTCGTCGGCGACGCACGCGGCGGCGTTCGCGGCCCGGCTGGAGTACTCGGAGCCGGCCGAGGAGGAGTCGAGGATCGCCACCGGGTGGATCTCGAGCGTGATCGCCTCCTTCGTCAGCCACGACTGCAGCTGCTCGGCGTTCGCCTTCTCGAACTGCCCGCAGTACGGGCAGAGGTAGTCGACGTAGAGGTCGACGGCGACGACTCCGCCCGCCCGTGTGGCGCTCTCGTCGGTCGGGACGGGGGATGCTCCCGGAGCGATCGCCGCGCTCGTCGTCGCCGTCACGGCCGAGCCGTCGCCCGCGAGGACGATGCCGTCGCTGAGCATGTTCGCCGGGCCGGCGCTCGCGACCTCCTGCTGCGACCAGACGTTCCAGCAGACCAGGGCCACGACCGCGAGGAGCCCGACGACCGCTCCGCCCTGCCCGAGCAGCCGGTTCCGGCGCCGCCGGCGCCTCTCGGCTTCGCGGCGCTCCCGCGCCTGCGCTCGGGCGAGCTCCTGGCGCTCGCGCTTGGTCAGGCCGCTTCTCGCACTGTTCCCGGACATCGCCGACGACGCTACGGGCGCAGGCTTCGGCGCGCCGTGGAGTGCGCCCGCCGGATCCTGGGACGGAGTGCGGGTCCTCTCAGGGATCAGGCGAAGAGGCCGGAGCCGAGGAAATCGGTCTCGTCGCGGGCACCGGGCGGCACCGCGAACACGGCCGAGCCGACGTGCTTCACGTACTCGTTCAGCGCGTCGGTCGCGAGGTTCCGCTGCACGGTGACGAACTGCTCCGGGGAGCGCTGGAACGAGAGGAAGAACAGCCCCGCGTTCAGGCGTCCGAGCTCGTCGTTGCCGTCGACGAAGTTGTAGCCGCGGCGCAGGAGCCGCACCCCGTTGTTCACGCTCGGGTGCGCGAGGCGCACGTGCGACTCCTGATCGATCAGCGGGGCACCCGTGGCGCCGGCCGCTGCGAAGTCGGGCTCCGTGGACTCCGTGCCGCCCGAGAGCGGGGCTCCGGACCCCTTGCTGCGGCCGATGACCCGCTCCTGCTCGCCCAGCTGGCTGCGGTCCCACGTCTCGATGATCATCCGGATCTTCCGCGCGACCAGGTAGCTGCCGCCGACCATCCACGCGGGGCCGTCGGAGGAGGGGACCCAGACGTGCTCTTCTACGGCGTCGGCCTCCTCGGACTTCACGTTCGCCGTGCCGTCCTTGAAGCCGAAGAGGTTGCGCGGAGTCGCCTGGGCGGTGGACGTCGAGGAGGTGCGGCCGAAGCCGAGCTGAGACCAGCGGAGCGAGGCCCGGCCGAACGCGATCCGGCTCAGGTTGCGGATGGCGTGCACGGCGACCTGCGGATCGTCGGCGCAGGCCTGGATGCACAAGTCGCCGCCGCCGGCCGAGGGGATGAGCGCGTCGCCGCGGAAGCGGGGCAGGGCCTGCAGCTCAGGAGGCCGGCGGTCGGCGAGGCCGAAGCGGTCGGCGCCGGACTCGTCCGTGAAGAGGGTGGGTCCGAAGCCGACCGTGACGGTGAGGGACGCGGCGTCGAGCCCGAGCGCCTCTCCGGTGTCCTCCGGGGGAGCCGTGTCCGGCCCGTCCACCGCGCCGTTCTCGCCGACCTCGAGGCCCTGGGTCATCCGGGAGGCGGCGAGCGTCCAGTCCTTCAGGAGCTCGACGAGGTCCTCGCGCGTGGTGCCCGCGGCGAGGTCGAACGCGGCGAAGTGCAGCCGGTCCTGCGCGGCGGTGGTGATGCCCGCCTGGTTCGCGCCGAAGAACGGCACGGTGCGCGGGGCGGAGGAGGCCGTCGCGCTCGCGGACGATGTGACGGCCACCGTGCCGCCCACTCCGGCGGCCAGCCCGGCCGTCCCCGCCGAGACGAGGCCGAGCAGCCCGCGCCGCGAGAGGCGGCGGGGCTCGTCGGAGGGCTGTTGGGAAGCCGTCGGCCGGGCTCCCTCGTGATGCTCGGCGCCCACTAGGCGGCCGGCTCCTCGACGCCCAGCACCGTGTGGGTCAGCTGCGAGAGCGGCTCGGAGAGAGCGTTGACCGCGTCCGAGAGCTCCTTCTTCTGCTCCGCGGTGACGGTGGAGTACGCGGCGAAGCCGGAGTCGATCGAGCCGTACTGCGCGAGCAGAGCGTCGAGCTCGGAGAACCGCTGCGTGATCCGTCCGGTGAGGTCGGCGCCCTCGTCGCCGCTGGCGGTCGCGATCGGCTCGACGTTGCCGAACGCCACCTCCGCGCCCTGGACGTTCGCGGCGAAGTCGGTGAGGTCGGTGCTCGACCACCAGTCCTCCTCGCCCGTGATCTTGCCGGCCGCGACCTCGTCGAGCAGGCCGATGGCGCCGTTCGAGATGTCGCCCACCGAGACGGTGAAGCCGGGCGCGTTCACGAGGTCGGCCAGGCTCTGCACGTCGTCGACGAGGCCCTGGCCGAACTGCGCGCGCTGCTCGGGGGTGGAGGGCGCCCAGTCGAGGAGCGCGCTCGTGCCGTCGGAGTTGAGCGCACCCTCCGCGGGGGCCCACAGGTCCTTCTCGATGCGGTGGAAGCCGGTCCAGTCCAGGCCCTCGGCGACGGCGTCGACCTCGCGGTAGTCGATGCGCGGGTCGAGGTCGCCGAACGCCTCCGCGGTCGGCTCGATCCGCTCGTAGAAGACGCGGGTCGACGCGAAGAGGCCGCGCGCCTTCTCGTCGTCGCCGGCCTCGTAGGCCTGCGTGAACTCGGCGACCGCGGGGAGCAGCTCGCCCGCCTGCGACTTCACGTACGCCACGTAGTTGGTGACCGCCGCCTCCGTCGCCGCCTTCTCGTCCGCCGACTGAGCGGTGGCCTCACCGGTCACGGTGAACTCGCTCAGCCCGACCGGGGCGCCGACCTGCTGGAACTTGCAGGCGGTGTAGTAGGTGCCCGGCTCGAGCTGAGCGACGTAGGAGACGCTCTGGCCCGGGGTCACGTTCTCCTTCTCGCCCACGATCCGCAGCTTGTCCTCGGCCAGGATCTCGAACTCGTTGACGTCCGAGCCGCCGTTGGTCAGTGAGAACGTCACCGCTCCCGCCTCGGCGGTCGCCGTCGACACCTCGCAGGCGTCGTCCCTCATCGCGACGTCGAGCGCGACGGAGGAGGAGGACGCGGGGGTGTTCGGCACGCAGCCCGTGAGGATCAGCGCCAGGGCGCCGGCACCGGCGAGGCCGAGGGTGACGCGGGGGAGGGTGGGACGAGCGCGCGAGGACATGCTTCTCCTGGATCGGGGCGAGTGCGCCGGCGGTGCCGGAGCGGGTCAGACGGAGGTGGGAGCGGGAGCGGCGACCGGGGCCGCGCTGCCCCGTCGCGGGCCGCGCAGGCGGACCTGGCGGACGAACAGGGCGCCGACGACGACGAGGTAGAGCAGCCAGGCGGCGAACTGCAGAGCGGTCGGCTCGGGCGTGTAGTTGAAGAGGCCGCCGACCACGGCGGTCACGGGCGGCGGGAGGATCGGGCCGAGCGAGAACAGCGGGGTGCCCCAGCCGGGCAGGAGCGACGCCTCCTGCAGGTCGCCGACGCCGTAGGAGAGGACGCCGGCCGCGACGAGGATGAGGAAGCCGCCCGTCCAGGTGAAGAAGCGCCCGAGGTCGATCCGGACGAAGCCCCGAAAGATCAGGTACGCGATGACGACCGAGCTGAGGATGCCCAGCATCGCGCCGACCGTGCCGACCCACGCGCTGGATCCCGACCCCGCAGTGCTCGAGGACACGCTCGCCCAGACGAAGAGCGCCGTCTCGATGCCCTCGCGGCCGACGCTGATGAAGCCGAGGACCACGATGCCGAGGGCCGACCCCGCAACGGCGCCGTCGAGCCGGGACTCGAGGTCGCCCTTCATGCTGCGGGCGTTCGCGCCCATCCAGAAGATCATCCAGGTGACCAGGCCGACCGCGAGGATCGAGAGGCCGCCGCCGATGAGCTCCTGAGCCTGGAACGACAGGGTCGAGGGGCCCCAGGTGAGGATCGCACCGGTGACGAGCGAGATCGCGATCGCGGCGGCGATGCCGGTCCAGAGCCGCGGCAGCACGTCGCGCCGGCCGAGCTTGGTCAGGTAGGCCACGAGGATGCCGACCACGAGGCCGGCTTCGAGGCCTTCGCGGAGGCCGATGAGGTAGTTTGCGAGCACGCGTGTTCTCTTGGTCGATGGTGGACGAGGAGGGGGCGACTCCCGCCCCGAGTCGATCCGGTCGGCGGGGCTCCGTTGTTCGGTAAGCCTTGCCTAACCCGGGTCGACTGTAGTCCGCTGCCCGGTTGCTGTCCAGAAGCGCCCGCAGCGGAGGCCGCGCAGGACGAGAGGCGGAGAGTGGACGCGGGCCGGGACGCAGCAGCGGAGCGGGTGGTGGCGGTGCACGCCCACCCCGACGACGAGACGATCACCATGGGCGGGACCCTGGCGCAGCTGGTGGCGCAGGGCGCCTCCGTCACCGTCGTCACCGCCACGCGGGGCGAGTGCGGCGAGGTCATCCCCGAGGACCTCGCTCCGCTCGAGGGCTCGGCCGAGCTGGCCGCGCACCGGACGACCGAGCTCGTCGTCGCCCTGACGGCCCTCGGCGTCGCCGACCACCGCTTCCTCGGCGAGGCGGGTGCCCGCGCACCCGGCCTCGCTCCACGCGTCTACCGGGACTCCGGCATGCAGTGGGAGCCCGGCCGCGTCCCGGTGCCGCTCGAGCCGGTGCATCCCGCGTCCTTCACCGCCGCGCCCGAGGACGAGGAGGTGGCCGATCTCGTCGCCGTCCTCCGGCAGGTCGACGCGGGCGTCGTGCTGTCCTACGACGCGGGCGGCGGCTACGGCCACCCGGACCACGTCCGCACCGCCCGGGTCGCCGAGCGCGCCGCCGAGCTGCTGGGCCTGCGCTTCCTCGCCGTCCTCCCCGACGCGGCCCCGCCCCTCCCCGGGGACGTCGTGATCGAGCTGTCCGCCGAGGACCACGCCCGCAAGCGCGCGGCCCTCGAGGCGCACGCGACGCAGCTGGTGGTCGAGGGTGACGAGGCCCGCCTCTCGAGCGGTCCGCCGTTCCCCATCGGCCGCATCGAGCGCTTCCGCCCGGTCGCGCAGGCGGGCCGTCCGGCGCCGCTGCCGGAGGAGCGTCCGACGCTGGGATCGCGCGTGCTGTCGGGCGTCGCCGGAGTCCTGGTCGGCGCGGTGGTCGGAGCGATCACGACGGTCGCTCACCAGAGCACCGTGTCGGTCGGCGGAGTCGTCCTCCCGGTCGGCCTGGCCGCCTCCCTCGCCGGCGTGCTGCTGCTCCTGCTCGGGCTGCGCCTCGTGCTCATCGACCGGTTCGTCGCGTTCTGCACTGCAATGGGCCTGCTCGGGATGATCGGGCTGCTCGCCCTGCGCAGCACCGGCGGATCCGTCCTCGTCCCGGCGAACGGCCTCGGCGTGGCCTGGACCTTCCTCCCCGCCCTCATCGCCCTCGTCGTGATCGCCTGGCCGCGGCTGCGGGCGGCCGCTCCCGCCGCCGCCCCGCGGCCCGCGGACGCCGACGCCCCGTCGGCCCCCGTACGATAGAGACACTGTTCGAAGGGACCTGGAGCACCGTGACCTACGTGATCGCACTTCCGTGCGTCGATGTCAAAGACCGCGCCTGCATCGACGAGTGCCCGGTCGACTGCATCTACGAAGGCGAGCGCTCGCTCTACATCCACCCGGACGAGTGCGTCGACTGCGGTGCCTGCGAGCCGGTCTGCCCCGTCGAGGCGATCTACTACGAGGACGACCTCCCCGAGGAGTGGTCCGACTACTACAAGGCCAACGTCGAGTTCTTCGACGAGATCGGCTCCCCGGGCGGAGCCGCCAAGGTCGGCGTGATCGCGAAGGACCACCCGGTCATCGCGGCGCTGCCTCCGCAGAGCCACTGAGGCCGCTCCCGTGGCCCTCAGCGCGCTGCCCGACTACCCCTGGGACCTGATGGCGCCCTTCGCCTGCACGGCGGCGGAGCACCCCGGCGGGATCGTCGACCTGTCGATCGGCTCGCCGGTGGACCCGACGCCCGCCCCGATCCGCGACGCGCTCGCCCGCGCGACGGACTCGCACGCGTACCCCACGACCGTGGGCACCCCCGCTCTGCGCGAGGCGATCGCCGCCTGGTACGCGCGGCGGCGCGGAGTCGAGGGCCTCGGGATCGACGAGGTCCTGCCGACGATCGGCTCCAAGGAGCTCGTCGCCTGGCTGCCCTTCCTCCTCGGACTCGGGGAGGGGGACGTGGTCGTGCATCCGCGCGCCGCCTACCCGACGTACGCGATGGGCGCGGCGATCGCCGGCGCTGAGGCGCTCGCCTCCGACGACCCCGCCGAGTGGCCCGCGACGACACGCCTGGTCTGGCTCAACTCTCCCGGCAACCCCGATGGCGCCGTGCTCGACGTGCCCGCCCTGCAGCGCGCCGTCGCCCGTGCCCGTGAGCTGGGCGCTGTGATCGCGGGGGACGAGTGCTACGCCGAGCTCGGCTGGGACGGCCGCTGGGCCGACGAGCCGATCCCGAGCGTCCTCGACCCGCGCGTGGTGGGGGAGGACCGCACCGGGGTCCTCGGCGTCTACTCGCTGAGCAAGCAGTCGAACCTCGCCGGCTACCGCGCCGCCTTCGTCGCCGGGGACGCGGCCCTGATCGCGCGCCTGGTGACCGTCCGCAAGCACGCGGGCATGATCGTGCCCGGTCCGCTGCAGGAGGCGATGATCGTCGCCCTCGCCGACGACGAGCACGTCGCCGCGCAGAAGGAGCGCTACCGCTCCCGCCGCGACTGCCTCCGGCCCGCCCTCGAGTCCGCGGGCTTCCGGATCGACCGCAGCGAGGCCGGCCTCTACCTGTGGGCGACCGAGGGCCGCCCGGCCTGGGAGTCCATCGACCGCCTCGCCCGCCTCGGCGTCCTCGCGGGCCCCGGCGTCTTCTACGGGGAGGGCTTCCCCGAGCACGTGCGCCTCTCGCTGACGGCCTCCGACGAGCGGATCGACGCGGCCGTGGAGCGCCTGTCCGGCGGCCTCTGAGGCGTTCGACCCGGCCGATCCTGGCGGGTTCCGACAAGGCCCCGGCCCCAGCGCTGGGCGATGTCACAGTGCCCCCGCTTTGCCCATAGGCTGTATGTGGTTCGGTCGACGGCGCCTCGCGAGGCCCCGGCTGCACCACGATCCAGACCCGGCGCCGCCCGCTCCGCGCGAGCGCTTCCGGGGTGCGACCGCGACGACCTGGGAGGCGTTGTGACCGAATCCGGCACGCAGAGCGACGGAACCGCGACGGTGGGCTCCACGGAGCCCGCGACCGGGAGCGCCACGACATCGCCTCCCGCGCCGGCGGAGCAGGAGCTCCCCGAGAAGGTCACGCTCACCTTCGGCGACCGCACCGCGGACTTCCCGGTCCTGCGCAGCGTCGACGGCTCCTCGAGCATCGACTTCTCGACCCTGTCGAAGCAGACCGGCTTCATGTCGCTCGACTACGGCTTCGTGAACACGGCGGCGACCAAGTCGCAGATCACCTACATCGACGGCGACCAGGGGATCCTCCGCTACCGCGGCTACCCGATCGAGGAGGTGGCCACCAACGCGACCTACCTCGAGGTGGCCTGGCTCCTCATCTACGGCGAGCTGCCGACGGCCGACGAGCTCGCGGGCTTCGACGAGCGCATCCGCCGCCACACGCTCCTCCACGAGGACCTCAAGCGCTTCTTCGACGCGCTCCCTCACAGCGCGCACCCCATGTCGGTGCTCTCGGCCGGAGTGTCGGCCCTGTCGACGTACTACGAGGACAGCTCCAACCCGAAGGATCCGGAGGCTGTGGAGCTCACCTCGATCCGCCTCCTGGCGAAGCTGCCCGTGATGGCGGCGTACGCCCACAAGAAGGCGATCGGCCAGGCGTTCCTCTACCCGGACAACTCGCTGAGCTTCGTCGACAACTTCCTCCGCCTCAACTTCGGCACGATGGCCGAGCAGTACCAGGTCGACCCGGTGCTCTCGAAGGCGCTCGACCGCCTCCTGATCCTCCACGAGGACCACGAGCAGAACGCGTCGACGTCGACCGTCCGCCTCGTCGGCTCCACCGAGGCGAACCTCTACGCCTCCGTCTCGGCCGGCATCAACGCCCTGTTCGGCCCTCTGCACGGCGGAGCGAACGAGGCGGTGCTCACCATGCTCGGCCGGATCCGCGAGTCGGGCGAGAGCGTGTCGACGTTCGTCGAGCGGGTGAAGAACAAGGAGGAGGGCGTGCGCCTGATGGGCTTCGGCCACCGGGTGTACAAGAACTACGACCCGCGCGCGAAGCTGGTCAAGGAGAGCGCCTCCGAGGTCCTGCAGGCCCTCGGCGTGAAGGACCCGCTGCTCGACATCGCGATGGAGCTCGAGGCCCTCGCTCTCGAGGACGACTACTTCAAGGAGCGGCGCCTCTACCCGAACGTCGACTTCTACACGGGCGTCATCTACAAGGCGATGGGCTTCCCGACCCGGATGTTCACCGTGCTCTTCGCGATCGGCCGCCTGCCCGGCTGGATCGCCCACTGGCGCGAGATGAACACCGACAAGCAGACCAAGATCGGCCGCCCGCAGCAGCTCTACATGGGCGCGCCCGAGCGCCACTGGCCGACCGACCGCTGACCGGTCCCCGAGAGCCCGTCCCCGCCGGGGGCGGGCTCTCGCCGTGCGGCGCACCCGCCTCTCGTCGGCCGTCCGAGGCTCGAACCGCTTCTTCGAGGCGGGACGCAGAGCGGCGTGGTCGCCGCGGACTCGATCAGCTCGGATCGTTCCGGGGCGCCGCATGCGGGACCAGCGGCGCCGGACGCCCGCCCTCAGGCGTGCAGGGCGGCGTTCAGCTCGATGCCGGCGCCGGTGCGGGGGAGGACCTCGACGGCCCCGGTGAGGGAGTTGCGGCGGAAGAGTAGGTTCGGCACGCCCGAGAGCTGCACGGCCTTCACGGTCTGCGGGGCGCCGTCGGCGCGCGGCGCTCCGCCGACCACGACGACCTTGGTGCCAGCGGTCACGTAGAGGCCGGCCTCGACGACGGTGTCGTCGCCGAGGGAGATGCCGATGCCCGAGTTCGCACCCAGCAGCGCCCGCGCGCCGATCGAGACGCGCTGCACTCCTCCGCCCGAGAGGGTGCCCATGATGGAGGCGCCGCCGCCGATGTCCGAGCCGTCGCCGACCACGACGCCCTGCGAGATGCGCCCCTCGACCATCGAGCTGCCGAGAGTCCCGGCGTTGAAGTTGACGAAGCCCTCGTGCATCACCGTCGTGCCGGGTGCCAGGTGCGCGCCGAGGCGGACGCGAGAGGTGTCCGCGATGCGCACCTTCGCCGGAGTGACGTAGTCGGTCAGCCGCGGGAACTTGTCGATGCCGGTGGCCTGGATGCCGTGGCGCCGGAGCGAGGGCCGCAGGCGGGTGAACGACTCCGGCGAGACCGGACCGGCGTTCGTCCACACCACGTTCGGCAGGTGCGCGAAGACGCCGTCGAGGTTCACCTCGTTCGGGCGGACCAGGAGGTGCGAGAGCAGGTGCAGCCGCAGGTAGGCGTCGGACGTGGAGGCGGGCGGCGCCTGCACGTCGATCTGCAGGGTGACCACGTCGATGCGGACCTCGCGGCGCGGATCCTCGCCGGCCTGCTCCTCGAACTCCGCCGGCACGATCCAGGGGTCGCGGCCGGCCGGGATGGTGCCGAGGCGCGGCTCCGGGAACCAGGTGTCGAGGACGGTGCCGTCGGCGGCCACGGTGGCGAGCCCGTATCCCCAGGCGGAGGCGGGCGCGGAGGAGTCTGCGGAGTGCTCGAGGGTCATGCCGATCAGGGTAGCGCGGAGCGTCCGGCCGCTACCCTGGGGCGCATGGCCGATCCGACCACCGCCCCTCCGCTCGATCTGCGCACCGATCCGGTCGCCCTGACGCGGATCCTCTGCGACATCCCGTCCGTCTCGGGCGACGAGCTCGAGATCGCGGACGCTGTGCAGTGGGCGCTCGAGCAGTACGACCACCTCGAGGTCATCCGCGACGGCCACACCGTCGTGGCGCGGACGAACCTCGGCCTCGCCCAGCGCGTCGTGATCGCCGGGCACCTCGACACGGTGCCGGTCAACGGCAACCTGCCCGTCGTCGCCGAGACGATCGACGGCGTCGAGCACCTGGTCGGCCGCGGGACCGTCGACATGAAGGCCGGAGTGGCGGTGCAGCTCGTCCTCGCCGCCGAGCTCTCCGATCCGGCCGTCGACATCACCTGGATGTGGTACGACAACGAGGAGGTCGCAGCGGACCTCAACGGCCTCGGCCGTCTCTCCCGGCACCGCCCCGACCTCTTCTCCGCCGACTTCGCCGTGCTCGGCGAGCCGACGAGCGGAGCAGTGGAGGGCGGCTGCAACGGGACGCTCCGGGTCGACGTGGTCACCCGCGGCGTCCGCGCCCACTCCGCCCGCAGCTGGGTCGGCGAGAACGCGATCCACGCGGCCGCGCCGATCCTCGACCGCCTCGCCGCCTACGTGCCGCGCGAGGTCGAGGTCGAGGGCCTCGTGTACCGCGAGGGCGTCAACGCCGTGCGCGTCACCGGCGGGGTCGCGGGCAACGTGATCCCGGACCTCTGCACGGTGCAGGTCAACTACCGCTTCGCCCCCGACCGGTCCGGGGAGGAGGCGCTCGCCCACCTCGAGGAGCTCTTCGAGGGGTTCGAGGTGACGGTGGACGATCTGGCCGAGGGCGCCCGCCCGGGGCTGGACGCACCTCTGGCCCAGGCCTTCCTCGCGGCCGTCGGAGCCGAGGCGAAGCCCAAGTACGGCTGGACCGACGTCGCGCGGTTCTCCGCCATGGGCATCCCGGCTGTCAACTACGGACCGGGCGACCCGCTCCGGGCCCACGCCGACGACGAGCGCGTGGCGGTGCACGAGATCACCGAGTGCGCCGAGGGCCTCCGCCGCTGGCTGACCGCGTCCTCGTGAGCGCGAGCGCCACGGCCGTCCCCGTCCGACTCCGCCTCCGCCTGCGCCTGGTCCCGTGGTGGGCGCGGGTCCTCCTGGTGTACATCGCGACCCGCGTGGTCACGACCGTGATCCTGCTGCAGTTCGCCGCGCACCAGCTCGCGAACCCGTGGACCGGCCCCTCCCCGTCCTACTCGGCCTTCGCGTCGATGTGGGACGGCCGCTGGTACGAGATCATCGCGGCCACCGGGTACCCCGGCTTCCTGCCGATCACGCAGGACGGCCACGTGGGGGAGAACGCCTGGGCCTTCATGCCGCTCTACCCGGGGGTCGTGAAGGCGCTGATGGCGGTCACCGGCCTCACCTGGGCTCCGGCCGCCGTGACCGTCTCCGTCCTGTGCGGAGCCGGAGCCTGCCTCGTCCTGTACCGCCTCTTCCGGCACTCCCTCGGCGAGTCGCAGTCGCTGACGGCGGTGCTGCTGTTCTGCGTGGCGCCGACCTCGCCGCTGATGCAGCTCGCCTACGCGGAGTCGATGGCGATGCTCCTGACCGCGGTCACGCTCCTCCTCCTGGTGCGGCGGCGCTGGCTCGCGGTCGTGCCCGTGGTGCTGCTGCTGGGCCTGACCCGGCCGAGCGGGCTCGCCTTCGCCGCCGCGCTCGGCCTGTACGTCGTCTACCGGTTCGTCCGGCGCCGCACGGAGCCGTTCCCGCGGTCGGAGTGGCTGCCGGCCGTGGGCCTGACGGCGTGGGGGCTCGTGGTCGGCTTCCTCTGGCCTGCCGTGGCGTGGGTCGTCACCGGGTCGATGACCGCGTACACCGACACCGAGCTGGCGTGGCGTGCGGTCTACATCGGCTACCAGGAGCTGCTCCCGCTGACTCCGTGGTTCCAGGGCGGCGCCTGGTGGGGCTCGTGGTGGTTCGGTGCTCCGGCCGTCGGCGTCGTGCTGGTGGTGCTCCTGCTGGCGGCGTTCGTCGGGATCCTCGCCGCACCGTGGACACGGCGGCTCGATCTCTTCAGCCGGGCCTGGGTCGCCGGGTACGGCGTCTACCTGCTGGCGTTCTTCTTCCCGCAGTCGAGCACCTTCCGGCTGCTGGGCCCGATGTTCCCGCTCGTCGGAGCGCTGGCGGTGCCGCGCTCGCCGGTCTTCCGCGTCGCGCTGGTCCTGCTCGGGATCGGCGGCCAGATCGTCTGGATCTCGATCTGCTGGGCCGTTGCCGGATCGGACTGGACCCCGCCGTGATCGTGCCGCGCGCCCGCCCGGCGCGGTGCTCCTCCGGGGACTCCCGACTCCCGCACGGGTATGCTCGTCGGAATGTCTCCCCTCACGCCAGCCGGTGAGCCGCGACACGCGTCGCCCCTCCTCCGGCCGACCCGCCGGCGAGCCGCGGCGACACCCGCCCGCTCCCCGCTGACGACCGCCTCCGCCTCCTCGACGGACCGCGGGCCGCTCGCGTGAGCGCCACCGCGACCGCGCCGGAGACGGAGGACGCCTCTCCGTCCCGCTCCCGCTGGGGTCTGCTCCGGAGGATCCCGTGGTGGATCCAGGTGCTCCTGGTCTTCGCCGTGTCGCGGGTCGTCACGACCGTGATCATGCTCCGGGTCGGCGCCGTGCGTCAGGGCGTCGAGTGGACGGGACTCCGCGACACCTACGTCCGGTTCGCGACGACGTGGGACGGCGGCTGGTACGAGCGGATCGGGATGACGGGGTACCCGTCGGTCCTGCCGCTCTCGCCGTCCGGAGCCGTGGAGCAGAACCCCTGGGCGTTCATGCCCGTCTACCCGTTCACCGTCCGCGGCCTGATGAACATCACCGGGCTCGACTGGGCGAACGCGGCGGTGCTCGTCGCCCTGGTCTGCAGTGCAGCGGCGTGCCTGGTGATCTACCGGCTGTTCCGCGTCTCGCTCAGCGAGGGCCAGGCGCTGATGGGGATCGTCTTCTTCTGCGTCGCTCCGACCTCCCCGATCCTGCAGATCGGCTACGCGGAGTCCGGCGGCATCCTCCTGACGGCCGTGCTCCTCCTCCTGCTGGTGCGCCGCAAGTGGGTCTGGACGTTCCCCGTCGTGCTGGTCGTGGGGCTCCTGCGCCCGAGCGGTCTCGCGATCGCGGCGATGACGGGCCTCTACTTCCTCTACCGCGTCTGGCGCCACGTGCGCGGCACCGAGCCGTTCGCCCGCCGGGAGTTCGCCTTCACGGTCTCCCTCACGGTCTGGTCCCTCGCGGTGGGCTTCGCCTGGCTGCTCATCGCCTGGGCGGTCACCGGCTCCTTCACCGCCTACACCGACACCGAGCTCGCCTGGCGCAGCGTCTTCATCGGCGAGGGCGAGCTCGTCCCCTTCACCTCCTGGTTCGCCGGCGGGGGCTGGTGGGGAGGTTTCTGGTTCGGCTCGCCGATCACGGGCATGGGCATCACCGTCGTGGTGGTGCTCGGATTCCTGGCGATCCTGTTCTCGCGGGCCACGCGCAGCCTCGACGTCTTCTCGCGGCTCTGGGTCGGCGGCTACGCGATCTACCTCTTCGCGTTCTTCTACCCGCAGTCGAGCACGTTCCGCATCCTGATGCCGATGTTCCCGCTGGCCGGGGCGCTCGCGGTGCCGCGGTCGACTCTCCTGAGGGTGTTCGTGGTGGCCGCATCGATCGTCGGGCAGATCGTCTGGGTGCTGCTGTGCTGGGTGTTCACCCCGGGCGACTGGTCCCCGCCGTGATCGGCTGACGCCCGACTTCCGGGCGCGGTTCGGAACACCCCCGCGGATGCACGATAATAGGGGGATACGTCACGAAAGGGGAACTCTATGGCGGCCATGAAGCCGAGGACCGGAGACGGACCGATGGAGGCTGTTAAGGAGGGCCGACTCATCGTCGTGCGCGTTCCGCTCGAAGGAGGCGGACGCCTCGTCGTCTCGGTCAACGATGCAGAGGCGAAAGAGCTGCACGACGCGCTCGCGTCGGTGGTGTCTCCCGCCTGATCCGCACCGTCGTGAACGCCCGTCGCACACCGTGCGGCGGGCGTTCCGTCTTTCCTCGGTCGGCCGCGCTCGTCAGGCGCGGCGCTTGTTGGCCTGCAGCAGGCCGTCGCCGATCGGCGAGAGCACGCTGACCACGGCGGGGGAGGCGCAGACCTCGGCCACCAGCGTGCGGAACGCCGTCGCGATCTCGTCGCGCTGCGCGGGGTTGGCCACGCGTCCGCGCCAGAGCGCGTGGGGGACGAGGACCGTCCCGCCCGGACGGACGAGCCGCAGCGCGTGCTCGACGTTCTCGATGACCTGCAGCGGATCGCCGTCGACGAAGACGATGTCGTAGGAGTTCTCGTTCATCCGGGGCAGCACCTCGAGGGCGCGGCCCGGGATGAGCCGCAGCCGGTTGGGCGAGATGCCCGCCTCGTGGAACTGGGCGCGCGCGTGCTGCTGGTGCACGGCCTCGGAGTCGATCGAGGTGAGCATCGCCTCGGGGGCGCCGTCGAGCAGCCACAGGCCGCTCACTCCGGTGCCGGTGCCGATCTCGATGATGGAGGTCGCGCGCGCCGCGGCGGCGACCAGCGCGGCCTGCGCTCCGATCGAGGGGGAGACGGCGTCGATGCCCAGCTCGACCGAGAGCCGGCGGGCCGAGGCGATGGCCTCCGACTCGACGACCGCGTCCTCGGCGTACTTCCAGTTGGCATCCTTGTCGGACACGGGGGCGCTCCTCTGATCGGTGCACCGAGCGGATCGCGCCCGGGCATCGTCAGGGTACGGTGGCGCGCGGGCTCCGCGAGGGAGGCGCGGCGGGTTAGTGTTGTCCTCGTGTTCGGTCTGACGTTCGACAAGCTCCTCATCATCGGGGTCATCGCTGTCTTCGTGCTGGGTCCCGACCGCCTCCCGCACTACGCCGCCCAGCTCGGGCAGCTCGTGCGCAAGGTGCGCGGATTCGCCACGCAGGCCCGGGAGCGCGTCAAGGACGAGATGGGCGACGAGTTCAACGACGTCGACTGGAAGAAGCTCGACCCGCGCCAGTACGATCCCCGCCGCATCATCCGCGACGCCCTGCTCGAGGACGATCCGGCCCCCACCGTGAAGCCGCCCACCGCTGTCGCCGCTCCGGTCGTGCCGGGCGGCACCGGCTCCGCGCAGGACAGCTACTACACGACGATGCAGCGCTCCGTCTCGTCCGGCACGCTCTCGAGCGTCGCGCCGCCGCCGATCGACTCCGAGGCCACCTGAGCCCTGCTCCGCGAGGAGCGTCGGGCGGGCGTCTCGACCGACGCCGCCCGCACGAAGCCGCGCGGAGGCGTCAGCCGACGGCGAGCGGAAGACGACGGCCGGTCAGTCCCCGCGGCCGCGCGGCGAGCGTCGCCGCCAGGGCGTCGATCGCCCGGGCGGCAGGATCCTCCGGATCGCCGACGACGACGGGCACGCCCTCGTCGCCCCCCGCCCGCAGCGCGACGGAGATCGGCAGCGACGCGAGTAGCGGCACCTCGTCGCCCGTCGCAGTGAGCCGACGCGCGACCTCGGCCCCGCCTCCGCTGCCGAAGAGCTCCAGCACCGAGCCGTCGGGCTGCGGAAGCCCCGACATGTTCTCGACCACTCCGACGATGCGCTGGCCCGATTGGCGGGCGAGCGCGCCGCTGCGCTCGGCCACGTCGGCGGCCGCAGGCTGCGGGGTGGTGACGATGAGGACCTCCGCATGCGGGAGCAGCTGCCCGATGGAGATCGCCACATCCCCCGTGCCGGGAGGCAGGTCGAGCAGGAGCACGTCGAGGTCGCCGAAGTACACGTCGGTGAGGAACTGGGAGATCGTGCGGTGCAGCATGGGTCCGCGCCAGGAGACGGCCGCCCCCCGGGTGTCGCCCTCGAGGAACATCCCGATCGAGATGACCTTCACGCCGTGCGCCACCGGCGGCAGCATCAGCTCGCCGACGCGGGTGGGCCCCGCGACGCGCCCGTCGTGCATCAGGCCGAGCAGGCCGGGGATGGAGAAGCCGTGCACGTCGGCGTCTACGAGGCCGACCGCGAGCCCCCGCTGAGCGAGGGCGACCGCGAGGTTGGCGGTGACGGTCGACTTGCCGACACCGCCCTTGCCGCTGGTGACCGCGTACACGCGGGTGAGCGAGTCCGGGCCGAAGGGCATGCTCCGGCGGCCGCCCTGGAGGCGCTCGGTGAGGGCGGTGCGCTGCGCCGGCGTCATCACTCCGACCACGACGTCGACCGCCGTGACTCCGGGAGCCGAGGCCGCGGCCTCGCGTACGTCGCGCTCGATCGCGGAGGCGGCCGGGCAGCCGACGATGGTCAGCCGGATCGCGACGCGGACCGCTCCGTCGACGGCCGCCTCGACCGACTCGAGCATGTCGAGCTCGGTAATGGGCTTCCGGATCTCCGGATCGACGACCCGGGCCAGCGCCGTCCTGACGGCGGTCTCGATGGCGGCGACGTCAGGCATCGCGCCGCTCGGGCTCCTGCGCCCGATCCTTCTCGAGCTCCTCGAGGAGGCCGCGCAGCTCCGAGCGGATGAAGTCCTTGCTCGCCATGTCGCGTATCGCCAGGCGCAGGGCCACGACCTCGCGCGCGAGGTACTCGGTGTCCGCGAGGTTGCGCTCGGCCCGCTGCCGGTCCTGCTCGATCTGGACGCGGTCGCGGTCGTCCTGGCGGTTCTGCGCGAGCAGCAGCAGCGGCGCGGCGTAGGAGGCCTGCAGCGAGAGGATCAGCGTCAGCACCGTGAAGCCGAGGGCCTGCGAGTCGAAGCGCGCGTCCGCGGGCCCGTAGGTGTTGAACATCAGCCAGAAGACGCAGAAGATCGTCATGCCGACCAGGAACCACGGCGTGCCCATGCCGCGGGCGAACGACTCGGTCAGGCGGCCGAAGCGGTCGCTGCTCGGGCGGTTCCGCCGCGAGAGGACGCGGGTGCGCAAGCCCTTGGGAGCGTCCAGGCGCCGGTCCTGCTTGGTGTCCCTAGCCACGCGCGCCCCTCCGTCCCCGTCGTGTCCTGCCTGTCGCCGCGGGTGCCGGCGGCACGAGCGGGACGCCCTGCGTCGCCGTCGTCACCGGCTTCCTCGGTTCGTCGTCGTCGCCGTGGCTGCGCCAGTCGTCGGGGAGGAGGTAGTCGAGGACGTCGTCGATGGTCACGACGCCGACGAGGCGGTGGGACGCGTCGACGACGGGCACCGAGACGAGGTTGTAGCTGGCCAGGATCCGGGCGACCTCGGCCGCCGAGGTCTCGGGCGTGATCGGGTCCATGCTCTGGTCGAGCAGGGTGCCGAGGCGCTCGTGCGGCGGGTAGCGGAGCATCCGCTGGAAGTGCACCATGCCGAGGAAGCGGCCGGTCGGCGGCTCGTAGGGCGGCAGCGTGACGCAGACGGCGGCGCCGAGGGCCGGGGCGAGCTCGTGGCGGCGGATGAGGGCGAGACCCTCGGCGACGGTCGCCTCGGAGGAGACGATGATCGGCTCCGTGGTCATCAGACCGCCGGCGGACTCCGGGGCGTAGGTGAGGAGCATGCGGACGTCGTCCGCCTCCTCCGGCTCCATCAGCTCCAGGAGCGCCTCGCCGCGCTCCTCCGAGAGCTGGGCGATCAGGTCGGCCGCGTCGTCCGGCTGCATCTGGTCGAGGACGTCGGCGGCGCGGTCGTCGTCGAGCCGGCCGAGGATCTCGACCTGCTCGCTCTCGGGCATCTCCTCGAGCACGTCTGCGAGGCGGTCGTCCGAGAGCTCGCCGGCGACCTCGAGCATCCGCTGCTGCGGCAGGTCGAGGAGCGTGCTGGCGAGGTCGGCGGGCTTGAGCTCGGAGAGGCTGGCGACGTACTGCTCGGCGGACTGCGCCTCGGTCGAGACGCTCTCGCGGACCTCGCGCCAGCCGGCGAAGGCGGTCGCGCCCTTGGCGAAGGGGGAGGGGCTGGTCTTGGGCCGGCGGACGAAGAGCTGCGCGAGCTCCCACTCGCCGGGAGCGGCCTCCTCGATCGCGACGTCCTCGACGACCGCGTCACCGGAGCCGTCCACGAAGCTCACCCGGCGGCCGAGGAGCTCGGCGATGACGCGGACCTCTCCGCCCCGCTGCTCGAAGCGGCGCACGTTGATGAGCCCGGTGGTGATGATCTGGCCGCTGCCGATGCTGGTGACCCGGCCGATCGACACGAAGACCCGACGGCGCCCGGGGATCTCGACCACCAGGCCGACCACCCGCGGGGCGTCGTTCTGCCGGTAGACCAGGAGCACGTCGCGGACCTTGCCGACGCGATCGCCGGCCGGGTCGAAGACACTGCATCCGGCCAAGCGCGCGACGAAGACTCTGGCGGAACTCACGGCTACAAACCTAGTCCCGTGCAGCCGGGCGGACGCCGAGCGTTCCCGGCTCGCCCTCGGCCGGTTCTCCGAATCCGTTCAGAGACCTTCAAGTGGCCTGTGCGATTCTGTCCGGGTGACTCAGCAGACGCCGTTCAGCGGCCGAGGGCCGGCCTTCCCCACGATCCCGCGCGGGGAGATCCTCGCCACGTTCGACACGTACCAGGAGGCGCAGGCCGCCGTCGACGTGCTCGCCCGCGCCGACTTCCCGGTGCGCCAGCTCGCCATCATCGGCAACGAGCTCAAGAGCGTCGAGCGGGTGACCGGCAAGCTCACCTGGGGCCGCGTCGCCCTCGCCGGAGCGGCCTCCGGCGCCTGGCTCGGTGTCTTCCTGGGCCTCCTGCTCATCATCTTCTCGCCGACGACGGAGTTCTCCTTCCTCATCGCGGCGGTCCTCCTCGGCGCCGGCTTCGGGATGCTCTTCGGGCTCGCCTCCTACGCCGTGAACCGCCGCCGTCGCGACTTCACCTCGACCATGCAGGTGATCGCGACAAGCTACTCCGTGCTCGTGGACCCCGAGGTGGTCAACCGCGCGCGCAACCTGCTCGACGGCGGCACCTCCCCGGCGGAGGCGCCGCAGACGGCCTGGGCTCCGCCGCCCGCCGCGGTCGGCGACCCGCAGCCGCAGCCCGTCCGCCCCGAGGACGACCCGCGCTGACGATCCTCCACGAAGGCCCCCGGTCCGCCGGGGGCCTTCGTCATTCCGGGGGCGGGGCGGCTCAGGCGGAGCCGACGGGCGGGAGGACGATGTCGACCGCGAGACCCCGGGGGGAGCGGTTGACCAGGGCGACCGTCCCGCCGGCCGAGAGCACGGTGGTGTGCACCAGGGCCAGCCCCAGACCGCTGCCGCCGGAGGCGAGGGTCCGGGAGTCGTCCGGGCGGGAGAAGCGGTCGAAGGCGACCGGGATGAAGGCGTCGGGCATCCCCGGTCCGTCGTCCGAGACGCTGAGCATCAGGCGCCCGTCCGACTGCGAGAGGGAGGCGACGATCATGCCGCCGCCGTTCATCGCCTGGATCGCGTTCCTCACGAGGTTGTCGATCACCCGGCCGAAGTCCTGGGACGCGACCGCGTAGAGCCGCACCGGCTCGCGCTCGTCGATCTCGTAGTCGATCTCCACCCCCGACTCCGAGGCGAGCAGGCGGGTGCGGTCGACGGCGCCCACCAGCTCGTCGACGAGCTCGGCGAAGGGAGCGGTCGGGCGGACGGTGCGGCTCTCGATGCGCGAGATGTCGAGGAGGGCGGATGCGAGGCGCACGAGCCGGTCGACGCTCTTCTGCGCGTCGAGGATGACCCGGTCGACCGCGACCGGGTCGTCGACGCGGTGGTGGGCGATCTCGAGCTGGGCGGAGAGCGCGGCGAGGGGAGTGCGGAGCTCGTGGCTCGCATCCGACACCATCTGCTTCTCCCGGGCCAGCGACGCGGTCTGCTTGGTCAGGAACGCGTTCAGCGTCACCGCGAGCTCGTCGATCTCATCGCGCGTGCCGACGACCGGGAGCTGGTCGCCCTGCCCGGGCTCGGCGGCGATCTGATCCGCGCGCGCCCGCATCCGGCGCACCGGGGCGAGGGCCGCGCCCGTCAGGATCCACGAGGCGAGCCCGAACGTGACGACGAGGAAGATCGCGGCGTAGACGAGCACGTGGGCGAAGTCGTCGAGGACGAGCTGCGACGCGGCCTGATCGCGGGCGGAGGCGACCTGCCAGACGCCGCGATCGCTCTCGATGGCCGTGAAGCGGACCAGGTAGCTGCCGTTCGCCGTCGTCACGTCGGCGTACCGGGGCGAGGTGTCGGCCGGCTCCTCCGCCAGAGCGCTGAGCACCTCGCCGCTCAGGCGCGAGGGCATGGTCGAGGTGCTGACGCTCCCGTCGGGCGCGAGAGCGAGGAACAGCTGGCCCGTCGACGAGCCCTGCGTGCGCGGGACGTTGCCCGCCGAGATGTCGCGGCGCACCTCGTCCTCGATCGACATCAGGATCGTCCGCTCGCTGCGGTCGACGATGCCGGTGACCACCTGGTAGAAGAGCAGCGCCGCGAGCGCGAAGAGGGCGGTCGCCACAGCGACCGTTCCCACGGTGATCCTCGCGCGGATCGAGAGCGCGCCGACCCGGCGGCGTGCCGTGCTCATCCGCGACACGGGCTATTCGACCGGGCGGAGGAAGTAGCCCTTGCCGCGGACGGTAACGATGCTGACGCCCGTGTCCTCGGTCGGGAGCTTCTTGCGCAGGTAGCTGACGTACTGGTCGACGATGTTGTTGTCGACGATCTCGCCGCCGCCCCAGATCTCGGAGAGGATCCGCTGGCGGGTCACGACGGAGCCGACGGGAGTGATGAGGAGCTTGAGGAGCTCGAGTTCCTTCGGGCTGACGTGGATGCGCGAGCCGTCGGCGGTGCGCCGGATGCTCGATCCGTCCACGGTGATGCGTCCGACGTCGATCGAGGTGGACATCAGCGACGGGCTGCGGCGCAGGAGGGCCCGGAGGCGCGCGTTGAGCTCGGTGAACGCGAACGGCTTGGTCAGGTAGTCGTCCGCTCCGGCGTCGAGGCCGAAGACGCGGTCCTCGATCGCGTCCCGCGCGGTCAGCAGCATGATCGGCGTGGGCCGGCCGAGCTCGCGGATCCGGCGGCAGATCTCGAAGCCCGACATCGCCGGGAGCATGACGTCCACGATGGCGGCCGAGAACTCGGCGTTGCTGAACGCGACGAGCGCGTCGATGCCGTTCGTGGTCAGCACGGCCTCGTAGCCGGCGTCTTCGAGGCCGCCGACGAGGGCCTCACCCATGGCTGGATCGTCTTCGACGACAAGGATCTTCACGCGCTCACCCTACGGCCCGGCTCCCAGGAGGACGCACTGGGCGGGCCGTGTGTCGATCGGATGCGGGATCGACCCATCCGATCGGCGCTGGGCGACGAATGAGGAGCAACAGACCGCTCGGGGGCGTGGCGGGAGAGGCGCGATCAGTGGCGCATTTCTACTCTTCTCTCCCCGTCGGCCCGATGATCCTGTTCGCGAAGTTCACCTCTACCGTCACCCGAAGGCGGCACAAAATGCTCAATATTCTTTCCATCTGGGCGCGTCTCGCGCTGTCGGTCCTCCTGTGGATCGTCCTTCTTCCCGTCATGCTCGTCCTGCTGCCGTTCCGCACGGGCAGGAGCGCCTCGCTCCCCGCCCTGCGACCGGTGCCGGTTCCCGCACCGACGGTGGCGATCGACACCCGGAGCACCAGCGGCGCGTACTAGGCCCACTTCCCGGTCGTTCCGGGCTCGACGCCCCGCTCCCATGAGCTCCGGCGTCGTCCGCCCACCGATCCCCGACGCCCGAACAGCCGTGCCTCTCTCCGCCAGGAGGGGGCGCTTCTGTTCGTCGTTCCCCGGGTCGATCCCGACTGACCGACAGATGTCGATTTCGGCTCCTCTCGATCGCGAGCCGCGTCAAGCCCTTCGCAGAATCTCAGGGACTGGCAATGCAGTGCTCGCACATGGTTCACCGATCGGAAGGAACACGGATGCTTCGCGCCACGCTCGACATCGCTGGGATCCAGCTCGATTCGACCACGGGAGCCCCCGTGCGCCCCGACACCCCGGTCTCGGTGGTCGCGTCGGCGCCTCAGAGCCTGATCTCGCGGATGCTCGGACGCCGCCGCTGCGAAGCCTGCGGAGCGGCCTCGGCCCGTCGCCGCGACGGCTTCTGCTCGGCCGCCTGCGCCGGCACCTTCCACCTCTACGAGTGAGCCCGACCGGCCGAGTGCCGGTGGTGAACGTCCCGAAGGCCCGTGATCGACGATCGCGGGCCTTCGTGCTGTCCGGGGAGGGTCGGAGCGCCGGGTGAGGAGCGCCACGGTCGGACTCGGTCGCCCACCGGGTGACGCCGCTCGGTCCGTGGTGGAGGGGTGCGCCTCGAGGGGCGTCGAGCACCGGAGCTGAGCGCCCGTGTGCGAGGGAGGGGAGCGGAGCGGAGGACCGCGGATGTGCCCCCAGTAGGATTCGAACCTACGCCCCTGCCTCCGGAGGGCAGTGCTCTATCCCCTGAGCTATGGGGGCCAGGAGTGCCTGACCACATTAGCACCCGGGCGGGGCGGGCCCCGACGCCGGGAGCCGTCCTCGCGCATGCCACGATGGAGCCATGCTGCGCACTGTCTCCGCCTCGCTGGATCTGCGTCTGAACGGCCCGACGGACCTGATCTTCCTGGTGGCGGCGACGCCCACGGGCGACTCGTTCGAGGACTCCTTCACCGTCCGGCTCGACGGGCAGGACGTGCCGGTGCGGGAGTTCCCGGCGCGGCACGGCGCCCGCGTGCACCGCGTCGCGGGGAACGAGGGCGACCTGCGGGTCGAGTACCGGGCGCGGGTCGCCGGGCACGGCGCTCCGGACGAGCCGAGCGAGCTCGAGCTCGTCGAGTACCTGCGGCCGAGCCGGTACGCCGAGGCGGACGTGCTCGGCGGGATAGCCCGGCGCGAATTCGGGCGGGCCCGGGGCTTCGAGGCGCTGACGGCCGTCGAGGAATGGGTGCACGGCCACCTGTCGTACGTCTACGGGTCGACGGTCGGCACCGGGGGAGCGGCGCAGGTCATCGAGAGCGGCCAGGGCGTGTGCCGGGACTTCGCGCACACGGTCGCCGGGCTGCTCCGCGCCCTCGACATCCCCGCCCGGGTGACGGCGGTCTACGCGCCGGGCCTCGAGCCGCGGGATTTCCACGCGGTCACGGAGGTCTGGGTGGGCGGCGCCTGGCACGTCGTGGACGCGACCCGGCTGGCTCCGCGCGGGTCGATGCTGCGCATCTCGTCCGGCCGGGACACGGCCGACACCGCGTTCCTCAGCAGCTACCTGACGGACCTGCGCCTGACCGGGATGAGCGTGGAGGCCGACTGCGACGCGGCGCTCGTCGACGACCACGTCTCGCCGGTGCGCCTGGGCTGACGCCGGGGCTCAGCCGGCGAGGACGCCGATCGCCGACCGCACGAGCGGCTCGGGGTCGCCCGGCTCGACGAAGGAGGCGCTGGACGCCTCGATCCAGTACTCGCCGACGAAGGCGTCCGCGACGCCCCGTCCCTCGGCCACCTGGTAGTAGCCCTCGATCTCCGGCGGCTTGCCGTAGGTGGGGACGGCCTTGCTGGTGGTGAAGAACTCGTTCTTGAGCGCCTCGATCACCGCGGGGTCGAGGTGGGCCACGGCCAGCTGCAGCTCGGCGCCCGAATCGTCGGACCATCCGCAGACCAGGCCGTCGTACTGGGCGATCTCCTCGGAGACGGCGGTGGTCCCGATGCCGTCGTCCGGGGAGAATCCGCCCCACAGGCCCGCGAGCGCCGAGGCCGGGACCAGCTGCTCGCAGGCGAGGGGGATCGGCGTGCCGCTGACGGCGCCGCTCGCGCTCGGCTCCGGGTCGGCCGCGGGGGAGCAGCCGGAGAGGGCCGCCGTGGCGAGGGCGACGAGGAGGAGGGCGGCGGGACGGCGCATGCGTCGCACCCTAGCAACGCCGCCCTGCCGAGCGGCCCCGCGGTGCAGGAGGGACGGGGGGGCGCGGGCGCGGCGGCCGGTAGAATCGCTCCCCGTGACTCCCGAACAGCTCGCCGCCTCCCTGCACGCCCTCGTCCTCGACGCCGTGCAGCGACGGGGGAGCGATGCGGGCGTCGAGCTCTCGGACGTCGTGCTGGAGCGCCCGAAGAACCGCGACCACGGCGACTGGGCCTCGAACATCGCGATGAAGCTCGCGAAGCGGGTCGGCGCGAACCCGCGCGAGCTCGCCGCCGAGCTGGCCGAGGGGCTGGGCGCGGTCGAGGGCGTCGCCACGGTCGAGGTCGCCGGTCCCGGCTTCCTCAACGTCCGGCTCGAGGCCGCGGCCGCGGGCGCCCTGGCCGGCGCGATCGTCGAGGCGGGCGAGGCCTACGGCACCGGGTCCGCCTACGCCGGCGTCCGGATGAACCTCGAGTTCGTCTCCGCCAACCCCACCGGCCCCATCCACATCGGCGGGACGCGCTGGGCGGCGGTCGGCGACAGCCTGGCCCGGATGCTCCTCTCGCAGGGCGCCGAGGTGACCCGCGAGTACTACTTCAACGACCACGGCGCGCAGATCGACCGCTTCACGCGGAGCCTCCTCGCCGCCCACCGCGGCGAGCCGACCCCGGAGGACGGCTACGGCGGCGCCTACATCGGCGACATCGCCGAGCGCGTCGCGGCCGCCTACCCGGGCGACCTCGCCGTCCTGCCCGAGGAGGAGCTCGCCGAGACCTTCCGCTCGATCGGCGTCGAGCTGATGTTCGGCGAGATCAAGCAGAGCCTGCACGAGTTCGGCGTCGACTTCGACGTGTACTTCCACGAGAACTCCCTGCACGAGTCGCGCGCCGTCGACCGCGCGATCGAGCGCCTCCGCGAGCTCGGGCACATCTTCGAGGCGGACGGCGCCACCTGGCTGCGGACCACCTCGTTCGGCGACGACCGCGACCGCGTCATCATCAAGAGCGACGGGGAGGCGGCCTACATCGCGGGCGACCTCGCCTACTACCTCGACAAGCGCGAGCGCGGCTTCGATCGGGCGATCATCATGCTCGGCGCCGACCACCACGGCTACATCGGCCGGATGATGGCGATGTGCGCGGCGTTCGGCGACACCCCGGGCGTGAACCTCGAGATCCTGATCGGCCAGCTGGTCAACCTGCTCCGCGACGGCGAGGCGGTCCGGATGTCCAAGCGGGCGGGGACCGTCGTCACGATGGAGGACCTCACGGAGGCCGTCGGCGTGGACGCCGCGCGCTATTCGCTGGTGCGCTCCTCGGCCGACTCGACCCTCGACATCGACCTCGACCTGCTGACCAAGCGGAGCAACGACAACCCCGTCTACTACGTGCAGTACGCCCACGCGCGCACCCGCCAGGTCGCGGCGAAGGCCGCGGCGTCGGGCGTCCCCGTCGAGCCGTTCGCGCCCGAGACGCTGGTGCATCCGACCGAGTCGGCGCTGCTCGGCGGCCTGCAGGAGTTCCCGCGCATCGTGGCGCACGCCGCGGAGCTGCGCGAGCCGCACCGCGTCGCGCGGTACCTCGAGGAGGTCGCCGGCCTCTACCACCGCTGGTACGACAACTGCCGGGTCGTGCCGCAGGGCGAGGACCCGGTCGAGGCCGTGCACTCGACCCGGCTGCGCCTGAACGAGGCGACCGGGCAGGTGCTCCGCAACGGGCTCTCCCTGCTGGGCGTCACGGCCCCGGACCGGATGTGAGCGCGTCGGGGGCTGCGCCGCGGCGCCGGCGCGGGGGACGCGCGGCCGTGGTGGTCGTCGTGGTGCTGGTGCTGCTCGTGGTCGCGGCGGTGGTGGGCGACTCGCTCGCCCGCCGCGCCGTCGCGGACCGCGCCGCCGCGAGCCTCCGCGAGGCGCTCGCACTGCCCGCGGACCGGGCGGTGGACGTCGACGTCGCCGGCTGGGCCGTGCTCCCGCAGCTCGTCTCGGGGCGGCTGGACCGGCTCGACCTGCGCAGCTCGGACGTGACGTTCGGCGAGCTCGACGGCGACGTCGCTGCGACCCTGATCGGGGTGCCGGTGAGCGGCGTCGGAGCGGTCGAGTCCGGCAGCACCACGGTCGCGATCGACGCGGCCTCGGTGTCGCGGCTCGTCACCGAGCGCAGCACCGTTCCTGTCGACGAGGTGACGCTTGACGCTCCGCTCGTGCGCGTGACCGCCTCCGTCGAGGTGCTGGGTCTCCGGCTCGGCGCGGGCGTGGGGATGGAGCTCGCCGCCGTGGACGGCGCCATCCGGCTGACCCCGGCCGAGGTCTCCGCCGCCGGTGCGACCTTCTCGGCGACCGACTTCCGCGACCGCTTCGGCGCCGTCTCCGGCGACCTGCTCGCTCCGTCCTCCGTGTGCATCGCGGACTCGGTGCCGCGCGGACTGACGCTGACCGGAGTCGAGGTCGCCGACGAGTCGCTGAACGCGAGCTTCGCGCTCTCTCCGACGTTCCTCAGCGACCCCGCGGAGCAGGAACCGGGCACGTGCGCCTGAGCCCGCGCGGCGCCGCCGCCCCGGACCGGTAGGATCGGAGCCCTGTGCCGGCGTCTTCCGCGGGCCGAACACTGACATCGCTGGCTTCAGGGGTCAATCCGGACCCGCTCGCCCCGCAGTGACGCTCCCACTCTCTCCTGTGAGGTCTCACCCGTGGACACCGTCGACGCCCGCGCCCGCGCCCCCCGGCATCCGCTCGCGCCTGAGTGGCTGCACACGCCCGCCGACCCGAACGCCCTGGCCGACGGCGTGTGGCCGGACAGCGCCGAGCGCGGCGAGGACGGCGGGATCCGGATCGCCGGAGTGCCCGTCGCCGAGCTGGTGCGCGAGCACGGCACTCCTCTCTACGTGGTGGACGAGGCCGACGCCCGCCGCCGGGCCGTCGAGATGCGCGAGGTCTTCGCCCGCGAGCTCGGCCGCATCGGCACCGGCGTCACGGTCTACTACGCGGGCAAGGCGTTCCTCTCGACCGAGGTCGCCCGCTGGATGCGCGACGAGGGCCTGAACCTCGACCTCTCCAGCGGCGGCGAGATGGCAGTGGCCCTCGCCGCCGGGATCGAGCCCGAGCGCTTCGGCCTCCACGGCAACAACAAGTCGCTCCGCGAGATCGACAGGGCCGTCGAGGTGGGCGCGGGCACGATCGTGCTCGACAGCCTCGTCGAGATCGAGCGCGTCGCAGCCGCGGCCGAGCGGCACGGCCGCGTGCAGGCGGTGCGCCTCCGGGTCAACAGCGGAGTGCACGCGCACACCCACGAGTTCCTCGCCACGGCGCACGAGGACCAGAAGTTCGGCCTCGCACTCGCCGACTGCCCGGCCGCGGTCGCCCGCATCCGCTCCTTCTCCTCCCTGCGGTTCCTCGGGCTGCACTGCCACATCGGATCCCAGATCTTCGGCTCCGCCGGGTTCGCGGAGTCGGCGTCGCGCCTGCTCGACGTCCACGCGGCACTGCTCGCGGACGGCCCCGTGCCGGAGCTCAACCTCGGCGGCGGCTTCGGCATCGCGTACACCAGTGCCGACGACCCGACCCCGATCGCCGAGATCGCGGCCGCCGTCGCCGACGCGGTCGCCGAGCAGTGCTCCGCCCGCGGCGTCCCGGTGCCGCACATCGCGATCGAGCCCGGCCGCTCGCTGATCGGGCCCGCCGGCGTCACCCTCTACGAGGTGGGCACCGTGAAGGACGTGACGGTCGGCTCCGAGGGCTCGACCGCGGTCCGCCGCTACGTCAGCGTCGACGGCGGCATGAGCGACAACGCCCGTCCGGCGCTCTACGGCGCCGACTACACGGCGCGGATCGCCGACCGCTCCTCCTCGGCCGAGCCCGCCCTCGTGCGGGTGGCCGGGAAGCACTGCGAGTCGGGCGACATCGTCGTCCACGACGACTTCCTGCCCGCGGACGTGCGGCCGGGCGACCTGCTCGCCGTCGCCGCGACCGGCGCCTACTGCTGGTCGCTCGCCAGCAACTACAACTACCTCGGGCGCCCCCCGGTGGTCGCCGTCCGCGACGGGCGCTCGCGCGTCCTCGTGCGCGGCGAGACCGAGGAGGACCTCCTCCGCCGCGACGCCGGCATCGAACGAAAGGCCACCTCCCGATGATCGAGTACCGCAGCCTCCGCGTCGCCCTGCTGGGCGCCGGGTCCGTCGGTGCCCAGGTGGCGCGCCTCCTGCTCGACCACGGCGACGAGCTCGCCCAGCGCGTGGGGGCGCCGCTGGAGCTCGTAGGCGTGGCCGTCAGGGACGTGGACGCGCCCCGCACCGCCGACATCCCGAAGCACCTGCTCACCACCGACGCCGAGTCGCTGATCCTGGGCGCCGACATCGTGGTCGAGCTGATCGGCGGGCTCGAGCCCGCCCGCAGCCACATCCTCACGGCGATCTCGTCGGGCGCGGACGTGATCACAGCCAACAAGGCGCTGCTCGCCGCCCACGGCAACGAGCTCTTCGAGGCCGCCGACCAGGTGGGCGCCCAGCTCAACTACGAGGCGGCCGTCGCCGGCGCGATCCCGATCATCCGTCCGCTGCGCGACAGCCTCGCGGGCGACCGGGTCCACCGCATCCTCGGCATCGTGAACGGCACGACCAACTACATCCTCGACCGGATGGACACCGAGCACGCGAGCCTCGAGGACGCGCTCGCCCGCGCGACCGAGCTCGGCTATGCCGAGTCCGACCCGACCGCCGACATCGAGGGCTACGACGCGGCGCAGAAGGCGGCGATCCTCGCCCGCCTCGCGTTCCACACCGACGTCCCGGTCACCCTGGTGCACCGCGAGGGCATCACCGGCATCACGAAGGCGCAGGTCGACCAGGCCCGCGACTCCGGCTACGTGATCAAGCTGCTCGCGATCTGCGAGCGGCTGACCGACGCCAAGACCGGCGTGGAGGGCGTGTCCGCGCGGGTCTACCCCGCGCTCGTGCACCGCTCCCACCCGCTCGCGGCCGTGCACGGGGCCAACAACGCGGTCTTCGTCGAGGCGGAGGCGGCCGGCGACCTGATGTTCTACGGCGCCGGCGCCGGCGGGATCGAGACGGCCTCCGCCGTCCTCGGCGACGTCGTGTCGGCCGCCCGCCGCCACGTCGTCGGCGGCCCCGGCCTGGTGACCAGCGCGAGCTCCGGGCTCGCGGTCCTCCCGATCGGCCACGTCACCACCCGGTACCAGGTCACCCTCGAGGTGCTCGACCGCCCCGGCGTGCTCGCGCAGATCGCGGGCGTCTTCGCCGACCACGGCGTCTCGGTCGAGACCCTGGTGCAGACCCCGCCCGGCGCCGACCCGCTGGAGGAGCAGGGCGGTGCGGAGCGGCGCGAGCCGACCGCTACCCTGGTCATCGGCACGCACGCCGCGGCGGAATCCGATCTGGCGGCCACCGTCACCGCCCTCCATTCGCATGGTTTCGTCGGCGCCGTGACGTCCGTTCTACGAGTTGAAGGAGCCTGAGATGGCCAAGCAGTGGCGCGGAGTCCTGCACGAGTACGCGGACCGCCTCGATGTCACCGAGGCGACCCCGGTCATCACTCTCGGCGAGGGCGGCACGCCGCTCATCCCCGCGGCGGCGCTCTCGGCGCGCACGGGCGCGAAGGTGTGGGTCAAGTACGAGGGCATGAACCCGACCGGCTCCTTCAAGGACCGCGGCATGACCATGGCGATCTCGAAGGCCGTCGAGCACGGCGCGAAGGCCGTCATCTGTGCCTCGACCGGCAACACCTCCGCGTCGGCCGCCGCCTACGCGACGCACGCCGGAATCACCGCGGCCGTCCTGGTGCCGGAGGGCAAGATCGCCCTGGGCAAGCTCAGCCAGGCGATCGCGCACAACGCGCAGCTGCTGCAGGTGCAGGGCAACTTCGACGACTGCCTCGACATCGCCCGCGACCTCGCGAAGAACTACCCGGTCCACCTGGTCAACTCGGTGAACCCGGACCGCATCGCCGGCCAGAAGACCGCGGCCTTCGAGGTCGTCGAGGTGCTGGGCGACGCGCCGGACTTCCACATCGTCCCGGTCGGCAACGCGGGCAACTACACCGCCTACTTCCGCGGCTACTCGGAGGAGCTGGAGCGCGGCGAGTCGACCCGCCTCCCGCGCATGTTCGGCTTCCAGGCCGAGGGCTCCGCTCCGATCGTGCACGGCGCCCCGGTCCGCCACCCCGAGACGATCGCCAGCGCGATCCGGATCGGCAACCCGGCCTCGTGGGAGCTCGCCCTGAACGCGCGCACCGTCAGCGACGGCTACTTCGGCGCGATCAGCGACGAGAAGATCCTCGAGGCGTACCGCATCCTCGCGGGCGAGGTCGGCGTCTTCGTCGAGCCGGCGTCGGCGATCAGCGTCGCGGGGCTCCTCGAGCGCGCCGAGGCCGGAGCGATCCCGAGGGACGCGACCGTCGTCCTGACGGTCACCGGCCACGGGCTCAAGGACCCGCAGTGGGCGCTCCGCACGGCCGACGGCGCGGACATCACGCCGACCGTCGTCCCGGTCGACACCGCCGCGATCGCGGACGTGCTGGGGCTGGCCGGCGCATGACCTCGGCGGTTCCCGTCGGCCGCACCGTCCACGTCAAGGTCCCCGCCACCTCGGCGAACCTGGGCCCCGGCTTCGACACGCTCGGCCTGGCGCTCTCGTTCTACGACGAGCTCGATGTGACGGCCGTCGCGGCCACGGGTGCGCGGGTCACCGTGCACGGAGTCGGCGAGGGCGAGGTGGCGACCGACGAGACGAACCTCGTCGTGCAGGCCATCGCGTACACGTTCGCCGACCAGCGGCAGGAGATGCCCGGCATCGAGGTGATCGCGCGCAACATCATCCCTCACGGCCGCGGGATGGGCTCGTCCGGCGCCGCGATCGTCTCCGGCATCATGGCCGCGAAGGGCCTGCTCGAGGGCGTCGTCGAGCTCGACTCGGACGACCTCCTCCGCATCGCCACCGAGATGGAGGGGCACCCCGACAACGTGGCGCCCGCACTGTTCGGCGGCCTCACCATCGCCTGGGTCGAGCCGCACGCCTCCGGCGCCGACGACTCGCCGCTGCGACCGCGCTCCAAGAAGCTCATGGTCCACCGCGGCGTGTCCCCGGTCGTCTTCGTGCCCGAGCACACCATGTCGACGCGGCTGGCCCGCTCGCTGCAGCCGCAGAGCGTGCCGCACGAGGACGCGGTGTTCAACGTCTCGCGCTCCTCGCTCCTGATCGCCGCTCTCATCCAGAGCCCGGAGCTGCTGTTCGCGGCGACCGAGGACAAGCTGCACCAGAACTACCGCGCGGCCGCCATGCCCGAGACCTCAGCGCTGATCGCGCTGCTGCGCTCGCACGGCTACGCGGCCGTCGTCTCGGGTGCCGGACCGAGCGTCCTGGTGCTCTGCAGCGACCCCGCGCAGCGCCTCGCCGCCGCGGATCTGGTGGAGCGGGAGGCCCCCACGCCGTGGCGCGCGCACATGCTGGCCGTCGACTTCAAGGGTGCTACAGTGGGGACCGCATCCCGAGGAACCGCGTAACGAGCGGAATCTGTCCGACGGATCGTCCCGACAACCACGGCCATCACATCGTGTGAAGGGCGCCCCTGCTCCTCTTGCAGACCGGCGCCTGGTCTCCGGGCCCTCTCCTCGCTCTCTGCGGCAGTCGGTCCCGGCGGCCGAGAGCATCGCGTGGATCAGAACACGCGATGGCACCGCACGGTCGATGAGCTCTCCCGGTGAGCACTCGTTCCCGGGGGGAAGGAACCCTCTCCAGTGACAGACGTCAACACCCACGGCTCGGCCGTGGACCTCACCGCCGACCTCTCCGGTCTGCGCGTCGCCGAGCTCCAGGCTCTCGCGACGCGGCTCGGCCTCGGCGGCGCCTCCAAGCTCCGCAAGGGCGAGCTGGTCCAGGCCATCTCGGACCTGCGCGCCGCCTCCGCCGAGGACACGCCCGACGCGGTCGCTCCGGACGACGCAGCGGTCGCCCCGGACGTCGACGCCACCGGCGTCGAGGCCGAGCCGGCCGATGTGGCCGAGCAGTCCGCTCCGCAGCCCGAGGCGCCGGCGGAGCTGCCGACGCCCGTCGAGAGCACCGAGGCCGACACGGCCGACGTCCTCGAGCAGGCCGCGCCCACCGTCGACGAGCCCTCCGCGACGGCCGCCGAGTCGGCTCCCGTCGAGCTCGAGCTCCCCGCGGCGGCCGAGCCGGTCGCCGAGCCCGCCGAGCGCGCGCCCCGCCGACGCAGCTCGCGCCGCGCCTCCAGCGGCACCGTCGCCGCCGGCGAGCACCTCAACATCCCCGGCGGGACCGGCGTCGAATCGCTGATCCCCGACCTCCCCGTCATCGAGCAGGACCGCGACGCCGACCAGGCCGCGAAGCCCGTCATCGACATCGAGCTGCCCAACGGGCCGGAGTCGGACGACTCCTCCCGCGAGGGCGGCCAGCGCGAGCGCCGCGGACGCCGCCGCAGCCGCGGGGGCGCCTCCGAGCAGAGCGAGCAGGCCGAGCAGGCGCCCGCCGAGAACGACGCCGACTCCTCCGACTCCGGCGACCAGCAGGAGCAGCAGGGCGGCGACCAGCAGCAGAACGGCGACCAGCAGGGCACCGGCCGCGGCCGCAACCGCCGCAACCGGAACCGCAACCGCGGGGACGACCGCCAGAACGACGCTCAGCAGAGCCCCGCCGCGCAGTCCCAGCCGCAGAACGGCCAGGGCGCGCGCGGCGCCGCGCAGTCCGAGGGCCAGCAGGCTCCTCAGCAGAACGGCTCCGGACAGCCCCAGAACGGCCAGCAGGCCGAGGGCGAGGACGGCCGCCGCAGCCGCTACCGCGACCGCAAGCGCCGCGGCGGAGCGATCGGCGACGACTTCGAGCCCGAGATCGGCGAGGACGACGTCCTCATCCCGGTCGCCGGCATCCTCGACGTCCTCGACAACTACGCCTTCGTGCGCACCACCGGGTACCTGCCCGGCGTCAGCGACGTCTACGTCTCCCTCGGCCAGGTCAAGAAGTACAACCTGCGCAAGGGCGACGCGGTCGTCGGCGCCATCCGCCAGCCCCGCGAGGGCGAGGGCGGCGGCCGCCAGAAGTACAACGCGATCGTCCGCGTCGACTCGATCAACGGCCAGACCGTCGAGGAGGCCGCTGCGCGCGTCGAGTTCCAGAAGCTCACGCCGCTCTACCCGACCGAGCGCCTGCGCCTCGAGACCGAGCCCGGCAAGCTGACCCAGCGGATCATCGACCTGGTCGCCCCGATCGGCAAGGGACAGCGCGGCCTGATCGTCGCGCCGCCCAAGGCAGGCAAGACCATCGTCCTGCAGCAGATCGCCAACGCGATCGTGCAGAACAACCCGGAGGTCCACCTGATGGTCGTCCTGGTCGACGAGCGTCCGGAGGAGGTCACCGACATGCAGCGCACCGTGCGCGGCGAGGTCGTCGCCTCCACCTTCGACCGCCCGGCCGAGGACCACACGACCGTCGCCGAGCTCGCGATCGAGCGCGCGAAGCGCCTGGTCGAGCTGGGCCACGACGTGGTCGTGCTGCTCGACTCCATCACCCGTCTCGGCCGCGCCTACAACGTGACCGCTCCTCCCTCGGGCCGCGTGCTCTCGGGCGGCGTGGATGCCTCGGCGCTGTACCCGCCGAAGAAGTTCTTCGGAGCGGCGCGCAACATCGAGAACGGCGGCTCGCTCACCATCCTCGCGACGGCGCTCATCGAGACCGGCTCGAAGATGGACGAGGTGATCTTCGAGGAGTTCAAGGGCACCGGCAACATGGAGCTCCGCCTCTCCCGTCACCTCGCCGACAAGCGGATCTTCCCCGCCGTCGACGTGAACGCCTCCGGCACGCGCCGCGAGGAGATGCTGCTCAGCGCCGACGAGGTCAAGATCACCTGGAAGCTGCGCCGCGCCCTCGCCGGGCTCGACCAGCAGCAGGCGCTCGAGATCATCCTGTCGCGCCTGAAGGAGACCTCGTCCAACGTCGAGTTCCTCATGCAGGTCTCGAAGTCGGCCGTCGGCCCGGCCACCGCCGGCCACGGCAACGGCCACCACTAGCGCCCCGACGTCCGCGGTCGCCCCTGTCACCGGGGGCGGCCGCGGACGTTTTCGCGTCCCCGGGCGATGAGCCCGACCCCGACCACCTCCGGAAGCCAGGACCCCATGTTCGAATCCGTCAGCGTCCTCCTCGCCGAGCACGAGGACCTGCAGACGCAGCTCTCCGACCCGGCACTCCACGCCGATGCCGCCCGCGCCAAGAAGGTCAACCGGCGCTACGCGGAGCTGAGCCAGATCAAGGCGGCCCACTCCGCCTGGATCCAGGCCGGCGAGGACCTCGAGGCCGCGCGCGAGCTCGCCCGCGAGGACGAGGCCTTCGCGGAGGAGGTCCCCGAGCTGGAGGAGTCGCTGCGGGTGGCGCAGGAGAAGCTGCGGCGCCTGCTCATCCCGCGCGACCCCGACGACGGCCGCGACGTCATCATGGAGATCAAGGGCGGCGAGGGCGGAGCCGAGAGCGCGCTGTTCGCGGCCGACCTCCTCCGGATGTACCTGCACTACGCCGAGGCGAAGGGCTGGAAGACGGAGATCCTCGACCGCGACGAGTCCGACCTCGGCGGCTACAAGAACGTGCAGGTCGCGATCAAGAGCAACGCCACCGATCCCTCGCAGGGCGTGTGGGCGCACCTCAAGTACGAGGGCGGCGTGCACCGGGTGCAGCGCGTCCCCGTGACCGAGTCGCAGGGGCGGATCCACACCTCGACCACGGGCGTGCTCGTGTTCCCCGAGGTGGACGCGCCCGAGGAGGTCGCGATCAACCAGAACGACCTGAAGATCGACGTCTACCGCTCCTCCGGTCCCGGCGGGCAGTCCGTCAACACGACCGACTCCGCCGTGCGGATCACCCACCTCCCGACCGGCATCGTCGTGTCGATGCAGAACGAGAAGAGCCAGCTGCAGAACCGTGAAGCGGGCATGCGCGTGCTGCGCGCCCGCATCCTGGCCCGCCAGCAGGAGGAGATCGCCGCGGCGGCCTCGGACGCGCGCAAGACGCAGATCCGCACGATGGACCGCTCCGAGCGCATCCGGACCTACAACTTCCCCGAGAACCGCATCGCCGACCACCGCACCGGCTACAAGGCGTACAACCTCGACGGCGTGATGAACGGCGCGCTCGACCCGGTGGTGGAGAGCGCCATCCAGGCCGACGAGGAGGCCCGCCTGGCCGACATCGGCTCCGAGGAGGCGTGACCCTCGTGACCACCGGCGTCGACGCGCGCACCCTCCTCGCGGATGCGGTCGCCCGCCTCGCCGCCGCCCGCGTCCCCACGCCGGACGTCGATGCGGAGCTGCTTCTCGGGCACCTGCTCGGGCTCGGCCGCGGCCGGCTGCAGGCGCGCCTCATCACGGGGTTGAGCGTCGACGAGGAGCACGCCGCGGCGTTCGCGAGCGCTATCGAGCGCCGGTCGGCTCGCGAGCCCCTGCAGCACATCACCGGGATCGCACCGTTCCGCTCGCTCGAGCTCGCGGTCGGACCCGGCGTGTTCGTCCCGCGACCCGAGACCGAGGGCGTCGCGCAGATCGCGATCGACGCGCTCCGAGCGGTCGTCGATCCGGAGCCGATCGCCGTCGACCTCGGCACGGGCAGCGGAGCCCTGGCGCTCGCGCTCGCGCACGAGGTGCCGCACGCGCGCGTGATCGGCGTGGAGAACGCTCCCGAGGCGTTCATCTGGGCCCGCGGCAACCGCGAGCGGCTCGGGCTCGAGAACGCCCGCATCGTCTTCGACGACCTCGCCCGGGCACTTCCCGAGTTGGACGGCACCGTCTCCGTCGTCGTCTCCAACCCGCCCTACATCCCGGCCGCCGCCGTCCCGCGCGACCCGGAGGTGCGCCTGTTCGACCCGCCCTCGGCGCTCTACGGCGGCGAGGACGGCCTGGACGTCGTCCGCTCGCTCTCGGCGACCGCCCTCCGCCTGCTCCGCTCCGGGGGAGTGCTGGTGATGGAGCACGGCGAGCTGCAGGGCGCCGATATCCGCGCCCTGCTCACTGCCGACGGCTGGCGCGGAGCGACCACGCAGCGCGACCTCACCGGCCGCGACCGCGCGACGGTGGCGGTGCGCTGAGGCGTCGCGGAGCTCTGCTAGCCTCAGCGGCGATCCGGTGGCCGCACCGGGCAGGCAGGCTCGGGAGGCTCGCATCGCCGCCGCACGCGATCGGCCGCGCCATCGGCTCCGCCGCCCGCTGCTGATCGTCCTGGCGGTCGTGGTGGTCGCAGCCCTCGTCGTGGTCGCCGTGCGGCTCCTCGAGCGGAGCGACGGAACTGCTCCCGTGGCCTGCGCGCCGTCGTCCGCCTTCGCGTCGCCCGCGCCTGCCATCGGCTCGGTCGACGACTACCTGGGCGGCCGGTCCTACCTCCGCGGCGTGAACGTGTTCGATCTGCAGTCGCGCGTCGACGTCGGAGTCGACTGCACCGCCGGGAATCCGGCCGAGAGCTACGAGTTCCTGGCGGACCGCGGGCTCACCCTGGTCCGGCTCGCGGTGCCCTGGTCGCTCCTGCAGCCGCAGGCCGACGGGGAGAGCACCGACGACGCTCTGGCGAAGGGGCTCGATCCGGCGGCGGTCGCGCTGCTCCGGACCGAGATCGCCGCCATCGGCGCCGCCGGCATGCGGGTCGTGCTCGACCTGCACAACAACGGCACTTATCCGGCGAGCCAGGGCGATCTGCCCGAGGGGACCGTCTGGTTCGGATCCGGGCTCTCGGTATCCCAGGCGCAGAGGGTCTGGACCCTGCTCGCGGCGGAGTTCCAGAACGACGGACGCATCGCCGCCTACGACCTCTTCAACGAGGTGAAGCGGTCGCTGGTCCCCGTCGAGACCTACAAGGCCTACACGCAGGCCGTGGTGTCGGCCGTCCGGGGAACCGGCGATCGGCACACGATCTGGGTCGAGGGGATGCGGGAGGCGACGACGGGCACGGTCGCCGCGATCGCACCCGACGGGCCGTGGATCCAGGACCCGCTGGACCGGACCGTGTACTCGCAGCACTTCTACCCCGGCGGCACGGGCACGACCCTGCGCTCGGACAAGCAGGGCGGCACCGACGAGCATGTCTTCGTGGCGGCGGTGACGACCTTCGGGCAGTGGTGCCGGCGGTACGGGGTGCACTGCTCGGTCGGGGAGGTCGGCTGGCCCAGCGATCAGAGCCTCTCTCTCACCGCGGGCGGCGCGGGCTCCTGGACGGACGTCGGCGAAGCCTTCTACACAGCACCGACTGGCTGTTCCCGCTGATCGAGAACGACGAGCCTCTGGTGGTGGTCGCCGTGGGCGGCACGCCGGAGTCCTCGGCCAAAGCGGCGGAGGCGGTCGCCGCCCGCACGTCCCGGATGACCTGGCTCGCGTACGACGGATTCGACCAGCAGTGGCACGGCATCGGCGAGGAGCGGCCGCTCGCCGAGTCGCTCGCCCGTGCCGATCTCGTCCTGGTCGGGATGGGCATGCCCCGCCAGGAGCGCTGGATCCTGGAGAACCGGGACCTCGCCCCGCGGGCGGCGTTCGCGAACGTGGGGGGGCTGCCTCGACTACATCGCCGGCACGCAGGCGCTCGCCCCGCGGTGGATGGGCGCCCTGGGCGTGGAGTGGCTGTTCCGCCTGGCGCGCGACCCGCGCCGGCTCGCGGCCCGCTACCTCCTCGAGCCACTGCAGCTGCTCCGCATCGTCCTGTCCGGTCGGTCCAGCGCGAAGCGGACGCCCGGCCCGTGCGACTCTCCGCGGCCCTCCGGCCGGGTGTCGACCGGAGTCGGTCCGCACTGATCCCCGCCGGCGGGCCGCCTCAGGCCTGAGCGGAGTACTTCTCCTCGGTGGCGGCCTTCGCGGGGCGCCACCAGTCCTCGTTGGCGCGGTACCAGTCGATGGTGGCGGCGAGTCCGGCGTCGAAGTCGGTATAGCGGGGGCGCCAGTCGAGTTCGGTGCGCAGGCGGGTGGAGTCGATGGCGTAGCGGAGGTCGTGTCCGGCGCGGTCGGTGACGTGGTCGAAGGCGTCCTCGGGTTGTCCGAAGGCGGTGAGGATGCGGGTGACGACGTCGAGGTTGCTCTTCTCGCCGTCGGCGCCGATGAGGTAGGTCTCGCCGATCTCGCCGCGGTCGATGATGGCCCAGACGCCGGTGTTGTGGTCGTCGACGTGGATCCAGTCTCGGACGTTGGCGCCGGTGCCGTAGAGCTTGGGGCGGATGCCGTCGATGGCGTTGGTGATCTGGCGGGGGATGAACTTCTCGACGTGCTGGTAGGGGCCGTAGTTGTTGGAGCAGTTGGAGATCGTGGCGCGCACGCCGAAGGAGCGCACCCAGGCGCGCACGAGGAGGTCGCTGGCGGCCTTGGTCGAGGAGTACGGGCTGGAGGGGTTGTACGGGGTGTGCTCGGTGAAGCGCGCGGGGTCCTCGAGCTCGAGGTCGCCGTACACCTCGTCCGTCGAGATGTGGTGGTACCGCACGTCGTGCGCGCGCACCGCCTGCAGGAGCGCGAAGGTGCCGATGACGTTCGTCGCGAGGAAGGGCGTCGGGTCGTGCAGGGAGTTGTCGTTGTGCGACTCCGCGGCGAAATGGACCACCAGATCCGCGTCGGCGACCAGCCGGTCCACCAGCTCGGCGTCGGCGACGTCGCCCTCGACCAGCCGCACTCGGTCGGCGACGGGGGCGAGGGAGTCGCGGCTGCCCGCGTAGGTGAGCTTGTCGAGCACGGTGATCCGCGCGTCGGGACGCTCGCGCAGGGTCAGGTGGACGAAGTTGCTGCCGATGAAGCCGGCACCGCCGGTGACGAGGATCCGCACGGGTTCTCCTGGAGGTCGGGAAGGTCGGGGGAGGCCGGGCTCAGCGGCCCGCGTTCACGCCTTCGAGGCTGAGCAGGCGGTGGAGGTAGGCGCCGTATCCGCTCTTGACCAGCGGTGCGGCGAGCTCGGCGAGGCGGGCGTCGTCGATCCAGGAGTTGCGCCAGGCGATCTCCTCGATGCAGCCGATCTTGAACCCCTGCCTCTGCTCGATCACGCGCACGAACTCCGTCGCCTCGATCATGGAATCGAAGGTCCCGGTGTCGAGCCAGGCCGTTCCCCGGTCGAGCACCTGGACGTTCAGCCGCCCCGCCTCGAGGTAGCGCTCGTTGATCGTCGAGATCTCGAGCTCGCCGCGGGCCGAGGGCGTGATCGTCTTCGCGATCGCCACGACGTCGTTGTCGTAGAAGTAGAGGCCGGGCACGGCGTAGTTGCTGCGCGGCTGCTCGGGCTTCTCCTCGATGGAGACGGCTCGGAAGTGCTCGTCGAACTCGACGACGCCGTAGGCGCGCGGGTCGGCGACCTGGTAGGCGAAGATGACGGCGCCCTCGATCGTGGTGTTCGCCGCGAGGGCGGTGCCCAGGGCGGTGCCGTGGAAGATGTTGTCGCCCAGGACCAGGGCGACGGACTCGTCGCCGATGAACTCCTCGCCGATCAGGAACGCCTGCGCGAGCCCGTCGGGGGAGGGCTGCACGGCGTACTCGATCCGCATGCCCAGGCTCGACCCGTCGCCCAGCAGTGCGCGGAACTGGTCGTTGTACTCGGGGGTCGTGATCACGAGGACCTCGTCGATCCCGGCCATCATCAGCGTCGACAGCGGGTAGTAGATCATCGGCTTGTCGTAGATCGGCATCAGCTGCTTCGAGATGCCCTTGGTGATCGGCCACAACCGCGACCCCGAACCACCCGCGAGGACGATGCCCCTCATCGGAGCAGCCCCGGGTGAGGAGCTGCGGCGGGGGTCCGCTGCACCGCCGAGGGGAGCGTGAAGATCTGCGGGGAGAGGGTCACGGAGCCGACTCTATCGGCGGCGCCGCGGTGCCTCCGCATGCCGGTGCGGCGGGCGCGGAACCCGTGGCGGGGACTGACGGTCGAGCGACCGCTACCGACGCGATCCGACTCCGTGAGCGGCGCGCACGCCGCCCCCGCCTCCGTATCGCGCCTCCCACTCGGAGGCCGCCGGGCACGGGGATAACTTCTCCGACGTCCGCGGCTCCGCCTGCCGCGACGGAGAGAGGTACCGCCCTGTGCACGAGGTCATCGACCAGCGGGATTCCGCGCTCCTCCCGTCTCCCGGTCCCTGCCGCCGATCCCCCCTGACGGGGGGAGTCCGCCCGTGCTGACCATCGGGATCGTCGCCCTCGACGCCTGGCACGCGGCTCCGCTCGAGCGCGCCTGGCGCCGTCAGGGGCACCGCGTGGTCGTGGTGACCGGTGACCCGGAGGGGTTCAGCGGGGCGGAGCTCCGCCCCAGCGTGCTCGCCCGCTTCCTCGAGCCCGCCCGCCGGAGGGGCGCCGGGTCCGTCGGGCTCGCCGTCGTCACGCGCCGGGCCCGCCGACTGCTCGCTCCGGAGCGGCCCGACCTCGTGGTGGCTCTCCCGGGGACGGCCGTGGAGCTCGCCGGGCTCGCTCCGATGACCGTCCTCCTGGCCGACGACCTCCCGGCACTCCCGCGCCTCCGGTTCGAAGAGGAGCGCCGCGGTGCTGTCGTCGTCACCCCGACGGAGCGGCTCGCGTCAGCCCTCGCGGGAACGGTCGTGCCCCTGGGCCTGCCGGACGCGTCGTTCCCGACGCCGTCCGCCCCCGACGGGCCCCTCCGCTTCGCCGCCGTGGGAGCCTCCTGTCTCGACCGGGGCGCCGAGCGGCTCGATCTCCTCGCCCGCCTGGACGGCACCGAGTACGTCACCGTGATCGACGACGGCGGCGGCATCGCCGACGACCTCGCGTCGGGGCTGCGCTCCGTCGGCGAGCAGGACCGCGACGGCGTCGTCGAGGTGCTCCGCCACTCCCACGTGTACGCCCACCTGACGCCGTCGACGACCGGCGCGGCCGCCGGACTCGACGCGCTGGCGAGCGGGCTGCCGGTCCTCGCGATCGAGTCGAGCGTCCTGGCCGATCTCTGCGCGGCGGGGGCGGGCGTGGTCCTCTCCGACGACGCGACGCGCGAGGACTACGAGGACGCCCTCCATCGGCTCCGGCGCGAGTGGACGGCTCTCTCCCGGGGGGCCGCCGAGCTCGCGCGGGAGCGCCCGTGGTCCGTCGCGGCCGAGGAGATCCTCGCCCTCGCGGAGGGACGCGTCCGTGTCGCCTGAACCGGTTCCTGCTGTCGGCGCCTCCGCCGACGCGATGCTGCCGAACGCCGTCGCCCTGCGCCTGGCCGCCGTGCTGGTGCAGTACACCCTGCGGACGCACGGCGTCCGCAGCCTCGTGGTGAAGGGCGAGGGTCTGCACCGCCAGGGGATCCGCGCGCCGATGACGTCGGCCGACGTCGACCTCTGGGTCGACCCCGAGCGCTTCGACGAGGCTCTCGGGCTGCTCGCCTCGATGGGCTGGCGCCGCCGCGCCGAGGCTCTCAGCTGGACGCTCTTCGTCGACCACTCGATCACGCTCGTCCACCCCTCGTGGCCGTGCGACGTCGACGTCCACCGCTCCTTCCCGGGTGCCTTCGAGGAGGAGCGGATCGTCTTCGACCGCCTCTGGGCGGCCGCCGAGGATCTGCCGCTGAGCGACGAGACCCTGCGGATCCCCGGGCGCGCGCACCACCTCGTGCTGCACGCCCTGCACCAGCTGCGCAGCGCGCGCTCCGCCTCGGCGACCACGGCGCTGGCGGTTCTGAAGGCGCACGCCGCCGGCTTTCCGAGCGAGGAGCGTGAGGCGATCCGCGACGCGGCCGTCGAGCTCGGCGCGCAGACGCCGATGACGGAGCTCCTCACCTCCTGGGGAGTCCCCGCCGCGCCCGAGGAGCGCTACCGGCAGGCCCAGATTCTCTGGGACGTGCGCCGCAGCTCCGACCGGCACACCTTCAACTGGCTGCATGCCGTGGCGTCCGCTCCCTGGCGCCTGAAGGGAGGCCTGCTGCTGAGAGCCGCCTTCCCCACCCGCGCGGATCTCGAGGCGAGCCATCCCGAGGCGACGACGGTCCGACGTCGGCTCCGGCTCCGGGGGGAGCGGACCCTGCGGGCGCTCCGAGGCCTCCCCTCCGCCCTCACCGGTTTCGCCCGGGTGGCGCTGAGCGGCCGCAGCGAGGAGCAGGGCTCGGCGTCCTCGTTCGAGGCGATCGCGGCGACCACGGCGCCGGTGAGCGACCTCCCGGCCTCGTCCGATCCCGCGGCGAGCGCCGTGCATCCGGTGGAGGCCTCCGCCGAGGCGCAGGGTGGCAGCGCGCCGCCGACCCAGCGCTTCGCCGTCGAGCGCACGGACCGTCAGGTCTACGTGCTCGACCTGTCCCGCCCGTCGGTGCCCCCGATCGTGCTCTCGCTGAGCGCCGCCTCGGTCTTCGAGGCCGTGATCCGGCAGCGCCGGCCCCGGGACGAGGTCGTCGACCTCCTCGCCGATCACTACGACGTCGACCCCGGGACGATGGGCCGCGACGTCGACGCCGTCCTGGCCGAACTCGACGTCCGCTTCCCGGGCGCGGTTCCCGACGGGGCGCTCTCATGAGGGCCGCCCGTTCCCGATCCCTGCGGATCCTGCACGTCCTCGACTCCTTCGAGGACGGCGGAGCGCAGCGTGTGGCCCTCTCCCTGGGCGCGTGGAGCCGCGAGCACGGCTGCGAGACCGCCTACTGGGGGCGTCCCGGGCCGCTCAGCGACCGCGCCGCGCAGGAGTCGCCCGTCTTCGTGGTGCCGAGACCCGGACAGGGCTTCGCGGCCGATCTCCGCGGCCTCGCTCTCGCCGTCCGCCGGTTCCGCCCGCACGTCCTGCACGCCCACCAGCGCCGCGAGGCTCTGCTGGCCCTCCTCGTCGGCGCCGCGCTCGGTGTCCCCGTGGTCGAGCACGCGCACACCGAGCTGCCCGGGATCGACAGGCGAGCGCTCTCCTTCCGCTCCCGGCGGGTGTTCGCCGTCTCCGCCTCCGTGGGGCGGATGGTCGTCGAGGGCTACGGCCGCCCGCAGGATCGCGTCGTGGTCACCGGCAACGCCCCGGCGAACGTCACCGCGGAGCCCGCGAGCGCGCCGGAACTCGCCGAGCCGGTCGTCCGCGTCCTCGGCATCGGGCGGCTCGCGGAGCAGAAGGACCCGATCCGCTTCCTCGCGGCCGTCGAGGCCCTCGCCCGGGTCCGGCCCGTCACCGGCACCTGGCTCGGCGACGGTCCGATGCTGCCGGTGCTGCGCGAGCGCGCCCGGGGAGCCGGAGTGGTCGACTTCGCCGGTCCGTCGGCGGACGTGACCGGAGCGCTGGACGCGGCGCATCTCCTCCTGTCGACCTCGCGGTGGGAGGGGACTCCGCTCGTGATGCTGGAGGCGATGGCCCGCCGTCGCCCGGTCGTGGCGACCGACGTCGGCGGTGTGGGTGAGCTGCTCGCCGACGGTCGGGGCCTCCTGCTCCCCGCCGACGCCGACGGGGAGCGGATCGCCGAGCTCCTCGCCGCCGCTCTGGAGCGACCCGAGGGGCTCCTGATGCGTGCCGACCGCGCGAAGGCGTGGGTGGACGAGGCCGCCTCGCCCGACGCCGTCTTCGGACCCGTCGTCGCCGCCTACCGCGAGCTCGGGGGCCGACGGTGAGCGGGGGCGTGCACTCGGTGACCGTCGTGGCTCCCTGCTACAACGCGATCGCCCGGCTCGACGGCTTCCTCGCGCGGCTCGCACTCACTCTCGGACCGGGGACGCGGGTCGTCCTCGTCGACGACGCGTCCTCGGACGGCTCGGCGGAGGTGCTCGAGAAGTGGGCCGAGGGACGCGAGGACGCCCGGGTCCTGCTCCTCGAGCAGAACGGCGGCGTCGCTGCCGCCCGGAACCGCGCCCTCGACGGCATCGACTCCGAGTTCGTCTGGTTCGTGGACGTCGACGACGAGTGGGACACGGAGATCCTCCGGACCCTCACCGCCGAGGCCGAGCGGACGGCGGCCGACGTCGTCGTCTGCCGGGCGCTCTACCGCACCCGGCAGTCGACCTCCGGACGTGTGATCGACGGCCTCGACCGGCGCGAACTGGTCTCGTCCGAACTCGCTCTCGAGCGGATGGCGTCCGGACGCCTGCACGGCTTCCTCTGGAACAAGCTCTTCCGCCGCGCCGTCCTGCAGGAGGAGCTCTTCCCGCGCTTGAGCTCCCAGTCGGACTTCGTCGGCGTGCTGCGGGCGGTCCAGGCGTCGGAACGGGTGCTCTTCGTGCCGGAGGTCCTCTACTCCTACGTCCACACGGCGTCCTCGATCACCCGTCGGCGCGACCCGGACCTCCGGAACCTCCTGGTCTGCGCCGAGGAGATGCGCGCGGCGCTCGCCCGTACGTTCGAGGAGGTGCCGCGCCCGCTGTCGGACTGGTTCACGACCTGGTTCTACGCCGTCCCCGTCGCGCTCACCCCGATCCGCCAGAACTCCGACGCGGCGCTCGTCGAGACCGGCGTCCGGCTCGGGTCCGAGGCGCTGCGCGACGTCCGCGTGCTCCGCTCCGCGCGGTCGCCGCGGCTGCTCGTCCTGGGGCTGGTGCTCAAGCACGTCCCCGCCGCCTTCACGGCGCTCAGCCGGATCCTCTACGCCGTGCACGACACCCGCCGCCGGCTCTCCGATCGGAGGAGCACCCGGTGGACGACGTGACGGTCCCCGTGCAGGCGGCCGCGACCGGCCCCTTCCGCACACCAGCTCCGTTCCCTCCCTCCCGCACCGACCCCCGAGGAGCACCGGCATGACCTCCTACATCACCGGCCGCATCGAGCGGATGCCGGCCAGTATCACCACGCTCGACGAGGCGGCGGAGGCCGTGCTCGAGCTGTCCCGGAGCGGCCGCGACGAGCTGGTCGTCACGCCGAACACCGACCACTTCGTGCGCTGGAAGCACTCCGGCGAGTTCCGGCGGTACTACGGCCGGGCGTCCCTCGTGGTGCTCGACGGGGCGCCTCTGGTCTGGCTGGCCCGCTCGTACGGTCACCGCACGGCGAGCCGCGTGACAGGCATCGACCTCTTCACCGAGGTCTGCCGTCGCGCGGCGCTCGAGGGCGCGCCGATCGCTCTCATCGGCGGACGCCCCGGAGTCGGCGATCGCGCAGCCGCCGAGCTGCAGCAGCGCTTCGCCGGGCTCCAGATTCCGGTCGTCGTCTCGCCGGAGCCGGCCGAGCTCGCGGACGACGCCTACCTCGCCCGCCTCTCCTCGACCCTGCGCACGGCCGACGTCCGCATCGTCGCGCTCTGCCTCGGCTCCCCCAAGCAGGAGGAGGTTCGCGAGCGCCTGCTCGCCGTCGGCGGCATGGGAGCGGTGTGCCTCGGCGTCGGCGCCGCCGTGGACTTCCTCGCCGGCGAGATCCCGCGGGCGCCGCTCGTGGTGCAGCGCCTCGGCCTCGAGTGGGCGCACCGGCTCAGCCGGGAGCCCGGCAGGCTCTGGCGGCGCTATCTGGGCGACGCCGTGCGGGTGCTGCCGAGCGTGGTCGCGGCCCTCCGCTACCGGGTGCGCCGTGCCGTCCGCTGAGCACGCGGGCGGCGTCGCCGGCGAGAGGCCGCTGGTCCTGGTCTGGAAGCGCGCGTGGCTGCAGGACTCCGAGACGTTCGTCCGCAATCAGATGCACGGACTCGAGCGCTGGCGCGCCCTCGGAGTGGGCCTCGAGCGCACCGGCTCGGGCGTCCTCCACGACCGCACGGACATCGTCCTGCACGATCCGATCACCCCTCGCGGGCGGCGGTCCCTCCTCCTGCGGTGGCTCGGAGTGTCACGACGGCTCGACGCGATCGTCGATGAGCACCGGCCCGCCCTCATCCATGCGCACTTCCTCATCGACGCCGTCTCCATCGCCCGGTACGCACGGAGGAGGCGCCTCCCGCTCGTCGTGACGGGGCACGGCTACGACGTGACCAGCTGGCCGCTCGCGACCGGAGCTCCGCGCCTGCTCCGACCCCTCGCCCGAGCTCACCGCGCCCTCGAGGCCCGCACCGTCTTCCGTACCGCGCACGCGGTGATCGGCGTGTCCCGCTTCATCACCGACGGGCTCCTGCGCCTGGGGGCGGACCCGCGGCGCACCGGAGTGGGCTACATCGGCGTCCCGACCTCCCGCCCCGAGGCCGCACCGGCTGCGGAGCGCGCGGGAATCGTCTTCGTCGGACGCCTCACCGACAAGAAGGGCGTCCCGGATCTGCTCGAGGCGGTCGCCGCCCTCCCCGGACCAATCCGCGACGTCCCCCTGACCGTCGTCGGCGACGGCCACCTGCGGGGGGCGCTCGTCGAGCAGGCGGCGCGGCTGGGCCTGCAGGTGACCTTCACCGGCTCCCTGCCCCCCGCCAAGGTCGCCCGCATCCTCGCCGGCGCCGCGGTCTTCTGCGCACCGTCGCGGACCGCGGCGACAGGCGACTCCGAGGGCTTCGGCATGGTCTTCCTCGAGGCCGCGCTCGCAGGCGTCCCTGTCGTCTCGTACCGCCACGGCGGCGTCCCGGAGGCGGTCCAGGACGGCGTCACCGGGCTGCTCGTCCCGGAGGGGGACGTGCCCAGCCTGACCGGGGCGCTCGCCGCCCTGCTCCGGGACCCGGACCGCGCGGAGCGGATGGGCGCGGAGGGGCGGGAGCGCGTGCTCGCCTCGTTCGACCTCGCCGAGCGGATCCGCGACCTCGAGGACCTCTACGACCGGGCGGCCGGCCGATCGATGCCGACGACGACGGACGGAGATCGCGGATGAGCCGCGCCGAGCACCGCGCCGACGATCCGCGACCGGGCCTCCGTCCGGCCTCCGCCGGGCGGGAGAGGTGAGCCTGCGCCGGAGCACCGTCGACGCGACCGCCTGGACGGCGGTCTCGTTCGCCGTCGCGCTCGTCGTGCAGCTCGGGCAGTTCGCGCTCCTGGCGAGACTGCTGGACCCCTCCGAGATGGGGATCATCGCGATCGTCGCCCTGCTCAACGCGTTCGTCGACATCTTCCTCGGAATGGGGGTCGCCCAGGCGATCATCCAGCGCCGGAGGGCGACCAGCTTCGAGCTCTCGTCGGTCTTCTGGCTCAACCTCTCCGTCGGGCTCCTGGTCACCGTCGCCGTCCTCCTGGGCGCCGCACCGATCGCCTCCCTGCTCGGGTCCGCCGCCGCGGCGCCGGTCCTCACCGTCGCCTCGCTCGTGTTCGTGGGCAGCGCAGCCGGGCAGGTGCCGAGAGCGGTGCTCGAGAAGGGGATCCGGTTCCGAGCGGTCGCCGTGTCCGAGACGATCGCTCTCGTCGGCGGCTTCGCCGTGACGGTCTGCCTCGCGGTCTCGGGCGCGGGGGCGCTCTCCTATGCGTGGGGGCTCGTCGCGACCGCGGCTCTGCGCTCCGTGCTCGCCCTCGTGCAGGCCCGCCGCTGGTTCCGGCTGCGGTTCCGGTTCCGGATCCGCGAGACCGCCCGCTTCCTCTCCTTCGGCGTCTTCCAGACCCTCGACGGCATCGTCAACTACCTGGGCTCGAACGCCGGCTCGCTCGCGATCGGCCGCCTGCTCGGACCGGCCCAGCTGGGCGGGTACACCCTGGGATACAACCTCGCCGTGAACCTCCCCGCGCGGGTCAACCCGATCGTGACGCGGGTGATGTTCCCGGTGTTCTCCTCGATCCAGCACGACCGTGAGCGCGTCGCGCGGAACCACCTCCGCGTCACCGCGGTGCTCAGCATGGCGAGCATCCCGACGCTGATGCTGGTGGCGCTGCGCTCCGAGGAGATCGTGCGGCTGTTCTACGGACCCGGCTGGGGCTGGATCGCGGGCATGACGAGCGCACTGACGGTGGTGGGCGCGGTGCGGGCGATCGGCAATCCGGTCGGCTTCATCCTGATGGCGATGGACCGGGTGCGGTTCGGGCTGGTCGTGAACATCGTGAAGACCGCGATCACGGTCCCGATGATCGTCGGCGGGGGAGTGCTGTTCGGACTCGACGGCTTGATCGGCGGGCTGCTGCTCTCGAGCGCTCTCGGCTTCGCCGTCACCTGCGCCGTGCTGCGGGTGGTGCTCGGAGTGCGCCTCGGCGCGTTCCTGCGCGCGTGCGCCGCGGGGCCGCTGCTCGCCGCACCGATGGCGACCGTGCTGCTCCTGCTCCGCCTGCTCCCCGAGGGCGCGCCCCTGCGGCTGCTCCCGGTGGAGCTGGCGCTCGCGGGCCTCGTGTTGGGAGCGACCGCCCTCCTGGCGCCGGGGCGCGACATCGCCGAGGCGCGATCGCTCGTCCTGTCGCGACTGCCCGCCCGGCTCCGGCTCGGCTCCGCCGCCCCGGTCGAGGTCGCCGTGGTGCTGGCCGCCGAGGAGCGCTTCGACGGCAGCGGGGGAGCCGTGGCGACCTGGGTCCGCGAGACGGTGTCCCGGTCCTCGCTCCGGATCGCCGTGCACGCGCCGTGGTCGTCGGCGTCACCGGGCGTGGACGTCAGGCCCCATCGTCTGTACCGGCGGATCTACGCGGTTCAGCGGCGCGCGGCACTCCTCCTGGCGCATCGGCGCGACAGCGACCCGGGCGCCGAGCTGCGCCGGCTGTCCTTCGGCGGGCGCTTCTGGCTGCTGGTGCTCGCTCCGTCGCTGCGCCGTGTCCCGACGGTCTGGATCCACAACCGCCCCCGCTACGCCGTGCGCCTGCGCCGCCTGGGCTACCGGGGGCGGATCGTCGCACACCTGCACAACGACCTGCTCGATCACCTGCCACCCGATCCCGCCGCCGCACGGCGCTACCTCGACGCGGTCGACGAGTGGATCTTCTGCAGCGAGTTCCTGCGCGCCCGGGCGGTCGACCGGTACGGCCTGATCGCCACAGCCGTCCTGTACAACGGGGTCGTCCCTCCGCCCGAGGTCCCGCCGGCGCCGCTCGGCGGTACTGCGGAGGCGGTCTTCGCCGGGAGGCTGGTGGCCGAGAAGGGAGCCCGCGAGGCCGTCGAGATCGTGAGGCGGATGCGGACCGAGCACGGCGCCGATCTGCGACTGGTCATCGCCGGCGCATCGGGCCTCGGGGACGATGCGACGCCCACCCCGTACGTCCGAGCGCTCGACGAGGCGGTCGCCACCCTGCCCGGCGCCGTGCGCCGGCTCCCGTTCCTCCGGCACGAGGACCTGCTGGAGCTGTTCGGCTCCTCGGCGCTCCTGCTCTACCCCTGCCGCTGGAACGAGCCGTTCGGGATGGTGGTGGTGGAGGCGCTCTCGCGGGGGATCCCCGTCGTGACGGTCGAGCGCGGAGGCCTCCCCGAGATCCTGCGCACCTCCGACGGAGTGGTCGACGGATCCGTCCTCGTCCCGCCGGGCACGGAGGAGGAGGTCGCGGACGCCGTCCTCGCGGAGCTCCCCACCCTCATCGCCTCGCTGCGCGATCCCCGGCGGCGCGCGGAGGTCGCTGCTGCGTCGCGGCGTCGAGCGGAGGACTTCGGCTGGCCGGGCATCGCCCGCCGCGCGGACGAGCTGCTGGCAGACCCCCGTGGCTGAGGCGCGGGGCCGCCGCGCGCACGCGGATCGACGTTCCGCGCCAAGCCCGTCGAGGCTCGTGCCGCGCGATTAGTGTCGGCGCGACATGCCACCTGCATCCCCTCTCCCGCCCGCGTCCGCCGACGCCACCGCCTCTCCCGTGCTGCTCGATCCGCCTCCCGCCCCGGACCGGCGCCCGCGGACGACCCTCCCGCCGCGAGAGGTCGGCCCGTCGTCCCGGAATCGGCGCGCCGCTCCTCCGCTCCGCCAGACGGAGGCCGCCACCGGCACCTCCGCGGAACGGCTCTGACATGGGCCGCCACGCCGACGACGCCCTCCTCCGCCGCCCGACCGCCTCTCGTCCCTCCGTCATCGCCGCGACCCGCGTCACCGACGCTCCGGAGACCCGCGGGCGGCCGTCGCGCGCGCCGGCGGATCCCGCTCAGCGGCGGCACGAGCGGATCGTCCTCGTCTTCCTCGCGGTGCTCCTGGCGCTGAGCGTCGTGCAGCTCTACACCCTGGGCCCCGTCACCGCTCCGGTCGCCTGGAGCCTGCTCTTCCTCCCGTACTCCGTGGCGCGGCTGCGCGGCGGGCGGATCGACCGGTTCGTGGTCGTGGTCCTCCTCGTGATCGCCGGCACCCTCTTCGCGCTCACCTACTCCGGAGCACGCGCGGCCGCGCTGCGCGACGTGGTCTCCGTCGTCTCCTTCCTCACTCCGTACCTGGCCGTCCGCGGGCTCGGCGACGGCGCCTGGCGTGTCGTCGGCCGCGCCCTCAACTGGGCGGCGCCCGTGTTCCTCCTCCAGGTGACGCTCACGATCCTCTTCCAGCTCGATCCCGTGCAGGAGACCGCCTACCTCCGGTGGCCGGAAGCGGTGCTGTTCTCCGACATCTACGTGCGGGACATCTTCACGACGTCCTTCAACAACGTCCTGCAGGAGAAGTCGGGAGGGTTCTTCCTCAACGGCAACATCGCCTCGATGTACATGGCCACGACCGGCGCGCTGGCCTTCGCCGTCTGGAGACGGCAGCGGGGGAGGCTCCTCCTGCTCGTCGCCGTCGCCGGGCTGGTCGGCGCCCTCTTCACGCTGTCCAAGACCGCGATCGTCCTCGCGATCGTCCTGCCCCTGCTGGTCGCCGCGATCCGCGGACTCAAGGGACGCAGCCTCGGTCCGGTCGCTTGGATGATCACCATCCCCTCCGGGATCACGGCCGTGTACGCCGTCGCCGTGTCCTTCCCTCAGCTGGCGGAGGCGGGCCTGCTCACGCTCGGGGCCCGCGGCGACTTCCTGCGCCTGGCTGCGAGTGCGTTCCCCGACAACTGGCTGCTGGGGCTGGGGTACGGCGGATGGCAGGAGCTGTGGCTGGCGCGCGGGTCGCAGTTCACCCAGCACAGCGAGCCGCGCCCGCCTCACAACCTCCTCGTCACCGCGTGGACCAACGGCGGGCTCCTGATCGCGCTCCCCGTCATCGCGTTCCTCCTCCTCGCCACCATCGCCGTCGTGCGCCTGCTCCTCCGGGTCGCCCGGAACGAGGCCGTCGCCGTCGGGGCGCTCGCCGTCGCCGTCCTCTGGACGTTCCTGCACGGGATGGCCGACAACACCACCTGGTTCGGCGATCAGCACTCGCTCGCGACGCTCGCCGTCTCCGTGGCGCTCGTGGGCGTCCTGTCGGCGGAGGCGCCCGCCACGCCGGGCCGAGTGCCTCACGGAAGCGCTCCGGCGGCCTCGGCCGGCGCGGGTCGGGCGCCGCTGCGACGGCCGCCGAGCCCCGGCCTCGGGCGGCGCTGACGCGACCGCCGCGCCGCAGCCGGTCCGGACACGGACCGCGCCGGTATCATCGACCCGTTATGGCACGCATCTACGACTGCTCCGTCGACACGGACCTCCTGACCGGCACCCGTCTCGCGCGGACGGCCATCGGCCGCGGCGAGCTCGTGGTGATCCCCACCGACACCGTCTACGGCGTCGCGGCCAACGCGTTCGACGCCGCCGCGGTCCAGCGCCTGCTCGACGCGAAGGGACGGACGAGGCAGTCGCCGCCGCCCGTCCTGATCGGGGACGTGGCCGCCCTCGACGCCCTCGCCGAGAACGTGCCGGAGGCGGTGCGCGACCTCGCGCGCGAGTTCTGGCCCGGCGGGCTCACCATCGTCCTGCACGCCCAGCCCTCACTGGTCTGGGACCTGGGCGAGACGCGCGGGACCGTGGCGCTGCGCATGCCGGACAACCCGGTGACGATCGAGCTCCTCGCCGAGACCGGCCCGCTGGCGGTCTCCTCCGCCAATCGCACGGGGCAGCCCTCGGCCACGACCGCACAGGAGGCGTTCGACCAGCTCGGCGACTCCGTCGACGTCTATCTCGACGCCGGCGCCGCCGGATCGCGCTACAGCGACCGCCCCGCGGGCGCCAGCGAGTCCTCGACGATCGTCGACGCGACAGCGCTGAGCTTCGAGGGCGGCACCCTGCGCATCCTGCGCCAGGGCGTCGTGTCGGCCGAGCGGATCCGCGAGGTCGTCGGAGACCTGCTGCCGGATCCGGACGCGCCTCGTGCCGAGACGTCGGAGCCCGACGCCTCCACGGCCGGCGCGGCGCAGGCCGGGTACCAGCAGGAGCCCGCCGAGACCGCGACCGGCAGCGACCCGTACGCCTTCGAGCGGACCCCGACCGCGCGCCCCGACTGGGCCTCCGGCGCCCGCCTGCAGGACGACTCCGCGCCCGGCGACTCTGCGCCCGTCGATTCCGCCGATGCGCCGGACACGGGCTCGTCGAGCACGAACGCGCCGACGCCCAACACCGGCACCGGCGCCGCCCGCACCGACTCCGCTCCGGGTGAGTAACCGGTGATCACCTTCGCCCTCGTCTCGCTCGCGGTCGCGCTCGTGACCGGAGCGCTGTCGTGGGTCATCTGGAAGCTGAGCCTGAAGTACCGGCTCTACCCGAAGATCCGCGTCAGGGACATGCACACGCGGCCGACCCCCCGCCTGGGCGGCATCGCGATGTTCCTCGGGATCCTCGTCGGCTTCGGCATCGCCTCCCAGCTGCCCTACTTCCGGCTGGTGTTCGCCAATCCCGAGCCGATCCTCGCGATCCTCGGCGCGAGCCTGCTCATCGTCCTCATCGGCGTCGCCGACGACATCTGGGACCTGGACTGGACCACGAAGCTGGCCGGTCAGCTGATCGCCGCCGGCCTGATCGCCTGGAAGGGCGTGCAGATCGTCTCCCTGCCGATCGGCGGCCTGACCGTCGGCTCGCCGTGGATGTCGCTGATCATCACCGTGCTCGCGATCGTCCTGGTCACCAACGCTCTCAACTTCATCGACGGCCTCGACGGCCTCGTGGCGGGCGTCGCCCTGATCGCCAACGGGGTCTTCTTCCTCTACAGCTACCTGCTGGTGCAGCAGACCTCGCCCACCGACTACTTCAACCTGGCCTCGCTCATCGCGGTCCTGCTCGTCGGCGCCTGCGCCGGATTCCTCCCCATCAACTGGCGTCCGGCGCGGATGTTCATGGGCGACAGCGGCGCACTGCTGATCGGGATGCTGATGGCCACCTCCGCGATCGCGGTCACCGGCCAGATCGACCCGGCCCAGCTCGCGGCGAAGGAGCTCCTGCCCGCGTTCATCCCGATCATCCTGCCGTTCGCGATACTCGTGGTGCCGCTGATGGACTTCGGCCTCGCTGTGATCAGGCGCCTGCGCGCGGGAAAGTCGCCGTTCAGCGCCGACCGGAAGCACCTGCACCACCGCCTGCTCGACATGGGGCACTCCCACCTGCACGCCGTGCTGATCTTCTACGCGTGGACCGCCGTCGTCGCCGTCAGCTGCCTGCTGATGTTCGTGGTCGACGTGCTGTGGGTCCCGCTCGTCTTCCTCGGAGTCGGTCTGCTGGTCTGCACCGTCGTCACGCTCGCCCCGCTCAGCCGCCGCAAGCGGCTCGAGGCGGCGGCGCAGTCCGCGGAGGCCTCACCCGTCCTCGACCCCCTCGACCGCGCGTCCTCGACGGAGCTGCTCCGTCCGCCGGCCGGACTCCCGATCGACCGGGACACGACAGCGCCGACCACGGCGCGGAAGGAAGCATCATGACCGGAGCCTCCCCGGCCACCCCCCGTCCGCAGCCCGCGTCCGTCCCCGTCCTGCGCCGCGCGCTGGTCGTGGGCGGCCTCTTCGTGCTCGCCCTGGCCGTTCTCGGCACCGTCGTCGGCGGGATCGCCGCCGGGGGAGAGGGCGCGATCGGAGCCCTCCTCGGCGCGATCGTCGGCGGCGTGATGGTGCTCCTCACCGCCGCGAGCATCCTCGTCGCCAACCGCCTCGACATCGGCGGGTTCTTCGCCGTCGTCCTCGGCACGTGGCTCGCCAAGTTCGTGCTGTTCGTGATCGCCGCCCTGGTCCTGCGCGATCAGCCGTGGCTGAACAGCACCGCGATGTTCGTCACGATCATCGTCGCCGTCCTGGGGTCCCTGGTGATCGACGTCCTCGTCGTCTCGCGCTCGCGCATGCCGAACGTCAGCGACATCGCTCGATGAGGACGAGCCGAACGGTTCCTGAGAGGACCACGATTCGGCTCTCAGGCCGTTCTGTTGCTACAGTAGGGACGAATCCCGCAGGCGAACGTGTCCTCAGATCGTCTCATCGTTGATGGCGGTCGTCGAGCACGATCGCCGTCCGAGCGGAAAACCCCACCTTTCGTCGTCGCGAGAGCGTTGCGTCCGAATGATTCGATTCGGTCGGCTGCAACGTGCCACGCCCCGAATTCCAGGAGCTAGCGCTGTTTGCTAACGCTGTGACCCTGTTGGTCTCGTCCTCGACCGGTGAGAGTGACTTCCACACCCCGTCGATCTCCGAGTTCTTCCCGCCCGGTTTCCTCTTCGAGGGAACCCCTTTCGAGATCAACCGCGTCATGCTGGTCCGCTTCATCGCGGTCATCGCACTGATGCTGTTCTTCTGGCTCGGGACGCGCAAGCTGCGCCTCGTCCCCGGCCGCTTCCAGAACGTCGTCGAGCTCGCGTTCGACTTCGTCCGCGTCACCATCGCCAAGGACATCCTCGGCGAGAAGGACGCGCGCCGGTTCCTCCCGATCCTCGTGACGATCTTCTTCGCGATCATCTCGATGAACCTGACCGGCATCGTCCCGTTCCTGAACATCGCGGGGACCTCCGTGGTGGGCATGCCGCTCTTCCTCGGCCTGGTCGCCTACGTGACGTTCATCTACGCGGGCATCAAGGACCGGGGGATGGGCTTCTTCAAGAACGCCCTGTTCCCGCCCGGAGCGCCGTTCCTGATCTACTTCATCCTCACGCCGATCGAGCTGCTGCAGACGTTCATCATCCGTCCGCTCTCGCTCGCACTGCGGCTCGTGATGAACATGATCGTCGGCCACCTCCTGCTGGTGCTGTGCTTCTCGGCCACGCAGTTCTTCCTCTTCAGCTCCCAGATCGACCCGGGCTTCAAGCTCTTCGGCGTCGTGACCTTCGCCTTCGGCGGTGCGTTCACGCTCTTCGAGCTCCTCGTCGCCGTGCTGCAGGCCTACATCTTCACCCTCCTCGCTGCGGTCTACATCCAGTTGGCCGTCGCCGAGGAGCACTGACCCCACTACTCACGGGCTCCCGCCCGTTCTCACGATCACCCCACTGAAAGGACCCACTCGTGGACTCAGTCACCGTTCTCGCCGAACTCACCGGCAACATCGCGACGGTCGGTTACGGCCTCGCAGCGATCGGCCCCGGCATCGGTGTCGGCATCGTCGCGGGCAAGACCGTCGAGGCCATGGCGCGCCAGCCCGAGATGGCCGGCCGCCTCCAGACCACGATGTTCCTCGGCATCGCGTTCACCGAGGTGCTCGCGCTCATCGGCCTCGCCACCTACTTCATCTTCGCGGCGTAGTCGTGTTCAGCACCGCTGTGAACATCGCTGCGGAAGAAGGTGACGTCCCCGCGGTCATTCTGATCCCGGAGTTCTACGACTTCTTCTGGTCGGGGGTGATCTTCCTCATCCTGCTGTTCTTCTTCTGGAGGCTGGTCCTGCCGCGCCTGCAGAAGATGCTCGACGCGCGCTCCGCCGCGATCGAGGGGAACATCGCGAAGGCCGACGAGGCCCAGCGACAGGCCGAGGCCGCCCTCGAGAAGTACACCGCCCAGCTGGCCGAGGCCCGCGCCGAGGCCGGAGTGATCCGTGAGAAGGCGAACGCCGACGGCAACGCGATCGTGGCGGCGAAGAAGGAGCAGGCGCAGGTCGAGGCCGAGCGCATCCTCCACAACGCGCACGCCCAGATCGAGGCGGACCGTCAGGCCGCCGTGGTCTCGCTCCGCTCCGAAGTCGGAACCCTCGCCATCGACCTCGCCTCCGGCGTGATCGGCGAGAGCCTCAACGACGACGCGAAGGCGTCCGCGATCGTGGACCGCTTCCTCGCCGACCTCGAGGCCTCGGAGAAGGCGAACAACTGATGGGCAGCGCGTCCAGGCAGGCACTCGCATCGGCGAAGGCGGAGCTCTCCGCCCTCGCCGGTCAGGCGTCCCTCGACACGGCCCAGCAGCTCTTCGAGGCCGCACGGGTCATCGACGGCCAGGCGCAGCTGCGCGCGGCCCTCGCCGACCCGAGCGCCGACTCGAGCAGCAAGCAGGCTCTCGTCGCCCGCGTGTTCGGTCCCTTCGGCGAGCCGGCCAAGCGCCTGCTCACCGTGATCGTCGGCCACCGCTGGTCGAGGCCGAGCGACATGGTCGCCGGGGTCGAGGAGGTCGGGGTCCGCGCGATCGCGTCGTCCGCTCCGGAGGGCGTCAACCTCGAGAAGGAGCTCCACTCCTTCGGCGAGGTCGTCGCCTCCGACGCCCAGCTCGAGCTCGCGCTCGGCAGCAAGCTCGCCGCCGCCGACTCGAAGGTCGCGCTCGTGCAGCGCCTCCTCGAGGGCAAGGCCGCGGCCGAGACGCTGGCGATCCTCCGGCAGCTGATCGCGCACCCGCGCGGTCGCCGCATCCCGGAGCTCGTCCGCTTCGCAGCAGGCGTGGTCGCCGACCAGGGCGGGTTCATCCTCGCCACGGTCTCGGTCGCCGCACCGATCGCCCCCGAGCAGCTCGACCGGCTCCGCTCGGCGCTCACGCGCCAGTACAGCCGACCGGTCTCCGTCAACGTCGTGGTCGATCCCTCCCTCCTGGGCGGGATGCGCCTGCACGTCGGCGACGAGGTCATCGACGGAACCGTCTCCGCACGGCTGTCCGACCTGAAGCTCCAGCTCGCGTCCTGACGGGCGCACGTATCCTCAGAGGGCACTGCCCTCGACCCCCGCACCATCCAGGTCAGGCCCCGACGACCTCTTCGGCTCGCACGGACCCAACGAATAGGAATTCCCATGGCAGATATCACCATCAGCCCGGATGAGATCCGCGACGCGCTGAAGGACTTCGTCTCGTCGTACGAGCCGGGCAAGGCCTCCACCACCGAGGTCGGCTACGTCATCGACGCCGCCGACGGCATCGCCCACGTCGAGGGCCTCCCCGGCGTCATGGCCAACGAGCTCATCCGCTTCTCCAACGGTGTCCTGGGCCTGGCCCAGAACCTCGACGAGAACGAGATCGGCGTCGTCGTCCTCGGCGAGTTCTCCGGCATCGAGGAGGGCATGGAGGTCACCCGCACCGGCGAGGTCCTCTCGGTCCCCGTCGGCGACGGCTACCTCGGCCGCGTCGTCGACCCGCTCGGCAACCCGATCGACGGACTCGGCGAGATCGCCTCCGAGGGCCGCCGCGCCCTCGAGCTCCAGGCTCCCGGCGTCATGTCGCGCAAGTCGGTCCACGAGCCGCTGCAGACCGGCATCAAGGCCATCGACGCGATGATCCCGGTCGGCCGCGGCCAGCGCCAGCTCATCATCGGCGACCGCCAGACCGGCAAGACGGCCATCGCGATCGACACGATCATCAACCAGAAGGCCAACTGGGAGTCGGGCGACACGAACAAGCAGGTCCGCTGCATCTACGTCGCCATCGGCCAGAAGGGCTCGACCATCGCCTCGGTGAAGGGCGCGCTCGAGGACGCCGGAGCGATGGAGTACACGACCATCGTCGCGTCCCCCGCCTCCGACCCCGCCGGCTTCAAGTACCTCGCCCCCTACACCGGCTCGGCCATCGGCCAGCACTGGATGTACGGCGGCAAGCACGTCCTGATCATCTTCGACGACCTGTCGAAGCAGGCCGAGGCGTACCGCGCCGTGTCGCTCCTCCTGCGCCGCCCGCCGGGACGCGAGGCGTACCCGGGTGACGTCTTCTACCTGCACTCCCGTCTGCTGGAGCGCTGCGCGAAGCTGTCCGACGAGCTCGGCGCCGGCTCGATGACCGGTCTCCCGATCATCGAGACCAAGGCGAACGACGTCTCGGCCTACATCCCGACCAACGTGATCTCGATCACCGACGGCCAGATCTTCCTCCAGTCCGACCTCTTCAACGCCAACCAGCGTCCCGCGGTCGACGTGGGCATCTCGGTCTCGCGGGTCGGCGGCGACGCGCAGGTCAAGTCGATCAAGAAGGTCTCCGGCACGCTGAAGCTCGAGCTGGCGCAGTACCGCTCGCTCGAGGCCTTCGCGATGTTCGCCTCCGACCTCGACGCCGCCTCGCGCCGTCAGCTCGCCCGCGGCGCCCGCCTCACCGAGCTGCTCAAGCAGCCGCAGTACTCGCCGTACCCCGTCGAGGAGCAGGTCGTCTCGATCTGGGCCGGAACGAACGGCAAGCTCGACGAGGTCCCGGTCCCCGACGTGCTGCGCTTCGAGCGCGAGCTCCTGGACTACCTGGGCCGCAACACCCAGGTGCTGAACACCCTCCGCGACACCAACGTGCTCTCCGACGACACCGTCGCCGAGCTCAACCGTGCCGTCGACGGCTTCAAGCTGGAGTTCCAGACCGGTGAGGGCAAGCCGCTCGCCTCGGTCGGGCGCGAGGAGCACCAGGCCATCGCGGCCGACGAGGTCGGCCAGGAGAAGATCGTCAAGGGCCGTCGCTGACCAGCGGCACCCCGACGATTCGCCACTTATAGGACAACAGGAGACACATGGGAGCGCAACTCCGGGTCTACCGGTCGAAGATCCGCTCGGCCCAGACGACCAAGAAGATCACTCGGGCCATGGAGCTGATCTCGGCCTCGCGCATCCAGAAGGCGCAGAACCGCGTCGCTGCCGCGGCGCCGTACTCGAACGCGATCACGCGCGCCGTGTCCGCTGTCGCGACCTACTCGAACGTGGAGCACCCGCTCACGACCGAGCGCGAGAAGCTGGACACGGCCGCGATCGTGATCTTCACCTCCGACCGCGGCCTCGCCGGCGCGTTCTCCTCGAGCGTGCTCAAGGAGGCCGAGGAGCTGGCCGCGCTGCTGCGCAGCGAGGGCAAGGAGGTCGTCTTCTACCTGGTCGGCCGCAAGGCGAACGCGTACTTCTCGTTCCGGAAGCGGGCCAGCGTCCGCGTCTGGACGGGCGGCACCGACCAGCCCGTGTTCGAGACGGCGAAGGAGATCGCGGACGCGGTCGTCGAGTCGTACAACCTCGATGACGAGGAGGGCGGCGTGGACGAGATCCACCTCGTCTACAACCGCTTCGTCAGCATGGTCACCCAGCAGCCGACCGTCGTCCGGCTGCTGCCGCTCGAGGTCGTCGAGGGCGCCGAGGAGCAGAACAGCGAGCTGTACCCGCTCTACGAGTTCGAGCCCGACCCCGAGACGGTCCTCGACCGCCTTCTGCCCGTGTACGTCGAGAGCCGCATCTTCAACGCGATGCTGCAGTCGGCGGCCTCGGAGCACGCGGCACGCCAGAAGGCCATGAAGTCGGCGAGCGACAACGCGGACACGCTGATCAAGACCTACACGCGTCTCGCCAACAACGCCCGCCAGACCGAGATCACGCAGCAGATCGCCGAGATCGTCGGCGGCGCCGACGCCCTGTCCTCCTCCAAGTAAGAGGGCTCCGCTCCACACAGTTTCGACTCCGCCCTCCGGGAGCGGTGAGACCACAGAAGGAAGTAGCAATGACACTGACCGCACCTGAGGCGGCGACCGGGACGTCGGGCGGGGCCATCGGCCGCATCGCCCGCGTCACCGGCCCCGTCGTTGACATCGAGTTCCCCCACGACGCGATCCCCGAGGTCTACAACGCGCTCTACACGCACGTCGAGGTCGAGGGCGTCTCGAGCAAGCTGACCTTCGAGGTCGCGCAGCACCTGGGCGACGACCTCGTCCGGGCCATCTCCCTGAACCCCACCGACGGACTCGTCCGCGGCCAGGAGGTCCACGACACCGGCCTGCCGATCTCGGTCCCGGTCGGCGACGTGACCAAGGGCAAGGTCTTCAACGTGATCGGCGAGGTGCTCAACGCCGACGCCGACGGGAAGATCAACGGAGAGTCGTTCGAGATCACCGAGCGCTGGCCGATCCACCGCAAGCCCCCGCAGTTCGACCAGCTCGAGTCCAAGACCGAGCTGTTCGAGACCGGCATCAAGGTCATCGACCTGCTCACTCCGTACGTACAGGGCGGCAAGATCGGCCTGTTCGGCGGCGCGGGCGTCGGCAAGACCGTCCTCATCCAGGAGATGATCCAGCGCGTCGCGCAGGACCACGGTGGAGTGTCCGTGTTCGCCGGCGTCGGCGAGCGCACCCGTGAGGGCAACGACCTCATCGCCGAGATGGAGGAGGCGGGCGTCTTCGACAAGACCGCTCTCGTCTTCGGCCAGATGGACGAGCCGCCGGGAACGCGTCTGCGCGTCGCCCTGTCGGCCCTGACCATGGCGGAGTACTTCCGCGATGTGCAGAAGCAGGACGTGCTGCTCTTCATCGACAACATCTTCCGCTTCACGCAGGCCGGCTCGGAGGTGTCGACCCTGCTGGGCCGCATGCCCTCCGCGGTGGGCTACCAGCCGAACCTCGCCGACGAGATGGGTGTGCTCCAGGAGCGCATCACCTCGACGCGCGGACACTCGATCACCTCGCTGCAGGCGATCTACGTCCCCGCCGACGACTACACCGACCCGGCGCCGGCGACCACCTTCGCCCACCTCGACGCGACCACCGAGCTCTCCCGCGAGATCGCGTCGAAGGGCCTCTACCCGGCCGTCGACCCGCTCACGTCCACCTCGCGCATCCTCGACCCCCGCTACCTGGGCGCCGACCACTACCGCGTGGCGACGAACGTGAAGCAGATCCTGCAGAAGAACAAGGAGCTGCAGGAGATCATCGCGATCCTCGGTGTCGACGAGCTGTCGGAGGAGGACAAGATCACGGTGTCGCGTGCGCGCCGGATCCAGCAGTTCCTCTCGCAGAACACCTACATGGCGAAGAAGTTCACCGGTGTCGAGGGATCGACCGTCCCGCTGAAGGACACGATCGAGTCGTTCGACGCGATCACCAAGGGCGAGTTCGACCACGTGGCCGAGCAGGCGTTCTTCAACGTCGGCTCGATCTCGGACGTCGAGGAGAAGTGGACCCAGATCCAGAAGGAGAACGGCTGATCATGGCCGGGACCCTGAAGGTCAGCGTCGTGTCCGCGAACGCCGAGGTGTGGTCCGGAGAGGCGAAGCAGCTCACGGCTCGCACGGTCGAGGGCGAGATCGGCATCCTCGCCGGCCACGAGCCGATGCTCGCGATCCTCGCCACCGGCGAGGTGCGCGTCACGGCCCTGGACGGCACGCGTCTCACCGCGCAGGCCGACGACGGCTTCCTGTCCGTCGAGAACGACGTGGTGACCGTGGTCGCCCGTCAGGCATCGCTGGTCTAGTACACCGCGGCTCGGAGGGGCCGGACGATCATCGCGATCGTCCGGCCCCTCCGTCGTGCCGCCCGTCCCTCTTCTCCGAAGGAGTCCTGTGCACGTCCTGCTGCCACCGTCCGAGACGAAGCGCGACGGCGGCGACGAGCCGTTCGTGCTCGAGTCGCTCGCCTTCCCCGAGCTCCACGCGAAGCGGCGCGAGCTGGCGGAGGCGCTGATCGCGCTGGCCGGGGACCCCGAGCTCTCTGCCCGGGCGCTGAAGCTCGGTCCGCGTCAGTTCGGCGAGATCGATCGCAACGCGGGGCTCGCGACCGCGGCAGGTCTCCCCGCGGTCGACCGCTTCGACGGGGTGCTGTTCGATGCGCTCGACGCGCGCAGCCTCGATTCCGGTGCACGGGAGGTGCTCGGTCGGACGGCGATCGTGCAGTCCGCGCTCTGGGGGCCGATCCGCGCCCTCGACCTGATCCCTGCATACCGTCTGTCCCACGACTCCCGTGTGCCGGGCAGACCGCTCAAGCGGTGGTGGGCGGCGGAGGCCGGGCGGGTGCTGAGCGCGCTCGACGGGCTCGTCCTCGATCTGCGGAGCGAGGCGTACGCGGCGCTCGGACCGGTCCCTGCGGGCGAGGGGCGGTTCTTCGTCCGCGTCCGCTCGCGCGGGGCCGACGGCGTCCTCCGGTCGCTGAACCACTTCAACAAGCAGGGCAAGGGACGCTTCGTCAGGGCGCTGGCGGAGGACCGGGTGGCGACGGAGTCGCTCGGCGAGCTCTCGGCGTGGGCGGCCGGGCGCGGGTTCCTGCTCGCCGAGAACCGGCACACGGGAGAGCTCGACCTCGTCGTGCCGGAGTCGTAGGCGTCAGCGTCGGCGCCAGCAGCCGGTGAGGTGGTCGTCGACGACTCCGGCCGACTGCATCAGCGCGTACGCGGTGGTCGGTCCGACGAAGCGGAGCCCAGCGGCCTTCAGCGCTCGCGCGAGCGCCGTCGACCCGGGCGTCGTCGCAGGGACGTCGGCGGCTCGGACCACCCGGTCCTCGACGTCCGGATCGTGGAAGGACCACACGAGCTCGTCGAGCGCGCCCTCGCCTCTCTGCTCCAGGAGCGCGAGCACGGCCCGGGCGTTGTCCCGGGTGGCGATGATCTTCGCGCGGTTCCGGATGATGCCGCTGTCCTCCATCAGCCGCTCGACATCGGTGTCGTCGTACCGGGCGACGCGGGCCGGATCGAAGCCGTCGAAGGCCTCGCGGAACCTCGGCCGCTTGCGGAGGATCGTGATCCAGGAGAGGCCGGACTGGAACGCCTCGAGGGAGACCTTCTCGAACAGCGGGCGATCTCCGTGCAGCGGGGTGCCCCATTCCTCGTCGTGGTAGCGGCGGTACTCCGGATCCGCGCCGCTCCAGGCGCAGCGGACCAGGCCGTCCTCTCCCTCGACGAGTCCGTCGGCCGTGCTCATCGGTGGGGGATCCCCTCGTGATCGAGAAGCCAGGCTTTCGTGGCGACGCCCTCGCCCGCGCTGAAGCCGGTGATCCGTCCGTCGCTCGCGAGGACGCGGTGGCAGCCCACGATGATCGGCACCGGGTTCGCACCGACCGCTCCGCCGATCGGCCGGCCCGCTCGGGGGCGACCGGCGGCCGTGCCCAGTGCGCCGTAGGAGGTGATCTCCCCGAAGCCCAGAGCCTGGAGCCGCTGCCAGATCTCGAGCTGGAAGGGCGTGCCGCGCAGAGCGACCGGCAGATCGAAGGAGCGGCGGGTCCCATCGAAGTACTCGTCCAGCTGCTCGACGGCCCGCAGGAGCACCGGGAGATCCGACTCCGGGAGGTGCTCGTGCGGGAGCAGACCGGCCTGCTCGATGGCGAGCGAGACGATCGCATCGCCGTCGCTGCCCACCTCGATGCGGCCGAGGGGGCTCGTCGTCCGTCGGACGTGAAGGGGAGTCGTTCTCATGCGTCGAGAGTATCCGCGGTACTCCCCGCCGACCGGCGGGAACCGGACACCGGTGCAGGACTCTGCCGATCGGGCCCTGTGGAGGGATTCCTGGCTCGAGGGCGCCATCCATGCGCCGGCGATTCGGTGTCGATGGGACCTCTTCCTCCACAGGCGACGATCTCGAGATCCTTCCGATGATCCCGGAGGACCGTCGCTCCCGGCGGGTGCGGTGGTCGGCAGGATCGCAGCATGACCTCCTCAGCGCTCCTCCTCCACCCCGCTCCCGCCTCGCGTGTCCCGGCTTCACCCGACGACGCCGCACTGTTCCATGCCGCTCACGGATCCCGGCGGGGTGCGGCGGAGGCGAGCCTCGTGCTCGTCCCGTTCCGGGCCGGCGCGCCGAGCGGCTCGCTCCGCTTCGAGCTGTCGGGGGCGGATCCGGCCCTGGTCGCGCGGGCCTGCCTCGGTGCGCTCGGCCGGTTCGGGCGGGTGCGGCGAGCACTCGCGCTGGTGCATCCCGGCGAGGCGGGTGCGGAGTCGTGCGAGGGACTCGTCGCCGCCCTCGAGGAGCGTGCGCGCCGGCTCCCCGATCTCGCCCTCCGGGTCGCCGTGCTCCCGTCGTCCGGCGGCGACGACGGGCTCGAGGCCGGCGACCGGGACGACCCGCGAGCGGTGGCCGCCGCGGTCGACCGTCTCCTCGACCGCCACCCGCGGGCCGAACTGCCCGACGTGCTGTTGCGCGGTGTCGACGACCTCGTCCGGCGAGCTCTCGCCGGTCCCGATCCCGAGGTCCGGCCGGCGGGCCTGGCTGCGCTCGTCGTGGCCGTGCAGCGCAGCCGCGGTGCGGACCGCGTGCTGCGGTCGGCGCGGAGCGGTGACCCCGGCGCGGCGGGAGCGCTCGCCCCGCTGCTCCGCCGTGCCGCCGTCGTCGCACCCCCGAGTGAGCGAGCCGGAGTGCTCGTCCTCCTCGCCCGGATCCTGGCCGGTGAGGGCCGTGCCGACGAGGCCGGACGGCTCGCCGACGAGGCCGTCGCTCTCGATCCGCACCACGCAGGTGCGCGCCGAGTCGCGGCCGCACTCGCCGCCGATCGGCGGGAGCGCGCCGCGTGAGGGCGCTAGAGCCGCGACCAGGCCTCGGTGAGCACGCTCCGGAGGATCTGCTCGATCTCGTCGAACTCGCGCGGGCCGATGGTGAGCGGCGGCGCGAGCTGGACGACGGGATCGCCGCGGTCGTCCGCCCGGCAGTACAGCCCAGCGTCGAAGAGCCCCTTCGAGAGGAATCCGCGCAGCAGCCGCTCCGACTCGTCCTCGTCGAACGTCTCCTTCGTCGCCTTGTCCTTCACCAGCTCGATGCCGAAGAAGTAGCCGTCGCCCCGGACGTCGCCGACGATCGGCAGGTCGAGCAGCTTCTCGAGCGTGGACCGGAAGACGGGCGAGTTCTCGCGCACGCGCTCGTTCAGGCCCTCCTCCTCGAAGATGTCGAGGTTCTCGAGCGCGACCGCGGCCGAGACGGGGTGGCCGCCGAAGGTGTAGCCGTGCGGGAAGACGACCTGACCGTGGCGGAAGGGCTCGTAGATCCGATCGCTGACGATCGTCGCGCCGATGGGGGAGTAGCCGCTGGTCATCCCCTTCGCGCAGGTGATCATGTCCGGCACGTAGCCGTACTCGTCGCAGGCGAACATGTGCCCGATGCGGCCGAACGCGCAGATCACCTCATCGGACACCAGCAGCACGTCGTGCTTGTCGCAGATCTCGCGGACCCTCTGGAAGTACCCGGGAGGGGGCGGGAAGCAGCCGCCCGAGTTCTGGACGGGCTCCAGGAACACGGCGGCCACCGTGTCCGGCCCCTCGAACTCGATCATCTCCTCGATGCGGTTCGCCGCCCACAGGCCGAACGCCTCCAGGTCGTCGCCGTGCTCGGGAGCCCGGTAGAAGTTGGTGTTGGGGACGCGGAAGCCGCCCGGCACCAGCGGCTCGAACATCGACTTCATCCCGGGGATGCCCGTGATCGCGAGCGCTCCCTGGGGAGTGCCGTGATACGCGACCGAGCGCGAGACGACCTTGTGCTTGCCCGGCTTGCCCTGCAGCTTCCAGTAGTGCTTGGCGAGCTTGAAAGCCGTCTCCACAGCCTCGCCGCCGCCGGTCGAGAAGAAGACCCGGTTCAGGTCGCCCGGCGCGTGGTCGGCGAGCCGGTCGGCCAGCTCGATCGCCGAGGGGGTCGCGTAGGACCACAGCGGGAAGAAGGAGAGCTCGGACGCCTGCTTCGCCGCGGCCTCCGCCAGTCGGCGCCGCCCGTGTCCGGCATTGACGACGAAGAGGCCGGACAGGCCGTCGAAGTACTTGCGCCCGGTGCTGTCCCAGATGTGGTGTCCCTCGCCGCGAGTGATGATCGGCACGCCCGCGCCCGAGTCCATCGTCGACTGACGGGTGAAGTGCATCCAGAGGTGGTCCTTCGCCTTCTTCTGCAGGGAGGCGTCGTCGGTCCCCCCAGGCGCGTCGGTCCCGCGGACGGGATCGCCCGACTCGAGGCCGGAGGTCGAGAAGGCTGTCTCGGTGGTCATCTTTTACCGCGTTCCCCAGTTGTAGAACTGCTTGTGGAGCTTCAGATAGACGAAGGTCTCGGTCGAGAGCACGCCGGGAAGCGACCGGATCTCCTGGTTGAGCAGGGCGATCAGATCGTCGTCGTTCTCGCACACGACCTCGGCGAGGATGTCGAAGGAGCCGGCCGTCAGCACGACGTAGTCGACGGCGGGGATGGAGGCGAGCCGGTCCGCGACGTCGCGGGTGTCGCCGGTGACGCGCACACCGATCATCGCCTGGCGGTAGAAGCCGAGCTGCATCGGATCCGTCACCGCGACGATCTGCATGACGCCCGACTCGGTGAGCTTCTGCACCCGCTGCCGGACGGCCGCCTCGCTCAGGCCCACGGCCTTGCCGATCTCGGCGTACGAGCGCCGACCGTCGGCCTGCAGCTGCTCGATGATCGCCTTCGACACCTCGTCGAGCTGGACAGGACGCTGAGAGGGCGGGCGAGACGGGGCCATGCGGCGATTCTGGCAGTCCACGGGTGCCCGGGCAAGTGGATCCGCACGTCGGAGCTCGATCCGGCATCGGATCCGGTGGTCGGAGCGTCGACCCGTCTGCGCGACGGACATCGGGCGACAGCGATGGCGGCCGGCTCGGCGGAGGGCCGTCAGCGACTACCATCGGGAGGCGGCCGGGCACCCCTGGCGCCGGCGGTCACGGGCCGTCGGACCGGACGACCGCGGGCCACGGGGATGCGAGGAGCAGCGATGACGCAGATCGGCCGCAGCCGCGCGTCCGTCACCGTCCCCGTCTCCGCCTGGAGCTCCGACGCACCCTCGGCCGAAGTCACCCTCGGCTGGGCCGCGCGCACCGAGACCGGCCACGTGCGCAGCGCGAACGAGGACAGCTACCTCGCCAAGAGCCCGCTCTTCGCTGTCGCCGACGGGATGGGCGGGCACGCGGCAGGAGAGGTCGCCAGCGACGCGGTCGTGTCGCGCCTGTCCACCGCGGCGCTCGGCGCGACCGTCGGAGCGGAGGAGATCGACCGGGCGCTTCGAGAGGCGGTCGGGGACATCGCCCGGCAGTCGCACACGGCCGACGTCGGCACCGGGACCACGGTCACCGGGATCGCGCTCACGGTGGTCGGGGGAGAGCCCTACTGGTCCGTCTTCAACATCGGCGACTCGCGCGTGTACCTGAGCGTCGCCGGGACCCTCGTGCAGCTCACCGTGGACCACTCCATCGTCCAGGAGCTTGTCGACGCGGGCCTGATCTCCCGCGACGAGGCCGACGTGCATCCGCACAGCAACGTGATCACCCGCGCGGTCGGCTTCCACGAGGCGCCCGTCCCCGACTACCGGCTCGTGCCCGTCCTCGCCGGATCGCGTCTGCTGATCTGCTCGGACGGACTCACGAAGGAGCTGACCGATGCCGGCGTCGGCCACCTGCTCAGCGGCACCGGCTCCGCTCAGGAGGCGGCCGACGCCCTGGTCGACGCCGCGCTGGACAACGGCGGGCGCGACAACGTCACCGTGATCGTCGTCGACGTCCTCGCGGTCACCGGCGACGAGGAGGCCGGCGCACCGGTCTGACGAGCAGAGCTCCGGCACGGGACGGCCGCGGTCGCGGTGCCGCCGGACCGCCCGCACGCGCCGAACGGCCGTACGACGGTCCTGCGCCTGCCGGTTCGCGTCGGGTTCGGCCGGCTCGAGGCTCCCCGCGCCGGCGCTGGGTACGATGGTGAGCGGAAGGGCGTTCTCGGTGATCTGCAGCACGTGTGGCTCCAACCTCGCTCCCGGGGCGATCCTCTGCGGCGAGTGCGGTTCGTCGGTGGCGGCGCATGCCACGACGGGTGCGTCCCGCCCCTCGTCCTCCGGCGACACGACGGTCCTCGACCCGTCCCGCCGTGCCTGGCTGCCGGGCCTGGCCCCCGGCCGGCACCGGCGTCCCGCCCCCGGCGCACCGATGGCGCCGCCCTCGCAGGGGCTCGTGCGCCTCAGCTTCGCGACCGGGCAGCACGCGATCGTGACCGGCAACGGCCTGATCGGACGCCAGCCGCTCCCGGACCCCAACGAGACGTTCCGGCACATCCTCGCGATCCCGGATCCGTCGCGATCCCTCTCCAAGACCCACCTCGAGTTCGGCTTCGACGAGGGCGGGCTCTGGGTCAGGGACCGCTGGTCGGCCAACGGGTCCGTGCTGGTCGCGCCGACCCAGGCGCCGCTCCCGCTCGAGGCCGGCCGCCGCTACCGCGCGAAGCTCGGCAGCCGGATCCTGCTCTCCTCCGTCGAGATGGCGGTCGAGCGCGTCGACGGGTCCCCCGGCGGCTCGGGACGCCCGCCCCTCACCCGCTGACGGCACGGCCTCCGGGGACTGAATCGGCGGTCGACACGGCCTCCGGGTGCGGAATTCGTGACGATCATGTTTCCGGATGAGCGTTCTCCTCCGTTCGCCGTGACAGGCGGATGAGCGCTGTGCCAGTATTTCCCCACGTTCGGCCCCCGAGGCACGAGCCCCGACGCAGTCAGGAGCGCCCGCCATGACCCGTCCCCTCCCGAGGGATCCCGTCCTCCGCCGGGCCGTCGCCGCGGCACGCTCGCACGAGCGCGAGCGCCGGGCGGTCCTCTCGCGTCGGGCGGTCCTCGGCGGGATCGGCCTCGGAGCGGGTGCCCTCGCCCTGGCCGCCTGCGCCCCGCAGACCCGTGCCGCTCCGACCGCCGCTGCCGACGGATCGGCCGGCGACCCGCGCCTGGTGTGGGACAACTGGCCCGCCTACATGGACGAGGACGACGACGGGAACCACCCCACGCTCCAGGGCTTCGAGGAGCAGACGGGCATCGCGGTGACCTACAACGTCGCCGTCGACGACAACAACTCGTACTACGGCAAGGTGAAGGACCAGCTCGCGCTCGGGCAGTACATCGGCGCCGACACGGTCTGCCTGACGGAGTGGATGGTCTCGCGCCTGGTCCGCCGCGGCTACGTGCAGGAGCTCGACCACGCGAACATTCCGAACATCGCCAACCTCACCCCCTCGCTGGCGAACCCCGACTTCGATCCGGGCCGCCGGCTCTCCCTCCCGTACCAGGCGGGGTTCTCGGGCATCTGCTGGAACAGGGAGAAGCTGCCGAAGGGCCTCTCGAGCATCGAAGATCTGTGGGATCCGTCGCTCCGCGGCCGCGTCGGCGTGCTGAGCGAGATGCGCGACACGATCGGGCTCATCATGCTCGCTCAGGGGACGGACATCGCCGGCTCCTGGGGCGACGACGAGTACATGAACGCGATCGACGTCTTCCGCGAGCAGGTCGACGCCGGACAGATCCGCAATATCAAGGGGAACGCGTACCTCAACGACCTGCAGAACGAGGACACCCTCGCGGCGATCTGCTGGTCCGGCGACATCACCCTGATCAACGCCGAGGCCGGCGACAAGTGGGAGTTCGCCTTCCCCGACTCGGGCGGCGCGCTCTGGAACGACACCTTCGTGGTCCCGATGGGCTCCGAGCGCAAGGCCAACGCCGAGGCCCTGATGAACTACTACTACGAGCCCGAGGTCGCCGCCGAGGTGGCCGCCTGGGTCAACTACATCACCCCCGTGGATGGAGCGAAGGACGTCATGGAGAGCATCGATCCGGAGCTGGCCGAGAACCAGCTGATCTTCCCCGACGAGGACACGCTCGCGCAGGCGCACGTGTTCCGGACCCTGACCGCCGCGGAGGAGAAGGAGTACCAGGCCGAGTTCCAGAAGGTGCTCCTGGGCATCTGATGGCGATCGGGACCTTCGCCGAGAGCGGCGCCGACCTCCAGCTGGTCGGGATCAGCAAGCAGTACCCGGGCTTCACGGCCATCGACTCCCTGGACCTCACCATCCCGGCGGGCTCCTTCTTCGCCCTGCTGGGCCCCTCGGGCTGCGGCAAGACGACGACGCTGCGCCTGGTCGCCGGGCTCGAGGAGCCCTCCGCCGGCCGGATCCTCATCGGCGGGCGGGACGTCACCGAGACGAAGACGTACCAGCGGCCCGTCAACACCGTGTTCCAGTCGTACGCGCTGTTCCCGCACATGTCGATCCTCGAGAACGTCGCCTTCGGCCTGAAGCGGCGGAGGATCGCCGACCCCGTCGGCAAGGCGCACGAGGCGCTCCGCCTGGTCGAGCTCGACCACCTCGCCCAGCGCCGCCCCGCGCAGCTCTCCGGTGGTCAGCAGCAGCGGGTCGCCCTCGCGCGCGCCCTCGTCAACCGGCCCGCCCTGCTCCTGCTCGACGAGCCGCTCGGCGCCCTCGACCTCAAGCTCCGCCGGCAGATGCAGCTGGAGCTCAAGTCGATCCAGGAGGAGGTGGGCCTCACCTTCCTCCACGTCACGCACGACCAGGAGGAGGCCATGACGATGGCCGACACCGTCGCGGTGATGAACAAGGGCAGGATCGAGCAGATGGGCGCGCCGGAGGAGCTCTACGAGCTCCCGCGCACCGCGTTCGTCGCGAACTTCCTCGGCCAGTCCAACCTCTTCACGGGCGAGGTGGTCGGCAGCACCGACCGCGCACTCACCGTCGACGCGGGCGGGCACCGGATCGTCGTGCCCGTCGCCCGCTGCGCCCGCACGAGCGGGGAGATCACCGTCGGCGTCCGCCCCGAGAAGCTCCTGCTGCTGACGCAGGAGCCGCCGCCGGACTCCGGCCGGAACGTGCTCGGGCCCGGCCGCGTGGTCGACGTCTCCTTCAGCGGGGTCAGCACCCAGTACACGATCCGGATGCCGGGCCTGGGCCCGGTGGTCGTCTTCGCGCAGAACATGGTCTTCGGGCCGGTCGTCGGCGAGGGAGCGGAGGTGTGGGTCGGCTTCAGCACCGAGCACGGCTTCGGACTCGCGGACGAACCGGGCTCGGTCCCGCGCTTCGAGGCGGACGACTCCACCAGCGCCATCGCCGTGCAGCGCCGGGGGCTCCTGGCCGGTCGCAGCGGAGGAGCGTAGGCATGGCCTTCGCCGCCTTCGCCACGGGGCAGGCGGATCCTCAGGACGCTCCGGTCCGCCGGCGGTCGACGATCGCGCTGGTCCTGCTGCTGCCGGGCATCGCCTACATGCTGCTGTTCTTCCTGGCACCGCTGATCTCGCTCGTGCTCACCTCGTTCCAGGCCGAGGTGCCGGACGGGGACATCGGCGAGTACGCCCCCGGGTTCGCCTGGCAGAACTACCTCGTGGTGATGGGCGACTACTGGCCGCACGTGCTCCGCTCCTTCGGCTACGCGCTGATCGCGACGGTGCTCGCGCTGGTGATCAGCTACCCGCTGGCCTACTTCATCGGAGTGAAAGCGCGGCCCTGGCCGCTGCTGCAGAACCTGCTCCTCACGCTGGTGATCGCGCCCTTCTTCATCAGCTTCCTGCTCCGGACGCTGGCGTGGAAGCAGATCCTCGCGGACGAGAGCCCGCTCGTGCAGGCGCTCAAGGCCGTGGCGGTCCTGCCGAGCGACGGCCACCTCACGGGGACGCCGATCGCCGTGATCTTCGGCATCACCTACAACTTCATCCCGTTCATGACGCTGCCGCTGTACACGACGCTCGAGCGCCTCGACGTGCGCCTCCTGGAGGCGGGGTCGGATCTCTACGCGCACCCCGCCTCCGTGTTCTGGAGCGTGACGGTCCCCCTGTCGATGCCGGGCATCGTCTCGGGCACGCTGCTGACGTTCATCCCCGCGGCGGGCGACTACATCAACGCGAGCCGGGACTTCCTCGGCTCGTCGCAGACCTCGATGGTGGGCAACGCGATCGAGGCGAACTTCCTCACGCTCGAGAACTACCCGGCGGCCGCCGCGCTCTCGATCGTGCTGATGGCCGTGATCCTGTTCATCGTCGGCTTCTACGTGAAGCGCAGTGGAACGGAGGACCTCCTGTGACCGCGACGGCCGACCGTCCGCTCGCGAGCGCCCAGGAGGCGCTCGGCGCGCCGCCCCCCGCCCCGATCCGGCGCCGCCGCCGCTTCCGGGGCCTCGGGCTCGGCGTGTACACGGCGCTGGCGCTGCTCTTCCTGCTCATCCCTATCGGGTACACCTTCGTCTTCTCCTTCAACGACTCGGGGAAGAGCAACCTCGCCTGGCGCGGTTTAACCCTCGACAAGTGGGTGTCGGCCTGGACCAGTGAAGAGGTGATGACCGCCTTCGGGAACAGCCTGCTGGTCGGTGTGATCGCCACCGTGCTGGCCACTGCGCTCGGCACCATGATCGCCATCGCGCTCGTGCGGTTCCGCTTCCGGTTCCGGTCGGCGATCAGCCTGCTGCTGTTCCTCCCCATGGCGACTCCGGAGGTGGTGCTCGGAGCCGGCCTCGCCGCGCAGTTCCTCAGCGTGGGCGCCGAGAAGGGACTGGTCACGATCGTGCTGGCGCACACGATGTTCTGCATCAGCTTCGTCGTGGTCACCGTGAAGGCGCGGGTGGCGAGCCTGGATCCGAAGCTGGAAGAGGCGGGACGCGACCTCTACGCGTCGCCGAACCAGGTCTTCTGGCGGATCACCTTCCCGCTGCTGCTGCCCGGCATCCTCGCCGCGGCGCTGCTCTCGTTCGCGCTGAGCTTCGACGACTTCATCATCACGAACTTCAACTCCGGATCGGTCACCACGTTCCCGAAGTACATCTACATCGCGGCGGCGCGCGGCATCCCGGCGGAGGCGAACGTCATCGCATCGGCGGTGTTCGTCCTGGCGATCCTCGTGGTGGTGATCACGCAGGTCTCCGCGGCGGCCCGGGCGAAGCGCCTCGCGCGCGAGCAGTAGCTCAGGGCGTGCCGGGACGTGCGGTCAGACGTAGGAGGCGCGGATCGCGCCGACCGGGCGCCCGCCGCCCGACACGACCGGGTTCAGCCGCACCAGCACGTCGTTCGCCGCGGTCCGGTCCACCGCGTCCGCCTCGACCAGAAGCTTCAGCGCGACCACTGTCGCGGCGCGCAGGCTCCCGTCGAGGATCTTCAGGGCGACGGTGGTGCCGTCGGGCGAGGCCATCACGAGCACGCCCTCGGCGCCGAGCTTGGCGACCAGGCCCAGGCGCTCGATCACGACGGTGTTGTCCCGGCCCGGGCCGTCGATCGCCCACGCGTTCTCGAGGATCGCGGCCGTGAGGACGCCGGCCTGGCGGTAGAGGCCGAACGGTGAGGCGGGGGAGGAGGACACGATCCGCGAGACGCCCTTCGCCAGCGCGGTCAGAGGAAGGGCGTGCACGGGAGCTCCGCAGCCGTCGATCCCCGAGGCCACGACGCGCTCGCCGGTGAGGCGCTCGATCGTGTCGACGATGTGCTGCTGCAGCGGGTGCGTCCGCTCGAGGTAGTCCTCGGTGCTCCAGCCGTTCTGCACGCAGGCCAGCAGCATCGCCGCGTGCTTGCCCGAGCAGTTCATGTAGAGCGGGTCCGGAGTCGCGCCCGCCCGCAGCAGCTGAGCGCGGGTCCCGGAGTCGCCGGGCCAGTCGGCCGGGCACTGCAGGGCGGTGTGGTCCAGGCCGGCGCGGAAGAGCAGGTTCTGCACCAGCGCCACGTGCTGGGGGATGCCGGCGTGGCTCGCGGTGGCGATGACCGCCTCCGCGCCGTTCAGCTCGACTCCGGCGGTCATCACCGCGAGGGCCTGGAACGGCTTGAGGCAGGAGCGGGGGAAGACGGGAGCCGTCGGGGTGCCGAGGCTGCGGGCGACGCGGCCCTCGGAGTCGAGGAGGACGGCGGAGCCGGCGTGGCGCGACTCGACGAACCCGGATCGCTCGACGACGGCCAGCTCGACGGACTCGGCAACGGTGAAGGTTCCTGCTGGCATCCCCCCCATCCTGCCCGATGCGCCGACCGGTCCCGCGCTCCCGGAGACGCCGAAGGCCACCGGGGAGCGCCTCGGCGCCCGCGGTGGCCTTCGGAGGATCGCGCCTAGAGGGTGGCGAACGCGTCGGCGATGACCGACACGGCGTCGTCGAGCAGCTCGTCGGTGAGGGCGAGGCTCGGCAGGAAGCGGACCACGTTGCCGTAGGTGCCGGCGCTCAGCACGAGGACCCCGTGCTGGGCGGCGTAGTCGATGATCGCCTGGACCGCGACGGCGTTCGGCTCCTTCGTGGTGCCGGCGGTGCCGGGCTGCACGAGCTCCATCGCCATCATCGCGCCGATGCCGCGGACGTCGCCGATGATGTCGTAGCGCTCCTGCAGGCCTCGCAGCGCCGCGCCCAGGCGGGCGCCGATCCGGTCGGCCTCGGCGAGGAGGCCCTCGCGCTCGATGCGCTCGAAGACCGCGACGGCGGCGGCGGCGGCGACGGGGTTCCCGCCGAAGGTGCCGCCCAGTCCGCCGGCCTGCGCCGAGTCCATGATCTCGGCGCGGCCCGTCACACCCGCGAGCGGCAGGCCGCCGGCGATGCCCTTGGCCGAGAGGACGAGGTCGGGGACGAGGCCCAGGTGCTCGCTGGCGAACCAGGCGCCGGTGCGGGCCATGCCCGACTGGATCTCGTCGGCGACGAAGACGATGCCGTTGGCCGTGCACCACTCCTGCAGTGCCGGGAGGAAGCCGTCGGCGGGGACCATGAAGCCGCCCTCGCCCTGGATGGGCTCGGCGACGAGGCAGGCCAGGGCGGACGCGCCGACGGTCTTCTCGAGGTACGAGATCGCGCGCTGGGCGGCCTCGGCTCCCGACAGGCCGTCGTGGTACGGGTACGAGCTCGGCGCACGGTGGACGTCGCTGGCGAAGGGTCCGAAGCCCAGGCCGTAGGGCAGCGCCTTGAAGTTCATGGCCATCGTGAGGTTCGTGCGTCCGTGGTACGCGTGGTCGAGCACCGCGACGCCGGGGCGGCCGGTGTGCTTGCGCGCGATCTTGACGGCGTTCTCGACCGCCTCGGCACCGGAGTTGACCAGGACGGTCTTCTTGGCGAAGTCGCCGGGGGTGTGCTGGGCCAGCAGCTCCGCGACGCGGATGTAGGGCTCGTACGGAGTGACGGTGAAGAGGGTGTGCGTGAGGCGCGCGAGCTGCTCCGCGGCGGCCGCGACGACGGAGTCGTCGGTGTGCCCGATCGTCGTCACGCCGATGCCGGCGCCGAGGTCGATGAAGCTGTTGCCGTCGACGTCGACCAGGATCGCGCCGTGCGCGCGGTCGATGTAGACGGGGAGCGCGGTGCCGACGCCGGTGGGCACGACGGCGAGGCGGCGCTCGTGCAGGGCCCGGGATCGCGGCCCGGGGATCTCGGTCGCGACGCGCCGCTCCTGGGGGACTGCGGACGTGGGAACCTGGGGGGCGAGCGTGTCTGTCATGGTCCTCGGAGTCTACCCGCGGGGGTTCCGCGTCCAGAGGTCCAGACCGGCGCGACCGGCCTGATCCACCGCCGTCGAGGAGGAGCCCGATGAAGTCCGAGCACGAGTACGCGGTGTCCGTCGTCTGGGAGGGCGATCGGGGCACCGGCACGAGCGGCTACCGCGAGTACGGGCGCCAGCTGACCGTCACGGCGGAGGGCCCGGCGCCCATCCTCGCCTCGGCCGACACGCCCTTCCGGGGCGACGCCGACCGCTGGAACCCGGAGCAGCTGCTCCTCGCGGCGCTCGCGCAGTGCCACCTCCTCTCCTACCTGCACGTGGCGGTCAAGAACGGAGTCGTCGTCACCGGCTACACGGACGACGCGGTGGGCTCGATGCTGCAGGAGGGGGAGAGCGGCCGCTTCACCTCGGTGACCCTCCGGCCCCGCGTCACTGTCGCCGAGGAGTCGATGGTGGCGATCGCCCAGACGCTGCACGCCGAGGCCTCCCGGCTCTGCTTCATCGCCAACTCGGTGAACTTCCCCGTCTCCCACGAGCCGGAGGCGTCCGCGCGCTGAGGCTCAGCGGCGCTCGTGCGGGAGCGCCCGGCGGATGCGCTCGACCGTGGTCGTCGGCGGCGACTCGTTGTACGCACCGGCGAGCTCCTGCCCGGAGAGCGCGTGGACGGCCGCCATCACCTCGTCGGTGGCGTGGCGTCGGGCGCGGCCGGAGTCGGCGGAGCCGTGCCGCGAGAGGTCCAGCGGAGCCCCGAAGCGGACCGTGATCCGGTGCAGGCGCGGCACCCTCGTGCCCACCGGCTGGAGCTCCTGCGTGCCGATCATGCCGACGGGGACCACCGGCGCGCCCGTGGTGAGGGCGAGCCACGCCACTCCGGTGCGGCCCTTGTAGAGGCGCCCGTCGCGGGAGCGGGTGCCCTCGGGGTAGACGGCGAACGCCTCGTCCCGCTCGAGGATCGCCCGGCCGAGGTCCAGCGCCTCCTGAGCGGCCTGGCCGGCGCCGCGCTCGACCGCGACGGCTCCGACGCTCGTGAAGAAGGCGCGCGAGAGGGCGCCCCGCACGCCGGTCCCCGTGAAGTAGTCCGACTTGGCCAGGAACTGCACCGGCCGCGGGGCGAGCAGCGTCAGCACCGGGGAGTCGATGAACGAGAGGTGGTTGGCCGCCAGGATCACGCGTCCCTCGGCCGGGACGTTGTCGCGCCCCTCCACGATCGGCCGGTAGACCAGCCGGCCGACGCCGCCGATGGACAGGCGCGCCAGACGCGCGGAGAGGCCGATCCCCGGGGGAGTCGGCCTCTCGTGGTCGTCGTCGATCCGCATTCCGACGAAGCTACCGGGGCGTCCATGCCGCTCCGGTCATGCGGCGGATCAGCCGAACTGGGCGAGCGCCTCCTCGATGACCGTCGCGGCGTCGTCGATGAGCTCCTCGCTGATGACCACGCTCGGCATGATCCGCAGCACGCTGTCCCAGCTGCCCGCGTCGAGGACGATCACGCCGTTCGTGGTGGCGTGCTTCAGGATCGCGGTGAGCGCCTCCGGGTACTGCTTCTTCGTGCCCGGGTGGACGAGCTCGACGCCCCACATCGCGCCCTTGCCGCGGACCTCGCCCACGACCGCGAAGCGCTCGGCCCAGTCGCCGATCCGCGCCTGCAGCAGGCGCTCGACCTGCTGCGCCTCCTCCAGCAGGCCCTCGGACTCGATCGCCTCGAACGTCGCGAGCGCCGCGGCGGTGGAGACGGGGTTGCCGCCGAACGTGCCGCCGATGCCGCCGGGCTGCACGGCGTCCATGATCTCGGCGCGGCCGGTGACGGCGGCGAGCGGGAAGCCGCCGGCGATGCCCTTGGCCGTCGTGATGAGGTCCGGGACCACGCCGTGGTGCTCGATGGAGTACCAGGTGCCGGTGCGGGCGATGCCGGCCTGGATCTCGTCCGCGACGAAGACGATGCCGTTCTCGGTGCAGAACTCGGACAGGCGGCGGAAGTAGCCCGGCGCCGGGATGATGATGCCGCCGTCGCCCTGGATCGGCTCGACGAAGAGCGCGGCCAGCTCCTGCGCGCCGATGTGGGTGGTGATGTAGTCGATGGTGCGCTCGGCCGCCTCCTCGCCCGTCATGCCCTCGGGGTCGCGGAACGGGTAGCTGATCGGGAGGCTGTAGATCTCTCCCGGGAAGGGGCCCATGCCCGCGCGCTCCGGCCAGGGGCGGTAGGTCATCGCCATCGTGAGGTTGGTGCGGCCGTGGAAGGCGTGGTCGAGCGTCGCGATGGCGCGGCGGCCGGTGAACTTCCGCGCGATCTTGACGGCGTTCTCGACCGCCTCCGCGCCGGAGTTGACCAGGATCGAGTGCTTCTCGAAGTCCCCGGGGGTGATCTCGGCGAGCTTCTCGGCGACCCGGACGTAGTTCTCGTACGGAGTGACGGTGAAGAGGGTGTGCGTCAGCTTCTCGGCCTGCGCGGCGGCCGCCGCGGCGACCGCGGGGTGCGCGTGGCCGATGGTGGTCACTCCGATGCCGCAGCCGAGGTCGATCAGGCGGTTGCCGTCGACGTCGACCAGGACCGCGCCCGACGCGTGGTCCATGTAGATGTTCGCGAGCGTCCCGGCGCCGCGGGAGACGCTGGCGACGCGGCGCTCCTGGAGGGCGACGGAGCGCGGGCCGGGGAGCTCGGTGACGAGCTCTCGGGACTGGGGGACCGAGAATTCACGCATGCCCCGATGGTAGGCCTGGGACCGTTCGAGGACCCGCACCCAGCGCGTTGCGAGGCGCGCCGTGCAGGATGGAGGCGATCCCCGAACGTCTACCGGCCGCCGCCGGTCACGAAAGGTGCCCCTGTGCGCAGAACCCTCGCGATCCTCGCCGTCCTCGGCGCATCCCTGAGCCTGGCGGCCTGCACCCCCGGGGAGCCGGATGCAGCGCCGTCCGCCTCCGCGACTCCGCTCGGCTGCGCGACCGAGGGCGACGCGACCGCCGCGGTGCAGACCAGCGGCGACTTCGCCACCAAGCCGGTCACCGTGTTCCCCAGCCCGGTCAGCGTGGACGCCACCGAGCGCTCGGTCGCGATCGAGGGCACCGGCGAGGAGGTCGCCGAGGGCGACACCGTGCTGGTCGACTACACGCTCTACAACGGGACGAGCGGTGCCGAGTTCTCGGCGAGCAGCTACGCGTCCGGTGGCCGCGCGGCCTTCGAGGTCGACACCGACCAGTACCTCGCCGGCCTCGTGAAGGCCGTCAACTGCGCGACCGTCGGCTCGCGCGTCGTCGCCGTCGTTCCCCCGGCCGACGCGTTCGGCGACGCCGGGCAGAGCCAGTTCGGCATCGCCGCGACCGACTCGATCGTCATGGTGATCGACGTCGAGCAGATCGTGCCGACCGCCGCCGACGGCGAGCCGCAGCCCCCGGTCGACGGCCTGCCGACGGTGGCGCTCGCCGAGGACGGGGCGCCCACCGTCACCATCCCCTCGACCGACCCGCCCGCCGACCTGCAGCTCGCCGTCCTCAAGAAGGGGAGCGGCGCGACCGTGGCCGACGGCGACCAGCTGATCGTGCAGTACCAGGGCGTGGTCTGGGGCACCGGCGAGGTGTTCGACCAGAGCTGGGGGAAGCCCGCTCCCGCCGCCTTCGGCACCGGCGACGTGATCGAGGGCTTCAAGGAGGCCGTGGTCGGCCAGACCGTCGGCTCGCAGGTGCTGGTCACCATCCCGCCGTCGAAGGGCTACGGCGACCAGGGCAACCAGAACGCGGGGATCAGCGGGACCGACACCCTCGTCTTCGTGGTCGACATCCTCGCCATCAGCTGACCGGGAGGCGCTGGCTGCTCCGTGCCAGGATGGGCGGATGCGCAGGGTCATCATCCTCGGCTCGACCGGGTCCATCGGCACGCAGGCTCTCGACGTCATCGGCGCGAACCGCGAGCGGTTCGAGGTCGTCGGCCTCGCCGCCGGCTCGAACCGGGCGGCGGTCGCCGAGCAGGCGTCCGCGTTCGGCGTCGAGCACACGGCGTTCGGCGCGGAGGAGGCCGAGCAGCTGATCCGCTCGGTCGACGCGGACGTCGTGCTGAACGGGATTACCGGCTCGGTGGGGCTCGGCCCGACGCTCGCGGCGCTCGAGGAGGGCAGGACGCTCGCCCTCGCCAACAAGGAGTCGCTGATCGTCGGCGGCGAGCTCGTCACCTCGCTCGCCGGTCCCGGCCAGATCGTGCCGGTCGACTCCGAGCACTCCGCGATCGCCCAGGCCCTCCTCGCGGGTGAGCACCGCGAGGTCCGCCGCCTCGTGCTGACCGCGTCCGGCGGGCCGTTCCGGGGACGCGACCGCGCCTCCCTCCGCGACGTCACCCCGGCGCAGGCGCTCGCGCACCCGACCTGGGACATGGGCCTGGTCGTCACGACCAACTCCTCCACTCTGGTCAACAAGGGGCTCGAGGTGATCGAGGCGCACCTGCTCTTCGACGTGCCCTACGACCGGATCGACGTCACCGTGCATCCGCAGTCGGTGATCCACTCGATGGTCGAGTACGTCGACGGCTCGACGATCGCCCAGGCCTCGCCGCCGGACATGCGGCTCCCGATCTCGCTCGGCCTCGACTGGCCGCACCGTGTCGCCGGGGTCGGCGTCCCGCTCGACTGGACCCGCTCCCACTCCTGGACGTTCGAGCCGCTGGACGAGGAGGCGTTCCCCTCGGTCCGTCTCGCGAAGCGCGTCGGGGAGGCGGGCGCCTCCTACCCGGCCGTGTTCAACGCGGCGAACGAGCAGGCCGTCCAGGCGTTCCACGCGGGGCGGATCGGCTACCTCGACATCCTCAAGACGGTGGAGGCGGTGGTCGACGCGCACAGCGTCGACGGCACGCTGACCCGCGAGTCGCTGGCCGCGGCGGAGGAGTGGGCGCGCCGCACGGCGGACGAGCGGATCGCCGGAGTCTGACCAGGGGTCATCCGGACGGGCTCCGTCTCCGCGGATCCGTGTCGGCGGACGTCGCGCCGCTGATCCGCTCGGCCGCGGAGTTCATCGGATCCGTGCAGGCGCACCCCAGCGTGGACGGGCGGGCCCGGCCTACAGTGTGTCGGTGGAATCCGTGCTGCTCTTCGTCCTCGGCGTCGTCATCATCGCCGTCGGCGTCGCCCTCTCCATCGCCCTGCACGAGGTCGGGCACCTGCTCCCCGCCAAGCTGTTCGGGGTCAAGGTCACGCAGTACATGATCGGGTTCGGGCCGACCCTCTTCTCCCGGCGACGCGGCGAGACGGAGTACGGCGTCAAGGCGATCCCGCTCGGCGGCTACATCGCCATGATCGGCATGTACCCGCCGAAGCACCCGGGGGACCGGCCCACGGAGTCGAGCACAGGCTTCTTCAACGGCCTGGCGTCCTCCGAGGCCCAGCTCGAGGAGCCCCGGCGCGGCGCCTACGCCACGATGATCGACGAGGCCCGCGCCGCCAGCGCCGAGACGATCGGCGACGGCGAGGACCACCGCGCGTTCTACCGGCTCCCCGTGTGGAAGCGCGTGATCGTCATGGCCGGCGGCCCCTTCATGAACCTCGTGATCGCCACGGTCCTCTTCACCGTCCTCCTCTGCGGCATCGGGATCCCGCAGAGCACCAGCACCCTCGCCGCGGTCTCGCAGTGCGTGGTCCCGGAGTCGCAGCGCGCGACCGCGACCTGCACCGCCGACGACCCGCTGGCACCCGGAGCCGCGGCCGGCCTGCTGCCGGGCGACACGATCACGGCGATCGACGGCACTCCGGTGAGCACCTGGAACGACCTGACCCCGATCATCCAGCGCTCCGCGGGCGTCCCGCTCAGCGTGTCCGTCCAGCGCGACGGCGCCCCGCTGACCCTCACGATCACCCCCGCCGAGAACGAGGTCGCGGTGACCGACGCGAACGGCGCCCCCGTCACCGACGCCTCCGGTGCGATCGAGACGCAGACGGTCGGCTTCATCGGCATCTCGCCCACGTCGGCCCTCGCGCAGCAGCCGATCACCGCGGTGCCCGAGACGGTCTGGTCGAACATCACCAGCGTCGCCCACGTCATCCTCAACCTGCCGCAGCGCCTCATCGACGTCGCCCAGGCGGCGTTCGGCTCGGAGGCGCGCGACGCCAACGGCCCGATCAGCGTCGTCGGAGTGGGCCGGATCGCGGGCGAGATCGCCGCCTCCGACCAGCTCCCCGTCGTGTCCAAGGTGCAGACGATGGTCGGCGTCCTCGCCTCGCTCAACGTCGCCCTCCTCGTCTTCAACCTGGTGCCGCTGCTCCCCATGGACGGCGGCCACATCGCCGGCGCCCTCTGGGAGGGCCTGCGCCGCCGGATCGCCAAGCTCTTCGGACGCCGCGACCCCGGCCCCGTCGACATCGCCCGCCTGCTCCCGCTCACCTACGTCGTCGTCCTCGTCCTCGGCGGCATGAGCGCCCTCCTCATCTACGCCGACATCGTCAAGCCGATCACGCTGTTCTGAGTTGGATTCCACGCCGGGCCTCGCCCGGCGTGGCGCGGTCGGCTTCTCGGGGTGGGGGCGTGGGTGGAGCGGGGTGCGGACGGCTGGGGCGAATCGCTGGGACGCGATTCACCCGTTCGCCTCGCGGGTGGGAGCACGGGCCTCGCCCGGCGTGGCGCGGTCGGCTCTGCGAGGTGGGGTGTGGGTGGAGCGGGGTGCGGGCGGCTGGGGCCGGTCGCTCGGACGGGATCGGCGGTTCGGCTCGGGAGCGAGGCGACCGCGGATCGTCCTGCGGTCTCGGGCTGAGAGCAGGTGCGGTGGGCGGGTTCCGAGGCCCGCAGGAGGGGCGGCGGCTGGGAAGGTGCGGCGAGCGGACGAGGGGTACCGCGGCGCGCGTACGATGGGGCGCGTGCCAGCAGTGAATCTGGGTCTTCCCAAGGTCCCCATGACCCTCGCCCCCCGCCGCAAGTCCCGCCAGATCAAGGTGGGCAAGGTGCTCGTGGGCGGTGACGCGCAGGTCAGCGTCCAGTCGATGTGCACCACACCGACGACGAACATCAACGCGACCCTCCAGCAGATCGCCGAGCTCACCGCGTCCGGCTGCGACATCGTCCGCGTCGCGGTGCCGAGCCGCGACGACGCGGAGGCGCTGCCGATCATCGCCAAGAAGAGCCAGATCCCGGTCATCGCCGACATCCACTTCCAGCCCAACTACGTCTACGCCGCGATCGACGCCGGCTGCGCCGCGGTCCGCGTGAACCCCGGCAACATCCGCAAGTTCGACGACCAGGTCGGCAAGATCGCCGCCGCCGCGAAGGCCGCCGGCGTCTCGATCCGCATCGGCGTCAACGCCGGCTCGCTCGAGCCGAGCATCCTGCAGAAGTACGGCAAGCCCACCCCCGAGGCCCTCGTCGAGAGCGCCGTCTGGGAGGCCAGCCTCTTCGAGGAGCACGACTTCCACGACTTCAAGATCTCGGTCAAGCACAACGACCCCGTCGTCATGGTGAAGGCCTACCGCCAGCTCGCCGAGCGCGGCGACTGGCCCCTCCACCTCGGCGTCACCGAGGCCGGCCCCGAGTTCCAGGGGACGATCAAGTCCGCCACCGCCTTCGGCATCCTCCTCGGCGAGGGCATCGGCGACACCATCCGCGTGTCCCTCTCGGCCCCGCCCGCGCAGGAGGTCAAGGTCGGCCTGCAGATCCTCCAGTCGCTGAACCTCCGCGAGCGCAAGCTCGAGATCGTCTCCTGCCCCAGCTGCGGCCGCGCGCAGGTCGACGTCTACACGCTCGCCAACGACGTCACCGCCGGCCTCGAGGGCATGAGCGTCCCGCTGCGCGTCGCCGTCATGGGCTGCGTCGTCAACGGACCCGGCGAGGCCCGCGAGGCCGACCTGGGCGTCGCCTCCGGCAACGGCAAGGGCCAGATCTTCGTCAAGGGCGAGGTCATCAAGACCGTCCCCGAGGCCGAGATCGTCCAGACCCTCATCGAGGAGGCCAACCGCCTGGCCGCCGAGATGCCGGCCGACGACACCTCGACCGGAGCCCCGGTCGTCACCGTCGGCGCGAACTGACGGCGCGGGGCGGATCGACGTGGTCCGCCCCGCACTGCGCCTCGCGCTCGTGGTCGTCGCCGCCGCGCTCCTCGCCTCCGGTGTCGCCGCGCTCCGCAGCGGCCCGTCCTCCGAGGCCGGCGAGTGCATCGACAGCCGCAGCCCGCAGGACCCCTTCGGCTGCGACCGCTGGGTGCTGACCGCGGCCGAAGGGGAGACCCCGTACACGGCCTGGGTCGAGGACGCCCGCGTCCGCCTCCGCTCCGAGAGCGTCGGGGGTGCGCCGACCCTGGTCGTCGGCACCGGCTGCCTCGTGGTCAGCGCCGCCTACCGGATCGACGACGGCGTGCTGATCCCCGGCGACGAGGTGATCGGCTCCGACACCTGCTCCGACACGCCGAGCCCCGAGGCCATCCGGCTCCGGGCGCTCCTCTCCGGCCCGATGACGATCGGCGGCACCCCCGACGACGTGCTGCTGGACGGCACGGGCGGAGCGGTCGTCTTCTCGCGGATCCCCGACTGAGGCTCCCGGCGCCCTCGCGAGCCGGGGGAGCGCAGCGGATAGGATCGTCCCTCGTGGTCACCCGTCTCTCGCATCTGTTCGTCCGCACGCTCCGGGAGGATCCCGCCGACGCCGAGGTCGCGGGCCACCGCCTCCTCGTCCGCGCGGGCTACATCCGCCGTCAGGCGCCCGGCGTCTTCGCCTGGCTGCCGCTGGGACTGCGCGTCAAGCGCCGCATCGAGCGGATCATCCACGAGGAGATGGAGGCCGCCGGCGCCCAGGAGGTGCACTTCCCCGCGCTCCTGCCCCGCGAGCCCTACGAGCTCTCGGGCCGCTGGACCGAGTACGGCGACGGCGTGTTCCGCCTGAAGGACCGCAAGGACGCCGACTACATGCTGGCTCCCACGCACGAGGAGTTCTTCACGCTGCTCGTGAAGGACCTCTACTCCTCCTACAAGGACCTGCCCCTGTCGATCTACCAGATCCAGGACAAGTACCGGGACGAGGCGCGGCCCCGCGCGGGCCTCCTGCGCGGCCGCGAGTTCACGATGAAGGACGCGTACTCCTTCGACTACACCGACGCCGGCCTCGACGCGAGCTACCAGCGCCAGCGCGACGCCTACGAGCGGATCTTCGCCCGTCTGGGCCTGGAGTACGTGATCGTGCAGGCCGACGCCGGAGCGATGGGCGGCTCCCGGAGCGAGGAGTTCCTGCACCCCACCCCCGTCGGCGAGGACACCTTCGTCCGGTCGGCGGGAGGGTACGCGGCGAACGTCGAGGCGTACCGCACGCCCGTCCCCGCGGCGCTGCCCGTCGAGGGCCTGCCCGAGGCGCGCGTCTTCGACTCGCCCGACACCCCGACCATCCAGACCCTGGTCGACCTGGCGAACGCGACGCAGCCCCGCCCCGACGGCCGCGCCTGGACCGCCGCCGACACCCTGAAGAACGTCGTCCTCGCGCTCACCGCGCTCGACGGCACCCGCGAGCTCGTGATCGTCGGCCTGCCCGGCGACCGCGACGTCGACCTCAAGCGCGCCGAAGTGGCGTTCGCCCCGGCCGAGGTCGAGGCCGCCACGGCGGAGGACTTCGCGAAGCACCCCGGACTGGTCAAGGGCTACATCGGACCCTGGTCGGCCGAGGGAGCCGTCCTGGGCGAGGAGTCGGCGACCGGCGTCCGCTACCTGCTCGACCCGCGCGTGGTCGACGGCACCGCCTGGATCACCGGGGCCAACGTCTCCGGGCAGCACGTCCTCGACCTGGTCGCCGGCCGCGACTTCCACGGCGACGCCACCGTCGAGGTCGCGGACGTCCGCACCGGCGACGAGGCGCCCGACGGCTCGGGCCCGATCGAGACCGCCCGCGGCATGGAGATCGGCCACGTCTTCCAGCTCGGCCGCAAGTACGCCGACGTCCTCGGGCTGAAGGTGCTCGACGAGAACGGGAAGCTGGTCACCGTCACGATGGGCTCCTACGGCATCGGCGTGACCCGCATCCTCGCCATCATCGCCGAGGCCACCCACGACGACCGCGGACTGCTGTGGCCCGCGAACGTCGCGCCGTTCGACGTGCACGTCATCGCGACCGGCAAGGACGCGGCGGCTCTCGAGCTCGCCGAGTCGGTCGGCGCCTCCCTCGAGGCCGCCGGCCGCGACGTGCTGATCGACGACCGCCCGAAGGTCTCGCCCGGCGTCAAGTTCGGCGACGCCGAGCTGATCGGGGTGCCCGTGATCGTCATCGCGGGGCGAGGAGCGGCAGACGGGATCGTCGAGCTGTGGGACCGCCGGTCCGGCGAGCGCGAGCAGCTCCCGGTCGCCGAGGCGCTCGCCCGGCTGGGCGCCTAGACCCGACACGCCGAGGGCCCCGCCACCGCTTCCCGCGGCAGGCGGGGCCCTCCGTGCCTCGGCAGGAACCGCGGGTGGAACCCCGGGCCGCGTCGGGTACCCTTGAGGGCTGATCCGGGTGAGAGCCCGGCAGGCGAACGACCGCGGTCACCACCGCGGCATCCAAGTGAATAGAGAGAAAGGCCCGCCCGTGGACATCGACCTGAGCGTTCTGCGACTCATGGAGCGCGAGCGCGAGATCCCCTTCGAGGAACTCGTGCAGATCATCGAGCAGGCGATCCTGACCGCCTACCTCAAGCACATCGGCCAGGCCGACGACGCCGACAAGGCCACCGCCGTCGACGCGCGAGTGCACCTCGACCGCAAGACCGGTCACGTCTCGGTCTTCGTGCCCGAGCTCGACGAGGAGGGCGCCGTCGTGGGCGAGGCCGAGGACTCCCCGCGCGACTTCGGCCGCATCGCCGCCTTCGCCGCGAAGCAGGTCATCAACCAGCGCCTGCGCGACATCGCCGACGAGCACGTGCTCGGCGAGTTCAAGGGCCGCGAGGGCGACATCGTCGCCGGCGTCATCCAGCAGGGCCCCAACCCGCGGATGATCCACGTCGACCTCGGCTCCATCGAGGCGATCCTCTCGCCCGAGGAGCAGGTGCCCGGCGAGGACTACAGCCACGGACGCCGCATCCGCGTCTACGTCACGAGCGTCGGCCGCGGACCCAAGGGCCCGTCGGTCCAGGTGTCCCGCACCCACCCGTCGCTGGTGCGCAAGCTGTTCGCCCTCGAGGTCCCCGAGATCGCGTCCGGCGTGGTGGAGATCGTCTCCCTCGCCCGCGAGGCCGGCCACCGCACCAAGATCGCGGTGCGCGCGACCGAGCCCGGCGTGAACGCCAAGGGCGCCTGCATCGGCGAGCTCGGCCAGCGCGTGCGCGCGGTGACCGCCGAGCTCAACAACGAGAAGATCGACATCGTCGACTACTCCTCCGACCTGCCGACCTTCGTCGCCAGCGCGCTCTCGCCCGCCAAGGTGACCAGCGCGTTCGTGATCGACCAGAGCCTCAAGGCCGTCCGCGCGCTCGTCCCCGACTACCAGCTCTCGCTCGCCATCGGCAAGGAGGGCCAGAACGCCCGCCTCGCCGCCAAGCTGACCGGCGCGAAGATCGACATCCAGCCCGATTCGGTGATGGACGGGGAGTGATCCCCGAGCATCGGCCGTGCGGGGGAGCGGTCCCGGAGGGGAGGGAGTAGAGTGGAAGCCGTCAGAACGTGCGTCGGCTGCCGTCTGCGCGCCCCCCGGGCCTCTCTTCTGAGGCTGGTCCTCCACTCGAACGTCCTCGCGGTAGACCCGCGTGCCGTCCGTCCTGGTCGGGGAGCGTGGCTCCACGACACAGCCGACTGCTACGAGCTCGCGGTCAAGCGCCGCGCGTTCGGAAGAGCGTTCCGGACACGCGAGAGCGTGGACGCGAGCGAGCTGGAGCAGTACATCGCACGATCCGACCGGCTCGGCCCCTCGACCGGAGGGGCCGGAGCAGCGCACGATCACACCATAGAGAACAGGCAGAACGGCCCGTGAACTGATCATGAGCGAAGACTGATGAGCGGCTCGAAATGAGACCCGTCCGTTCGTGACGCCTGCCCCCGTCTTGGGTGCAGGCCCAAGACAGGAGAGAAGTGGCAAAACCACGCGTACACGAGATCGCATCCGAACTGGGTGTCGATAGCAAGGTCGCACTTGCGAAGTTGAAGGAGCTCGGCGAGTTCGTCAAGGGCCCGTCCTCGAGCATCGAACCCCCGGTGGCGCGCAAGCTCCGCCAGGCCCTCCAGGGCCAGGGCGGTTCCTCCGCGGGAGCGTCGGCGACCCCGGCCGCCCCCGCCGCCGGCGCCCGTCCCGGGGCCCCGCGCCCCTCCGGCGCGCGTCCGTCCGCGCCCACGCCCGGACCGGCCAAGCCGCCCGCTCCGGCGCCGGCACCGCCGATGTCGGTCGCCGAGCGCCAGGCCCAGGCTCAGGCCGCCCAGGAGGCCGCGGCCGCTCAGCGCGCTCAGGCAGCCAAGGACGCGCCCGCCGAGGCCGCCGCTCCGGCTCCGACCGAGGCCCCCGCGGCTCCGGCCGCCGCCGAGAAGCCGGCGTCCGGCGCGACCCCCGGCGGACCCAAGCCCGTGACCCCGCGTCCGGCTCCCGCCGCGAACACCCCGCGCCCCGGCGGCGCCTCGGGCGGCTCCAACCGCCCCGGCGGCACCCCGCGCCCGGGCAACAACCCGTTCGCCAGCAACCAGGGCATGGGACAGCGTCCCGCCGCCCCGCGCCCCGGCAACAACCCCTTCGCCAGCTCGCAGGGCATGGGATCGCGTCCGACCCCGGGCAACATCCCCCGCCCGGCTGCTCCGCGCCCCGGCGCGCCCCGACCCGGCGGACCCGGCATGGGCCAGCGCCCCGCCGGCTTCGGCCAGCGTCCCGGCGGACCCGGCGGCGGAGCAGGACGTCCCGGCGGTGCCGGTCGTCCGGCCGGCGGCGGCTTCCAGCGCCCCGGCGGCGCTCCCGGTGCCGGTGGCGGCTTCGCCCCGCGTCCCGGTGGCGGCGGCGGTCGCGGTCGCGGTCCCGGCGGTGGAACCGCAGGAGCCTTCGGTCGCGGCGGCGGCAAGAGCAAGGCCCGGAAGTCCAAGCGCACGAAGCGTCAGGAGTTCGAGCTCAGGGAGGCCCCGTCGCTCGGCGGCGTCAGCGTCCCCCGCGGCGACGGCAGGACGGTCATCCGTCTGCGCCGCGGCGCGTCGATCTCGGACTTCGCCGACAAGATCGAGGCCATGACCGGCGTGCCGGTGCCCCCCGGCAACCTGGTCACCGTCCTCTTCGCCCTCGGCGAGATGGCGACGGCGACCGAGTCGCTCGACGAGGCCACCTTCGAGGTGCTCGGCTCCGAGCTCGGCTTCAAGATCCAGGTCGTCTCGCCCGAGGACGAGGACAAGGAGCTCCTCGAGGGCTTCGGTCTCGACCTCGAGCAGGAGCTCGACGACGAGACGGACGAGGACCTCGAGATCCGTCCGCCGGTCGTCACCGTCATGGGTCACGTCGACCACGGAAAGACGCGCCTGCTCGACGCGATCCGCAACGCCAACGTCGTCGCCGGCGAGGCGGGCGGCATCACGCAGCACATCGGTGCGTACCAGGTCGTCGCGGAGCACGAGGGCATCGAGCGCCCGATCACCTTCATCGACACCCCGGGTCACGAGGCGTTCACCGCCATGCGAGCCCGCGGTGCCCAGGTCACGGACATCGCGATCCTCGTGGTCGCGGCGGACGACGGCATCATGCCGCAGACCATCGAGGCGCTGAACCACGCCCAGGCGGCCAACGTGCCGATCGTGGTCGCGGTGAACAAGGTGGACAAGCCCGACGCCAACCCGGCCAAGGTGCGCCAGCAGCTCACCGAGTTCGGGCTCGTCGCCGAGGAGTACGGCGGAGACGTCATGTTCGTCGACGTGTCGGCTCGCGCGGGCACCGGCATCCAGGACCTCCTGGACGCCGTGCTGCTCACCGCGGACGCCGGTCTCGACCTGCGCGCCAACCCCAACAAGGAGGCGCGCGGAGTCGCGATCGAGGCGAAGCTCGACAAGGGACGCGGTGCGGTCGCGACCGTGCTCATCCAGTCGGGAACGCTGCGCGTCGGAGACGCGATCGTCGCCGGAACGGCCTACGGCCGCGTCCGTGCGATGGCGGACGAGAACGGCAACGCCGTCCTCGAAGCCGTGCCGTCGCGTCCGGTGCAGGTGCAGGGACTCTCGTCCGTGCCCCGCGCCGGCGACACCTTCCTCGTCACCGAGGAGGACCGCACGGCCCGTCAGATCGCCGAGAAGCGCGAAGCCGCTCAGCGCAACGCCCTGCTGGCCAAGGCCCGCAAGCGCATCTCGCTCGAGGACTTCACCCGTGCTCTCGAGGAGGGCAAGGTCGAGTCGCTCAACCTCATCATCAAGGGCGACGTGTCCGGTGCCGTCGAGGCGCTGGAGGAGTCGCTCGTCAAGATCGAGGTCGACGACTCGGTGCAGCTGCGCATCATCCACCGCGGTGTCGGTGCGATCACGGAGTCGGACGTCAACCTCGCGACGATCGACAACGCGATCATCGTGGGCTTCAACGTCCGCCCCGACCCGAAGGCCCGCGAGCGCGCTGCTCGAGAAGGAGTGGACATCCGCTTCTACTCGGTCATCTACAACGCGATCGAAGAGGTCGAGAACTCGCTCACGGGCATGCTCAAGCCCGAGTTCGAGGAGGTCCAGTCCGGTGTCGCCGAGATCCGCGAGGTGTTCCGCTCCTCCAAGTTCGGCAACATCGCGGGTGTCATCGTCCGCTCCGGCACGATCACCCGCAACTCGAAGGCGCGCGTCATCCGTGACGGCGTCGTGGTCGGGGACAACCTGGCCATCGAGTCGCTGCGTCGCTTCAAGGACGACGTCACGGAGGTCCGTACGGACTACGAGGCCGGTATCGGACTCGGAAAGTACAACGACATCCAGATCGGCGACGAGATCGAGACGATCGAGATGAAGGAGAAGCCGCGAGGCTGATCCGCTCCACTGGAAGGCCCGGGTCCGCCCGGGCCTTCCGGCGTCTCACGGCGCTGTTCGTGCGGAATCGGGAGGGGACTCTCGTCCTCTCGCGCCCTGCGGGAGGAATCGGGGGCCGCCCGTGTCCCGGAGGTGCGCACCCTCCAGCGTGCGCTTCCGCACCTCCGGGCGTGGGAGGCCGGCCCCGATCAGACGTTCTTGCAGCGGTGACTGCGCCCGCTGAGCGAGCAGCGAGCCTGCGGGCGACGTCCGGCTCCCGATCCAGCACCTGAGCCTTCCCGCCCCCCCCGATCCCCGAGGATCAGGGAGCCGCGAGGAGGCACCCCACCCGCGCCGTCGCAGACGCGCCCCACCCGCGCCGTCGCAGACGCGCGGTCGAGGGGCATCACGCCCCAGAAGCAAGGCCCCCTCGGACGCGACCGGTCGTCCGGGCGGAGAGTGGTTGAATGGCGAGCTGAACGGTTCGCCGAGAGAGATGTGAGGACCAGCCATGGCAGATCCGGCCCGGGCGAGGAAGCTCGCCGAACGTATCCAGGTGATCGTCGCGAAGCGGCTCGAGCGCGGTCTCCGCGACCCGCGCCTCGGCTTCGTCACCATCACCGATGTCCAGGTGACCGGCGACCTGCAGCACGCCTCGGTGTTCTACACGGTCTACGGCACCGATGAGGAGCGCGCCGATTCGGCCGCGGCCCTCAAGGCCGCCACCGGCATGCTCCGCACCGAGGTGGGCAGGAACATCACGTCCCGGCTCACGCCGTCGCTCGAGTTCATCCTCGACGCGGTGCCCGAGAACGCGAAGCACATCGAGGATCTGCTCGCCGCCGCGCGCAGCCAGGACTCGCAGGTGCAGTCGCTCGCCGCTCAGGCGGACTACGCCGGCGACGCCGACCCCTATGTGAAGCCCCGCGAGGACGACGAGGACTAGGCGCCGAGCCCGAACACCGCGGAGCCCGTGGCGACGTCGACCGATTCCAGGACGACGACGACACGGGCTCCCGGCGTGAGCGGGGCCGGGACGTCGACGGTGATCTCCGGGTCGAGCAGCTGGACCGAGGAGCGGGTGCGCGCCGAGGAGACGACGATCCCGCTGAAGGAGGCTCCTTCGCGGCCGCGGAGGACGGCGGCCTCGACGATCGCGGTCGCCGCACGGGAGGCGGCTCCGGCCCGGCGGTCGCTCGCGGCGAGGAGCGGCGGGAGCAGGGGCAGCGCCTCGCGCAGCTGCGACGGGATCGTTCCGCCGCGGGACACCGCGAGGCAGACGGCGAGGCCGAACCGGTCGACCAGGCGCCGCAGCGGCGCGGTGACGTGCGCGTACGGCGCGGCGAGAGCCGCCTGCTCGGGATGCTCCGGCGGGGCGCCGTCGAAGGCGGTGTAGCCGGCGCCGCGGAACAGGCTCGCCGCGGCGTACATGATGGCGAGCTGGGCGGGGTCGGCGGTGTCGAGGCGGCGCAGGTAGGCGCCGTAGGCCTCCTCCTCGGGCCACGGGACGCCGAGCGCCGCGGCTCGGGAGCGGAAGGCCGCGACGGTGGCGGGGTCGGCCTCGGGCATGGTCCGGAGGATGCCCACCCCCGCGTCGAGCATCATCGTCGCCGCCGCCATACCGGTCAGCAGCGAGACCTGGGCGTTCCAGCCCTCGACGGCCAGGGGAGCGCGGCGCTCGACCCGGTAGCCGCCGTCGGCGGCGACGATCTCCTCCTCGGGCAGCGTCAGGCTCGCTCCTCCACGCTCGGCCTCGCGCGCCAGGCGCTCGCGTCCGAACCAGGGGAGCAGGGCGAGGGAGGGGTGCGGATCGCCCGCGTCGACGCTGCGCTGCACGCCCTCGTAGTCGAGCCGGGCCACGCTGCGGACGAGCGCCCGCTCGAGGTGCACCGAGCGCGGCTCCGCCCGCTCGTCGAGGGTCAGCGTCCAGACCAGCGCTCGGCGCGTCTCGTCCGGCAGGAGCGACGCGGTCCCCTCGGAGAGGACCGCGGGGTGCAGCGGGACGCGGCCGTCCGGGAGGTAGTAGGTCTGGCCGCGGCGGCGCGTCTCGGCGTCGAGCGCTCCGCCGGTGCGGACGACCGCGGGCACGTCCGCGATGGCGTAGCGGAGGACGACGCCCTCCGACGTGCGCTCCAGGTGGAGGGCCTGGTCCAGGTCGAGCGAGCCGGGCGGGTCGATCGTCACGAAGGGGAGGTCCGTCCGGTCGACGCGGTCCTCGTCGTCCGCTCCGGCGTCCGCGTGCTCGGCCTCGGCCAGCGCGGCCGGCGGGAACGGGCCGGGCAGGTCGTTCTCGACGCGGACCGCGGCGAGGGCGCGCTGGACGTCCAGGGCGAGGTCGACGTCGAGGGCGCGCTCGACGGCGGCGTCGGGGCGGGGGAGGCGGAGGCGGCGACCGGTCACGGCGCCGACCCTACCCGCCTCCTCCGACGCGGACGGCGGTCGACGGGCCCTCAGGAGCCGGGGAGGAGGTAGCCGTCCTCCGGGCCGCCCGTCGCCAGGCCGTCGGCGAGGAGCCCGGCCAGGGCGCGACCGCGCTGGTCGGCGTCCGGCCAGAGAGACTCCACCTCGGCCGCGGTGACCGGGCCGTGCGCGGCGCGCAGCTCGGCGAGGATGAAGCCGCGGACCTGGCGGTCCGAGCCCTCGAACCGCTTCTGCTTCGCCTTCACGGGCCCGGTGTGCTCAGGGTACCCCTCCGCCCGCCAGCGGCAGAGGTCGCGGATCGGGCACTCGTCGCAGCGCGGAGCGCGGGCGGTGCAGACGATCGCCCCCAGCTCCATCGCGCCCGCGTTGAAGGCCGCCGCCTCGGAGAGCGACTCGGGCAGCAGCGCCGACATCGCGGCGAGGTCGGCCCTCGCGCGGGGCGGGCCGGGCTCCGCCGCTCCGTCGACCGCGCGCGCGAGGACCCGGCGGACGTTGGTGTCGACCACGGGGTGCCGCCTCCCGTAGGCGAACACGGCGATGGCGCGGGCGGTGTAGTCGCCGATGCCGGGCAGCGCGAGGAGGGTCTCGACGTCGTCGGGGACCACGTCGCCGTGCTCCTCGGCGATCGCCACGGCGCAGGCGTGCAGGCGCAGGGCCCGCCGCGGGTAGCCCAGGGACTGCCAGGCGCGCACCGCCTCGCCGGGCGGGACGGCGGCGAGCGCGGAGGGTGTCGGCCAGCGCTCCAGCCACTCCGCCAGACGCGGGACGACGCGGACCACCGGGGTCTGCTGCAGCATGAACTCGCTGACGAGCGTGCCCCAGGCGGGGAAGCCCTCGCGGCGCCACGGCAGGTCGCGGGCGCTCGTGCGGAACCAGGCGGTGATCGCGTCGGCGAGAGGGTCGGAGGGCATCAGCCCACACTAGGCGGCGGCGCGTATCGTGGGCGGATGACCAGGTGGGCTCCGCAGAAGGCCGATGTGCTCGACGCTCTCGCGGCGGAGGTGCTGCACAACTACGGGCGCGGACGGGTCAAGGTCGGGATCGACGGCGACGACCCCGCGGTGAGCGCGGCGTTCGCGGTCGACCTCGCGGAGGCGCTCCGCCGGGCCGGCAAGGACGCGATCGTCGCGCACCTCGCCGACTTCCGACGTCCCCGCGCCGATCGGGACGACCCCGCCGTGCCCGACGAGCAGCGCTCCTACGCGGCCGGGTACGACTACGAGCTCCTGCGCCGCGTGCTGCTCGATCCGTTCACCCTCGGCGGCAGCACCGGGTTCGTGCTCGCGGGCTTCGACGCAGTGCGCGACGAGGCGCGGCAGGCGCGCTGGCGGACCGCCGGCCGCGACGCGGTGCTGCTCGTCGACGGCGAGTTCGCCCTCCGGCCGGAGCTGCGCGGCGCGTGGAGCACCAGCATCCGCCTCGACACGCAGGAGCCACCGGTGGACGCGGCGTACCGCGCCACGACGGACCCGCGCCGGCCGGCGGGGATCCTCGTCGACATCCGCGATCCGGAGCAGCCCCGGCGCCTCTTCGCCGACTCCTGCTGAGCCTCGGGACGGAGGCCGCCGCCGCGGGCGGCGTCCGTCCGACAGGGCCGCGGGCTCAGACCAGGGCGGCGCGGCGCACGACCTCCGCCGGCGGCACGAAGGCGCCCGCCCGCTCGACCTCGTGCACCAGGTCGACCAGCAGCTGGTTGACCGGTGCCTCGCGCCCGCCGCGGTGAGCGGTGCGGACCACGGCCCCGGCCAGGTGGTCGATCTCGCTCGGCACTCCGCGGCGGACGCTCTGCAGCGTCGACCCGGGGTTCGGCACCTCGCCCATCCGCGCGGCCATCCGGCGGGGGAGCAGCTCGACCAGGGGCAGGGGAGCGGCGGCCAGGGCGCGGACGGACGTGTTCGAGAGTCCCTGCAGCGAGCCGAAGCGGACGCCAGACGCGAGGCCCGTCCGGGCGGCCTCGCGCATCGACCGGGCGAGGACGCGCCGCAGCCCCGGATCGTCGATCGTCTCCTGGACCGAGAGCCCGGTGATCGCGGGCAGGGCGTTGACCTCGTTGATCAGCAGCTTCGTCCACTGCGCTCCGGTGAAGTCGTCGGTGACGGCGGTGGGGACCGCCTCGCCGAGCACGGCGGCGGCCCGTCGGACGTCGTCGTCGGCCGGGCGGCCGGGGACGCCGAGCGTGGTCGTGGCAGGAGCCGTGACGGTGACGCGGCCGGGTTCGAGGTGGCTCGCGGCGAAGAGGGCGAGAGCACCCACGAGCCGGGCGTCGCGCACCTGCCGGGCCGCCGCGGTGAGTCCGTCCAGTCCGTTCTGGACGACGACGACGAGGGTGCCGTCGACCGTGCGGCGGTTGGTGCGCAGCGCGTCCTCGGCGTCCTGCGCTTTCGTGCAGACGAAGGCGAGATCGGGTGCCAGATCGAGGGACTCGCCGCAGCGGACCCAGGCGGTGTGCTCGCCCCACGCCCCGTCGAGCCGGATCCCCGACCGGCGGATCGCGGTGAGGTGGTCGCCTCGGGCGGTGACCTCGACGTCGTGCCCGGCGCGGTCGAGAAGGGCGGCGATGGTGCCGCCGACGGCGCCTGCTCCGAGTACTGCGATCCTCATCCGGACAGCCTAGGACGGGCGGGCGAGGGCTCCGGCTGCACCCCGGGGGTCCTCCCGATCCGTCCGTGTATCCTCGCACCCGTGCTCGAGACCCCCGCCCCGGCTCCGAACGGGATCCTCCTGCTGGACAAGCCCGGCGGCATCACCAGCCACGACCTCGTCTCGCGGACCCGCCGCCGCGCGGGGACCCGCAAGGTCGGCCACGCGGGGACGCTCGATCCGATGGCGACCGGGCTGATGATCCTCGGTCTCGGCCCCTCGACGCGCCTGCTCACCTACCTCGTCGGCCTCGACAAGCAGTACGAGGCGACGATCCGGCTGGGCTCCTCCACCACCACCGACGACCAGGAGGGCGAGGTGCTCGCCTCGGCGGAGCCCGCCCTCGTCGCGGCCCTCGCCCCGGAGTCGGTGTCCGACGCGATCGCGGCCCTCACCGGAGCGATCGAGCAGGTCCCGAGCACGGTCAGCGCGATCAAGGTGGACGGCCGCCGCGCCTACGCCCGCGCCCGCGACGGCGAGGAGGTCGTGCTCGCCTCCCGCCCCGTGACCGTCTCGGAGTTCGCCGTCCTGGCGAGCCGCCAGGTCGAGGGGTTCCTCGACCTGGACGTGCGCGTCACCTGCTCCTCCGGCACCTACATCCGCGCGCTCGCCCGCGACCTGGGCGCGTCCCTCGGAGTCGGCGGCCACCTGACCGCGCTGCGGCGCACCGCGGTCGGCCCCTTCTCCGTGGCCCAGGCCGGCGAGATCGACGAGCTCGACGTCCCCGCCGCGCTCCTGCCGCCGACGCTCGTGGCGGGCGAGCTGTTCCCCCTGCTGCGCCTCGACGCCCAGGAGGCGGGCGATCTCGCGAACGGCAAGCGCATCCCGGCCCCGGAGGCGGTGGCGGGCGCGAAGGGCCTCCTCGCCGCGGTCGGCCCGGGGGAGCGGCTGATCGGCCTCGCCGAGCGGCGCGGCACCCAGCTCAAGAGCGTCGTCAACTTCCCGACCGAGGACCTGCGGACGGCCGCCTCGTGATCGAGTGGTTCACGATCCTCCAGGTGGGGATCGCCGTCGCGGCCGGCCTGCTCTGCCTCGTGCTCGGGCTGCTCGCCCGCCGTCCCTCGGACGTCTCGGTCGGCGCGACGGCGATCGTCGAGCTGCTGCTGATCGTCCAGCTGGCGGTCGCGATCGTGTCGCCGCTGGTCGGCAACCGCCCGTCGGGGAGCCTGCCGGAGTACTACATCTACCTGATCTCGGCGCTGCTCCTGCCGCTCGCTGCCGGGTTCTGGGCGCTCATCGAGCGGAGTCGCTGGAGCACCGTGATCCTGGGCGTCGCCTGCCTCTCGATCGCGGTCATGGTCTACCGGATGCACCAGATCTGGTTCTTCCAGAGCGCCTGATCGGGCCCGCCACCGGGCCCGGCCCGGCGAGCGCCTAGCATGGACGTGCGATGTCGAAACCAGCCAGCGATGCGTCCGGACGGGCCGCTCACGACCCTTCAGTCCCCTCGGCCCCCGGGAGCGGAGAGCCGACCCGTTCCGCCCGCTCGCGCGGGATCGGCAGCCTCCTGGTCGTGGTCTACGGGATCCTCGCGCTCGCCGCGACGGGGCGCTCCGTCTTCCAGATCATCGACCGGTTCGACGAGGCGCCGCTGGCGTTCTCGCTCTCGGCGCTCTCGGCCGTCGTGTACATCGTCGCGACGGTCGCCCTGATCGTCCCGGGCCGCGCCTGGCAGCGCGTCGCGTGGGTGACGATCACCTTCGAGCTGGTGGGCGTGCTCGTGGTCGGCGCGCTCAGCCTCCTCGCTCCGCAGCTCCTCGGGCTCGCGAGCGCCGACCCGTTCGGGCGCCAGTCGACGGTGTGGGCGGCCTTCGGCGCCGGCTACCTGCTCATCCCGCTCGTCCTGCCCGTGCTCGGCCTCTGGTGGCTCCGCGTGCAGGGGCGGCGCACGCCCCGGGCGGCCGCCTGATGCGCGTCGAGACCCGCCCCGGCGACCTGGCCGGGATCGGACCCTCCGCCGTCACGATCGGCAAGTTCGACGGCGTCCACTCCGGGCACCGGGCCGTCATCGGCCGGCTGCACGAGCGGGCCCGCGAGCAGGGGCTCGCCGCCGTCGTCGTCACCTTCGACCGCAATCCGCTCAGCGTGATCGCGCCGGAGAAGTGCCCGCCCGTCCTGGTCGGCAACGAGCAGAAGCTCGAGCTCCTCGCCGGGACCGGCGTGGACGCGACCCTGCTGCTCACCTTCGACGAGGCGTTCCGGGCGCTCTCGCCCGAGCAGTTCGTCGAGCAGGTGCTGGTGGAGGCACTCGAGGCCCGCGTGGTCCTCGTCGGCGCCGACTTCCGCTTCGGCGCCCGGGGAGCGGGCGACGTCGACCTGCTGCGCGTGCTCGGCGGGCAGCACGGATTCGAGGTGGAGCTGATCGACGACGTGCGGCCCGAGGACGGGCGCCGCGTCTCCTCCACCTGGATCCGCGAGCTGCTGGCCGAGGGCGACGTGGAGCACGCGACGCGCCTGCTCGGGCACGAGCCCGTCGTCCGCGGCGTGGTCGTGCACGGAGCGAAGCGCGGCCGCGAGCTGGGCTTCCCGACCGCGAACCTCTCGCCGCAGTCGCAGGGCCTGATCCCGGCCGACGGCGTCTACGCGGGCCGGCTCACCACCGACGGCGTCACGCATCCCGCCGCGATCTCGGTCGGCAGCAACCCCACCTTCGTCGGGGTGCCGCCCAAGCAGGTCGAGGCGTACGTGCTCGATCAGACGCTCGACACCCTCGACCTCTACGACCGCGTGGTCGACGTGGCGTTCGTCGGCCGGATCCGCGGCCAGGTCGCCTACGAGGGCGTCGAGCCCCTCATCCGCCAGATGAACCACGACGTGGTGCAGGTCCGCGAGGTCCTCGGCATCGACTGAGCGGGATGCCGGCCGCCGCCTAGCAGGGGCCGCGGGCCCGCACCAGCGGGAGAGGTCCCGGGGCCATCGGCGTACCGTGGCCGCATGAGCGAAACCCCCTCCGACTCGGCGCGCCCCCTCGCGCTCGTCACCGGCGCGACCGGCTACATCGGCGGCCGGCTGACGCCGCGCCTCCTCGAGGCGGGCTTCCGGGTGCGCGTCCTGGTGCGCGACCCGCGCAAGCTGGTCGACGTGCCGTGGGCGGAGGAGGTCGAGGTCGCCCAGGGCGATCTCGGCAATCCGGAGTCGCTGGAGGCCGCGGTCGAGGGCGTCGACGTCCTCTACTACCTCGTCCACTCGATGGGCTCGGGCAACGACCACGCCCACTTCGAGGAGGTCGAGAGCCGCGCCGCGCAGAACGTCGCCACGGCCGCGAGGTCGGCCGGCGTCGGCCGCATCGTCTACCTCGGCGGCCTGCACCCCGAGGGCCAGGAGCTCTCGAAGCACCTCCGCTCGCGCGCTGAGGTGGGCCGGATCCTGATGGAGTCGGGAGTGCCGACGATCGCCCTGCAGGCGGGCGTGATCATCGGCTCCGGGTCGACCTCGTTCGAGATGGTGCGCCACCTCACCGACGTGCTGCCGTACATGCCCGCGCCGCAGTGGGTGCGCAACTTCATCCAGCCGATCGCCGTGCGCGACGTGCTGCACTACCTGATCGGCTCCGCGTCGCTCGAGGACGCCACGCTCAACCGCACCTTCGACATCGGCGGGCCCGACGTGCTCCGCTACGGCCAGATGATGAACGGCTACGCGGTCGAGGCCGGGCTCCCGCAGCGGCCGATCGCGTCCCTGCCGGTGTTCACCCCGTGGCTGGCCTCGCAGTGGGTCAACCTGGTCACGCCGATCCCGCGCTCGCTCGCGGTGCCCATCATCGCCTCGCTGCAGTACGACTGCGTCGTGCACGAGCAGGACATCCGCGCGCTCATCCCCGACCCCGAGGGCGGGCTGACCTCCTACCGCCGCGCCGTCCGGCTCGCGCTGGGAAAGATGCAGGCGGGCGAGATCGAGACGAGCTGGCAGAACGCGGAGGTCGTCGGCGCTCCCAGCGATCCGCTGCCGAGCGACCCGGAGTGGGCCGGCCACACGGTCTACGTGGACCTCAAGGAGCGCCGCACCCAGGCCGACCCGGCCAAGCTCTGGCGCGTCATCGAGGGCATCGGCGGCACCAACGGCTGGTACTCCTTCCCGCTCGCATGGGTGATCCGCGGCTGGATGGACCGCCTCGTCGGGGGAGTGGGCCTGCAGCGCGGGCGCCGCGACTCCGCGCGCCTGCACGCCGGCGACGCCCTCGACTTCTGGCGCGTCGAGGAGATCGAGCGGCCGAAGCTCCTGCGCCTGCGCGCCGAGATGAAGGTGCCCGGCGGGGCCTGGCTCGAGATGCGCGCCGAGCCCTCCGGAGACGGCGGCTCGGTCTACACGCAGCGCGCGGTGTTCTTCCCGCAGGGCCTCGCGGGCAGGCTCTACTGGTTCGCGATCCTGCCCTTCCACGGCATCATCTTCAACGGCATGGCCAACCGCATCACGGCCACCGCGGCCGACCTGCCGGACTCCGGCGACGAGCGCTCCCCTGGCGGGCGCCGGGCGCAGCGGTGACAATGGAGGGGTCCGACGGCGGCGAGGCCGCCCGGGACGCCGACGAGAGGAGCACGATGAGCGAACGGTCGAGTACGGACGCGGGGCGCGGACTCCAGCTGGGGAAGGTCCTCTTCATCGGGGACAGCATCATCCAGGCGGGAGCCTGGGGCGAGTGGCTGACGGAGTCGACGGTCGTCGACGAGGGAGTCGGAGGGGCCACCACGGCGGACGTCGTCGCGCGGCTCGCCGAGCTAGTCGCGCAGGAGCCGGACACGGTGGTGCTGCTGATCGGCACTAACGATCTCGCCTGGCACCGCACGACGGAGCACGTCGTGCGCAACATCGAGACGATCGTCGCGACGTTCCGGCGCGATCTTCCGGACGTGCGCATCCTGGTGACCTCGGTCCTGCCGCGCGGACACAAGTTCGCACCGCAGATCCGCGAGATCAACCGCCACCTGTGGCAGTTCGCGCCCACGGCGCACGCGGGCTACCTCGACCTGTGGCCGGTGCTCGCGGGGGAGGACGGCGGACTGCTCGAGCAGTACTCGCCGGACGGCCTGCACCTCAACGAGGACGGCTACCGCGCGTGGCGCGAGGCACTGGGCCCGGCGCTCGAGGCGGTCGTGCGGATGCCTCCGCGGACCCGCCCGATCACGCTGCCCTACGACGAGTTCGCGCGGCCGAAGACGGCCTAGCGCAGCACCGTGGAGGGGGAGTCGACCGCAGGGTCGGCTCCCCTTCCGTCATTCCGCGGCCAGGGCGGCCTCGAAGGCCGCGAGGGCGTCCGCGGAGAAGAGGACGAACCGGACCTCGTCGAGTGCGCCGTCCGCGGTCGCCTCGCGGACCGTCTCCACCGCGATGCGCGCCGCGTCGTCCATCGGCCAGCCGTAGACGCCCGCCGAGACGGCCGGGAAGGCGAGCGTCCGCGCACCGAGACCGACGGCGGTGCGCACCGACTCGCGGTAGGCCGAGGCGAGGACGGCGCTGCGGTCCTCCCACCGCGAGTGGACGGGACCGACGGTGTGCACGACCCAGCGGGCAGGGAGGCGGCCGGCGGTCGTGGCGACCGCGGAGCCGGCGGGCAGACCGTCCGGCAGCTCGGTCCCGCGGAGCCGGCGGCACTCGGCGAGGATCTCCGGTCCGCCCGCGCGGTGGATCGCGCCGTCGACGCCGCCGCCGCCGAGGAGCGACGAGTTCGCCGCGTTCACGATCGCGTCGACGTGCTCGCGGGTGAGGTCGCCGCGCACGGCTCTCAGGGTGGTCACGACTCCTCCTCCAGGCTTCGTCCGAGGGCAGCGATCGCCGCAGGTCCCACGCGGCAGCAGCCGCCGATCAGATCCGCTCCCGCCGCGCGCCAGGAGGCGACCAGCGCGGGGTCGAAGGCCGCGTCGCCTGCCCAGCGACGCTCGACGGCGTCCCACTCCTCGCCGCTGTTCGGGTACACGACGACCAGCTTGCCGGTGACGGAGCGGGCGATGCGGACCGCCTCGGCGACGTCGCCGGGCGGGCAGCAGTTCACTCCCACGCCGACGACCTCCTCGGAGGCGGCGGCGACGGCGAACGCCTCGGCCAGGGGCTCGCCGGCCGCGGTGCGGCCCGAACGGCCGCTCACGCAGATCCAGGCGGGGACCGAGGAGCCCGCGAGGGCCTCCACGACGGCCCGCACCTCCCGCACCGACGGGATGGTCTCGACGGCGAGCAGGTCGGGCCCGGCCGCGGCCAGGGTCTCCAGGCGCGGGCGGTGCCAGGCGGCGAGCTCGCCGACGGTGAGGCCGTCGTCGCCGCGGTACTCGGAGCCGTCGCCGAGGCTCGCACCGAAAGGGCCGACGGAGGCGGCGACCCAGCCGCTCTGCGCGCGCCGGGCCAGGTCGACGCTCTCCCGGAGGGCGCGCTCGACGAGGCCCGGGGCCAGCCCCGCGGCTGCGAATCCGCTCGCGGACACCTGGTAGCTCGCGGTCACCGCGACCCGGGCGCCCGCCTCGGCGAAGGCGCGGTGCGCGGCGACGACCCGGCCGGGCTCCTCCAGCAGGACCCGGGCGCTCCAGAGCGAGGAGTCCACCGCGGCGCCCTGCGCCTCCAGCTCCGTGCCCAGGCCCCCGTCGAGCAGCAGCGGGCGCACCCGCGCCGCGGCGACGAGGCCGGCGGTCACGAGCGGTTGTTGGAGAGCTCGAAGATCTTCACGAGCTCGGCGATGGCCGCCTCGCGGGCGTCTCCGCCCTCCTCGAACATCGCGGTGATGTGCGTGCGGAGGTGGTTCTCGACGATGAGCTTGTTGAGCGAGCCGAGCGACTTCTGGATCGCGAGGGACTGCGTGACGATGTCGACGCAGTAGTCCTCGTTCTCGATCATCCGCTCGAGGCCGCGCATCTGGCCGCCCAGGATCCGGGCACGGTGCAGCGAGCGCTTCTTGAGGTCCTCGATCACTCCTCCAGCCTACGCGCCGCAGGCGGTACCCGGGCGGGGTATGCGCGCCTACGATCGAGGGGTGAGCACCCGCAAGCCGTCCCGCGCGACCGCCGCCCGCTACCCCTCGCGCGACCGCGCCCGCATGGCGCTCGCGCCCGGGATCCTCGGCGCGATCGTGCTGCTGGCCGGGCTCGCCCTCGTCGGCTCCGACGCCTACGACTTCATCCGCTACCCGGTCGCGATCCTCGCGGCGGTCATCGGCTGGTTCGCGATCCAGGCGCGCGCACTCCTCTGGCTGATCGGGCTCATCCCCGTGCTCGTGCTGTGGAACCCGGTGCTGCCGTTCGCGTTCCCGGACGCGATCTGGTTCTCGCTGAGCCTCGCCGCGGTCGGCGTCTTCGTGGCGGCGGGTCTCGTGATCCGCGTCCCGACCCCGGAATGACGACGAGCGCGACCGTCCGCGCGGCGGAGCGCCGACCGGACCGCCCCGAGGAGTAGACTGGCGCCGCACCCGCACGCCGGGGATGCTGCGACCGGGTCCCAGACCCGTTGCTCGGAGCTCCCGACGGCCACCGGATGCACCGACGCCCGACGCCTCCCCGGAGGCGATCCGGCGGATGCACGGCGACGGCAGCGCGCGGGAACCCCTCCTCCGCCCCCGTCACACATCGAGGAGGAGCATGGCTCGCAGCGGCCAGCGTCAGTCCGGTCAGACGCGACGAGCGTCGAACGCCGCCGGGAGCCGACCCCGATCGCGCTCGCGCGGCGTGGACAACGCGGGGATCATCCCGATCCTCGCCCGCCGCGTCCGCGAGGTGGAGGCGAAGGCCCAGACCGGCAAGGTCGGGCCGACCAACCGGACGAAGTTCCTGGTGATCGCCCTCCTGATGCGCGAGGAGCGCAAGCGGGTCAAGGTCGATCCCTCGCTCAGCGACGCGCAGCGCGCCGAGGAGATGAAGCGCCTCGACGGCATCGCCACGATCCTGGCCAAGACGGCCGCCCGCGACACCAGCCTGATCGCGCTGCTCGAATCGGAGGCCGGCGTCACGGCGGCCGCGCAGAAGCTCCGCCGCGACTGGCTGCTCGAGGCGGGCGCGGAGCTCAGCCCCGACGAGCTGCTCATCGTGACCGAGCCGGAGCCCAAGCCCGAGGTGCCGGTCAACCAGGTCGTGCCGCAGTCGGTGCGCGCCCGCCAGCTGGCGAACCCCTTCCTCCCGCCGGACTTCTCGATCGCCGAGGCCTCGGCTCCGGCGCCGCGCCGCAGGCTCGACGACTGGGAGCTGCTCGGGCCGCTCTTCAAGGCGTTCGAGTACGGAGCGGGCGGACGGGCCGCGAGCATGGAGCTCCCGGAGCCGCCGAAGCTCGACCGGGTCTCGCCGCGCGGCCGCGAGCTGATGCCGCACCAGGCGCGCTTCATCGAGAGCGCCCGCGAGGGGCACCGCAGCTTCCTGCTCGCCGACGAGCCGGGTCTGGGCAAGACCGCGCAGAGCCTCCTCGCCGCCTCGGTGGTCGGGGCGTACCCGCTGCTCGCGGTGGTGCCGAACGTGGTCAAGATGAACTGGGCGCGCGAGGTCGAGCACTGGACCCCGCAGCGGCGCGCCACGGTCATCCACGGAGACGGCGGCACGCTCGACGCGTTCGCCGACGTGGTCATCGTCAACTACGACATCCTCGACCGGCACATCGGCTGGCTCGGGAGCCTGGGCTTCCGCGGCATGGTCGTCGACGAGGCGCACTTCATCAAGAACCTCCGCTCGCAGCGCTCGCAGAGCGTGCTCGCGCTGGCGTCGAGGATCCGCGAGACCACTCCGGGGCACGATCCGCTGATGATCGCGCTGACCGGCACCCCGCTGATCAACGACGTCGACGACTTCCGCGCCATCTGGCGCTTCCTCGGCTGGATCGACGAGACCAAGCCGGGGCCGGAGCTGATGGGCCGCCTCGAGGAGACGGGCCTCACCCCCGCCGACACGGGCTTCTACCCGGAGGCGCGCGAGGCCGTGATCGACCTCGGCATCGTCCGGCGCAAGAAGATCGACGTCGCCGCCGACCTGCCGTCGAAGCGGATCGTCGACCTGCCCGTCGAGCTGGACGACGACCTCGGCCGCTCCATCCAGAAGGCCGAGCGCGAGCTCGGCGCCCGCATGCTGCAGCGCTTCAGGGCGGTCACCTCCTCGATCACGCACGAGCTCGACGACGACGAGCGCGAGCGGTTCATCCGCATCGTGGCGCAGAGCGAGCTCGAGGAGTCGAAGTCGGCCAAGACCGGCGAGAACGTCTTCACCATGGTGCGCCGGATCGGCCAGGCCAAGGCGGCGCTGGCCGCCGACTACGCCTCGCAGCTGGCCCGCTCGGTGGGCAAGGTCGTCTTCTTCGCGAAGCACATCGACGTGATGGACCAGGCGGAGGACACGTTCGAGAAGCGCGAGCTGACGTCCGTCTCCATCCGCGGCGACCAGACCGCGGCGTTCCGCCAGACGCAGATCGACGCCTTCAACGAGGACCCTGACGTCTCTGTCGCCGTGTGCTCGCTCACCGCGGCGGGAGTCGGCGTGAACCTGCAGGCGTCCTCCAACGTGGTGCTCGCCGAGCTGTCGTGGACCTCGGCCGAGCAGACGCAGGCGATCGACCGCGTGCACCGCATCGGCCAGGAGGAGCCGGTGACGGCGTGGAGGATCATCGCGGCGCACACGATCGACGCGAAGATCGCCGAGCTCATCGACGCCAAGGCCGGTCTCGCCGCCCGGGCGCTCGACGGCGCGGACGCCGAGACGGCCTCGGCCGACACGGTGCAGCTGGACGCCCTCATGCACGTCCTGCGCGAGGCGATCGGCTGAGCGCACCCGACCGGGCCGGCTGAGAGCTCAGCCGGTCCGGGCGAGCGGTGCGGCGAAGAAGTCCTTCTCGAACGAACTCGACCGCAGGAACGCGTCCCTCATCGCGGCGCGCTGCCTCGGTGAGGCGTCGCGGGCGGCCTGCTCCGTGAACTCGATCGCCCGCTCGGTGGCCGTCGCGAAGACCGGGTCGCCGTACGTGAGCAGCCAGTCCGCGTAGGGGTGCTCGGGGTGCCCGGAGGCGGCGAGGCGCGACCCGACGTCGGCGTAGAGCCAGAAGCAGGGGAGCAGGGCGGCGACGATCTCGCCGTAGCCGCCCCGCGCGGCGACCGCGAGCAGGTGGTCGGTGTAGCCGCGGGTCACGGGCGCGGGAGCCGCGTCCCTGGTCCCGAGCCGGTCGCGGTGCAGCTGCGCCTCCGCCGCGAGGGCGGACGCCGAGCCCTCGGCCCAGAAGACCTGCTCGGCGGTGGTCGGCGCGCGCTGCGCCGCCACGGCCAGGACGCGGGCGTACTCGGTGAGGTAGAGAGCGTCCTGCTCGAGGTACCACTCGAAGTCCTCCCGCCCGAGGGAGCCGTCGCCGAGGGCCCGCACGAACGGGAGCGCGTCGATCTCGTCGCGGAGGGTCCGGGTCCTCTCCCAGACGTCCGCGCAGAACGCCGGAGGACGTTGCCGGTGGAAGTGGTCGATCGGGCCGTTGCCGGTGCCGACCTCGAGAGCGTCGGCGGCGCGCAGGGCGCCGGTCAGCCACTCCTTGGCCTCCGTCAGCGCCTCGACCAGGGCGTCGGAGGAGGCGTCGCGCCCGGCCAGGAGCGTCGCCATCGCGGACGAGAGCGAGCACCCGGTGCCGTGCGTGTTCGAGGTGGCGACGCGCTCGCCGGGGACCTCGCGCACGAGGCCGTCGGGGGTGACGATCGCGTCCGGGGTGGCGGGGCCGTCGAGGTGGCCGCCCTTCACCAGCACGGCGGCGTCGAGGGCGCGGGCGAGCATCGCCCCCTGCGCGAGCGCGGCCGGCCAGTCGGAGGCGGTCGGCTCTCCGGCCAGCACGCCCAGCTCGGGGAGGTTCGGCGTCACCAGGTCGGCGCGGCGGAGCAGGTCGCGCACGGCGTCCTCCGCCTCGGGAGCGAGCAGCAGGTGACCGCTGGTCGCGACCATCACCGGATCCACGACCACGACGGGCGGGCGGAGCTCGTCGAGCCACTCGGCGACGACTCCGGCGTACTCGGCCGTGGCGAGCATCCCGATCTTCACCGCGTCGATCGTGACGTCGTCGCTCACCGCGTCGAGCTGCTCGCGGAGGAACGCGGCGGGCGGCAGGTGCACGGAGCGGACCCCGTGCGTGTTCTGCGCGACGAGCGCGGTGACGACCGCCATGCCGTAGCCGCCGAGCGCGCCGATCGACTTGAGGTCGGCCTGGATGCCGGCACCGCCGGTCGGATCGGTGCCGGCGATGCTGAGGACACGGGGGACGCGGGCGCCGGCGGTCATCGGTCCCACTCCGCTCGGATCAGGCGGGCGGCCGCCGCGGGGTCGGCGGCCGTGCAGAGCGCCGACACGACCGCGAGCCCGGCCGCTCCGGCGAGGCGGAGTGGCCCCGCGTCCGCGGCTCCGACTCCGCCGATGGCGACGCAGGGCAGCGCCGCGGCCGCGGCGAGGGCGGCGAACCCGTCGACACCGAGGGGAGCGGGGTGGTCGGGCTTGGTCGCGGTGGGCCGGATGACGCCGACGCCGAGGTAGTCGACCGTCCCCGCGGGCAGGGCGCGGACGGCGGCGAGGTGCTCGGGGGTGTTCGCGGTGAGCCCGATCACCGCGTCGGGTCCGAGCAGCGAGCGGGCGGCGGTGACGGGGAGGTCGGACTGCCCGAGGTGGACGCCGTGGACGCGGGCGCCCGCGAGGCGGGCGGCGAGGGCGACGTCGACGCGGTCGTCGACCAGCAGGGTCGTGCGCTCGTCGAGGACGGCGGCGACGGCCCGGGTCAGGGCGACGAGCTCGGCGGCGGGGGCGTCGTGATCGCGGATCTGCACGGTCGTGACTCCGCCCCGGACGGCGGCGGCGACCACCGCGGGCACGCCGCGCGGGCCGCACTGGGCGGTGTCCGTGACGAGGTAGAGCGAGAGGTCGAGGCTCATGCGATCCGCGCCCCGGCCTCGGCGTCGGCCGGCTGGAGGGCAGCGAGGGCGTCGAGGAGGCCGACGGCGAAGGACCCGGGACCGCTGCTCGCGGCGGCGGCCCGCTCGGCGGCGAGGCCCCAGACCGCGGAAGCGCTGACGGCCGCGTCGAGCGGGCGGGCGCCCGCGCCGAGGAACGCCGCCATCACGGCGCCGAGCGCGCAGCCGCCGCCGGTCACGCGGGTCAGCAGCGGGTGGCCCCCCGTGACCCGGACGATCCGCTCGCCGTCGGTGACGAGGTCGACCGCTCCCGAGACGGCGACCACGCCGCCGGTGCGGCGGGCGAGGTCGCGGGCGGAGTCGAGCGCCTGCTCGGCGGTGTCGACGGCGTCCACGCCGCGGCCGCCCGCACCGGCTCCCGCGAGGGCGAGGATCTCGGAGGCGTTGCCGCGGATGATCGCGGGCCGCGCCTCGAGCAGCTCCACCGCCAGAGCGGTGCGGACGGGCAGCGGGCCCACGGCGACCGGATCGAGCACCCACGGGGTGCCGGCGCGTCCGGCCGCGGCGACCGCCTCGCGAGCACCCTCGCGCTGCTCCGCTCCGGGCGTGCCGAGGTTGACGAGCACCGCGGAGGCGAGGCCCGCGAAGACGCCCGCCTCGCCGGGCAGGTCGCACATCGCCGGGCTGGCGCCGAGGGCCAGAAGGCTGTTGGCGGTGAAGCCGGTGACGACCGCGTTCGTGATGCACTGCACCAGGGGCCCGGCGGCGCGGAGCTCGGCGAGATCGCGACCCACGGACGCCGGGTCGGGCGCCGTGTCGGCGGGGAGGGTCGGGTGGACAGGCGTGCGAATGCTCATTCGCGACATCCCTTCGCTAGTACGAACTAGATCAGGTTCAACGGGTCTTCTCTCAGCCCTGGCGGGCACCCCGTGTCACTGCGCACGACCCTAGCAGCGGGCGCGGGCGCGCTCGCTGCTGCAGTGCGAGAGGAGGGAGCGGGCCGTCGCCGCCCCTTCGCCCGGGAGCGGCCGCTCAGCCGGTGAGGATCGTCGAGTCGCCGCGCGGCCCCACTGCGACGCGGAGGCCGATCGGCAGCCGCTCGCGCATCGCGTCGACGTGGCTGATCAGGCCGATCGTCCGACCGCCCGACCGCAGCTCGTCGAGCGTGCTGAGCGCCGTCTCGAGCGTCTCGGCGTCGAGCGAGCCGAAGCCCTCGTCGATGAACATGGTCTCGAGCGAGATGCCGCCGGACTGCGCCGTCACCACGTCGGCGAGGCCGAGGGCGAGGGCGAGCGAGGCGAGGAACGTCTCGCCGCCGGAGAGCGAGGCGGGCTGCCGGCGGACGCCGGTGAAGGCGTCGAGCACGTCGATCCCGAGGCCGGAGGCGGCGCCGCGGTAGGCGAGCGAGTCGTCGTGGGCGAGGGCGTAGCGGCCGCTGGTCATCGCGTCGAGGCGGAGGTTCGCCGCGGTCACGATCTCCTCCAGGCGTCCGGCGAGGGCGAAGGCCTCGAGGTCCATCCGGCGCGTGTTCTGCCCCCGGCCGGAGACGGTCTCGGCCAGCGCGCGCAGCTCCTCGTGGCGGTGGAGACGCTCACCCAGCACGGCGAGGCGGCCCGCGGCCGTCGCGGCGAGCTCGGCCAGGCGCTCCGAGCGGTGCTCGAGCACGGAGAGGCCGGCTCGCGCCTCGTCGCGACGGGCGGAGGCCTCGCGCGAGCGCTCCTCGGCGGCGGCGAGGTCGACGGCCGTGCCCGGCAGTCCGCGGAGCTCCGGGTCGGACAGCACCGCCTCCGTCGCGCTCCGCCGTCGCTCGTGCTCGGCGACGACGGCCTCGGCCCGAGCCCGGTCCCCGCTGGCGAGCGCGGCCGACTCGGCCTCCTCGGCGGTCGTGAAGCCGCGCTCGGCGAGGACCTCGGCGAGCTCCTCCCGGGCGGCGGCGGCGGCCTCGGACCGCGAGACGGCCGCCTCCTCGGCCTCGACCAGGGCGACGGCACGGCGGCGCTGGGCACTCAGCTGCTCGACCCGCGAGGCGACGCTCGTCGCGCCGTCGCGGAAGGCCTCGACGCGCTCCCGCAGCAGCCGCAACGCTTCAGCGGCGAGGGCGGACTCGTCGGCGCGGGCGCGGTGCTCCTCGCGAGCGGCGTCCCGTCCGGTCGTGAGAGCGTCGATCCGGGTGCGCAGCCGGGTGCGCTCGCGCCGCAGCTCCTCCATGCGGGCGGCGGCGCGGCGCGCCGAGGCGAGCCGCTCCTCGTGCGCCGGGCGGAGCGACTCCGGATCCGCGTCCTCGCCCACACGCTCCTCGAGCGCCGCGAGAGCCCGAGCCGCGGCTCCCTCGCGCTCGCGGGCGCCGTCGAGGGCGGCGGCGGCGCGCTCCACCGCGACGCGGGCCCGGTCGAGGTCGTCGGTGCCGACCGTCGTCGGGCCGTCGTGCTCGGCCGGGCGGGGGTGCTCGCACGAGCCGCAGACGGGGCAGGGCTCGCCCGGCTCCAGCCGCTCGGCGAGCTCCCCGGCGAACCCGGCGAACCGGCGCGCGATCAGGGCGGCCTGCTCCGCGGCGCGCTCGCCGTGGACCCGCGCCGCGTCGGCGTAGGCCGTGCCGAGCCGCTGCAGACCCGCCGCAGTGAGATCGCGCTCGAGGGCCGCGGCGATCCTCCGCTCGAGCGCGGCGAGCTCGTCGACGCGCGTGGGGACAGCGGCGGCCTCCCCGGCCAGGGACTCCTCCTCGGCGGCGAGCGCGTCGACGCGGGCGGGCAGCTCGCGCAGCTCCGCCTCGATCCCCGCGAGCGCGGTCGCCGCCGCCTGCTCGGCGCGTGCGGACCGCTCGGCGACGCGCTCCGCGTCGGGGAGCCGGCGCTCCTCTGCCAGCGCCTCGGCGAGGGCGCCGAGGACAGCGGCGAGCCGTTCGGCCGTCTCGGCGGCCGGGCCCCCGGACGCGTCCCCGTAGGCGTCGGCGGCGAGGTCGCGCTGCTGCCGGGCGGCCCGCTCCTTCTCGGCGGCTGCCCGGGCGGAGCGGAGCAGCGGCAGCACGCCGTCGGCCCGGCGCGCGCGCTCGATCGCGGCCCGCTGCTGCTCGACGTGCGCCTCGGCGACCACGAGCTCCTCCGCCTCGATGAGGGCGCGCCGGCGCCGCTCCTGGCCCCGGGCGGTGCGCCGGGCCTCGTCGAGAGCGGCGCCCGCGGCCTCGTGCGCCGCGTCGGCCGCGGCGGAGCCGGCCCGGGCCGCCTCGAGCGGAGCGGCGAGCCGCGCCGGCAGCCCGGCGAACCAGGCGGCGTCCGGCAGAGGCGGCTCGGCTCCGTCATCGAGGAGCCGGACGGCCTCGTCCGCGAGCGCCGTCACGGCCGCGCGCTCCTCCTCGAGCTCGACGGCGCTCGCGTCGCGCTGCTCGAGCAGGCGGCGGCGGAGCAGATCGAAGCGCTCGGTCGCGAAGAGCGTGCGCAGGAGCCGCTGCCGGTCGTCGTTCTTCGCGAGCAGGAACTCGTGGAAGCGGTTCTGCGCCAGCAGGATCACCTGGAGGAACTGGTCCTTCGTCAGGCCGACGATCCGGCCGATGTCGGCGCCCACCTCCTTCGCGCTCGACGAGAGCCCGACCCAGGTGCCGTCGACCTGCTCCAGCAGCTCGACCTTCGCCGGCTGGGTCGTGGTGCCGGTGCCGCGCCGTTTCGGCCGCTCGTACTCGGGCGAGCGCCGGACGCGGTAGACGCGCCCCGCCGCCTCGAAGTCGAGCTCGGCGAAGGTCTCGTCCTCGGGGCCGCTGTGGTCGCTCCGGAGGCGCGAGGCGGTGCCGTCGAAGCGGGGGACCGAGCCGTAGAGCGCGAACGCGATCGCGTCGAGGATCGTCGACTTGCCCGCTCCAGTGCGCCCGGCGATGAGGTACACGCCCACGTCCTCGAGCCGGTCGAAGTCGACGCACTGCTCGGCGCGGAACGGTCCGAGTCCGGCGAAGGCGAGTCGGCGGATCCTCACCGCAGAGCCTCGGCCTCGACGGCCGCGAGCGCGTCGAGGGTGAGGGCGCGCTCGGTCTCCGTGGCGCCGTGACCGCCGCGGACGTGGGCGAGGAAGTCGTCGACGACCTCCACGTCGCTCCGCCCGCGGATCCGCTCGGCGTACGCGCGCGGCTCGGCCGCGGCGTGCGGGGGCCGGTGCTCGAGCGTGGCGCAGCCGGGGAAGCGCGACTGCAGGCGCGCCATCGCGTCGAGCGGGCGCACGGGATCGGTGAGCACCGCCGAGACCCAGTCGCCCTCCACCTCGGCCAGGGAGGGATCGCGCAGCAGCTGCTGGAGCTCGCCCTCGATCACGCTGAGCCTCCTCGGCACGGGGAGCGGCGACCACTCGACGCCCTCGAGCCCCTCGGGCCCGATCGTCACCAGCCAGGCGCCGCGCGGCTTCGACGCCTCGCCGAACGAGTAGTGCAGCGGCGCTCCGGAGTAGCGCACTCCCGGCAGCAGCTCGGCGCGTCCGTGGATGTGCCCGAGCGCCGCGTAGTCGGCCGCGGCGAAGTGCTCGACCGAGACGTAGTCGAGCCCGCCCGCCGTGATGTCGCGCTCGAGGACCGCGGCCGGGGCTCCGACCGCGAAGCAGTGCGCGAGCACGACCCAGGGACGGCCCGCCGCCTCGGCGGCGGCGCGCACCCGCGCCATCGCGAAGGCGAGCACGTCCTCGTGGCGGCGCAGCTGCTCCTCCGGGTGCCGGTGGCGGTAGAGGGCGGGCTCGAGGAAGGGGATGCCGTGGACGCCGACCTCGAGCCCGGACGCGTCGCGCAGCACGACCGGCTCGGCGTACGCCTCGGGGTCGGTGAGGACGTGGACGCCCGCTCCGCGAAGGAGCCCCGCCTGGAAGCCGAGCCGGGCGGGGGAGTCGTGGTTGCCGCTGGTGAGGACGACCTCGGCGCCGGCCGCGCGGATCGCCTCGAGCGTGCGGGTGAGGAGGGTGTAGTGCTCCGCGGCGGGCACGGCGGAGTCGAAGACGTCGCCGGCGATCAGCACCGCGTCCACGCGCTCGGCCCGCACCGTCTCGACCAGGGCCTCGAGCACGGTCGCGAGCGCCGCCGTCGTGGAGTGCCCGTGGAAGGTGCGGCCGATGTGCCAGTCCGAGGTGTGCAGCAGCTTCACGGTCGTCCTTCCTCTGCGTCGTCCGGGGGAGCGACTCCAGGCTAGTGAGGCCCTCCGACACCGGCGGCGCAGCGGACACCTCCCGTTCACCGGGAGGTGCACAATAGGGCGTCGGTCGAGCAGAGGAGATGGTCGTGAAGCTGCCCCGCGTCCCCGCGACGATCCTGGGTCTGGGCTCGCGCACCCGCGCCGCCGCCGAGGACACCGCTCCCATCCAGCGTCTGCGCCCGGACGACGAGCCGGTCCGCACCAGCACGGTCGACAACGCGATCTACCAGGACGGCCGCCGGGTCGTCTCTCCCGGCAGCATCCCGGAGGCGCTCGCCGCCCTGCAGAAGCTGCCCGACGCGATGGCGTGGATCGGGCTGTACCGGCCGAACGCGGCCGAGCTCGCCGCGCTCGAGGACGAGTTCTCGATGCACCCGCTCGCCCTCGAGGACGCGATCAGCGCGCACCAGAGGCCCAAGCTCGAGCGGTACGGCAGCGACATGTTCGTGGTGCTGCGCGCCGCCAGCTACTCCGACCAGCGCGAGGAGGTCGACTTCGGCGAGCTCCACCTGTTCGTGGGGTCGAACTTCGTCGTCACGGTCCGCCACTCCGAGAAGCCCGACCTCTCGCTGGTGCGGCGGCGGATGGAGGCCGATCCGGAGCTGCTGCGCGTCGGCCCGGTCGCCGTGCTGTACGCGATCCTCGACGCCGTCGTGGATCAGTACTCGCCCGTCGTCGCCGGTCTCGAGAACGACATCGACGAGATCGAGGCGCAGGTCTTCGAGGGCGACCCGGCGGTGTCCCGCCGCATCTACGAGCTCAGCCAGGAGGTGCTGGACTTCCAGCGCGCGGTCGCTCCGCTGACCGGCATGCTCGGGCGGCTCGTCACCGACTTCGAGGTGTTCCAGTCGGATGTGGAGCTGCGCCGCTACATCCGCGACGTCGCCGACCACGTCGCGCTCGTCACCGAGCGGGTCGACGGCTTCCGCACCACGCTGCGGGAGATCCTGGCGGTGAACGCGACCCTCGTCGCCCAGCGCCAGAACGAGGACATGAAGAAGCTCGCGGAGGTGGGCAACCAGCAGAACGACGAGGTCAAGCGGATCTCCGCCTGGGCGGCCATCTTCTTCGCGCCGACCATGATCTCGAGCATCTACGGCATGAACTTCGACGTGATGCCCGAGCTGCACGTGGCGTGGGGGTACCCGGCGGCGCTCGCGGCGATGCTCGCCTCGAGCGTGGTGCTGCACCGGCTCTTCAAGCGGTGGGGCTGGCTCTGAGCCCGCGTCCCGCGACGTGTCAACACCGTGACGGTCCCGGAGGCTCCGCGTAGCGTCGCTCGCGGGCCGTCCGGCCCCTGAACGGAGGGACTCCCGATGACTCCGGAGGACACGACCACGACGGCCCCGCGGCCCCGCTCCCTCTGGCGGGCGGGCGCGGCTCCGATCCCCTCCGACGAGTTCGTGCCGGGCGCGCACTACGACGACGTCGTGGTCGGCGCCGGGCTCACCGGGCTGGTCACCGCGCTCCTCCTGCAGCGGACCGGCCGGCGCGTGCTGGTGCTGGAGGCGCGGGAGGTCGGCGCCGTCACGACCGGGAACACGACGGCGAAGCTCAGCCTCCTGCAGGGAGCGCACCTCTCCCGGATCGCGGAGCGCAACATCCCCGCGGTGACCGAGGCCTACGTCGCGGCGAACCTCGCGGGCTTCCGCTGGCTGCTCGACTACTGCGAGGGCGCGGGCGTGCCGGTGCAGAGGCGCACCGCCTACAGCTACGCGCAGACGCCCGAGGGCGTGGACGCCGTCCTGAAGGAGCATGCGACCGCGCGCCGCTTCGGCCTCGCGACCCGCCTCGTCGGCGAGCTCGACGTGCCGTTCCCCAGCACGGCGGCCGTCGCCCTCGACGACCAGGCCCAGTTCGACCCGATGGACGTCCTCACCGCGCTCGCCGCCGACTTCCGCGCCGCCGGGGGCAGCCTGGTGCAGGGCGTCCGGGCCCTCGGGATGCGAGCGACCGCTCCCGTCCGGGTCCGCACCAGCGCGGGCCCGGTGACCGGGGACCGGGCCTACCTGCTCACGGGGGCGCCGATCCTCGACCGCGGCCTCTACTTCGCCAAGATCGCCGCGCTGCGCTCGTACGCGGTCGCGTTCCGCACCGACGCGCCGATCCCCGACGGCATGTACCTCTCGGTCGACGAGCCGTCCCGCTCGGTGCGCGACGCCGAGCGCGACGGCGAGCGGCTCCTCCTGATCGGCGGCAACGGCCACCCGGTGGGGCGCAGGCCCGTCACCTCGGAGGCGGTGGACGACCTGGTCGCCTGGACGCGGCGGTCCTTCCCGGGGGCGGAGCCGGTCGCGCAGTGGAGCGCCCAGGACTACGAGCCGTTCCACCGCGTGCCGTTCGTGGGCTGGCTGCCGCGGGGCCGCGGACGGATCTTCCTGGCGACCGGCTACGACAAGTGGGGGATGACCAACGCGGTGCAGGCCGCGCTGACGCTCGTCGCCGACCTCGAGGGCGCGACGCCGGCCTGGGCGAGGACGCTGCACCGCCGGCCCACGCTGCCGCGGGTGATGGCGGAGGGGCTCGGCGCCGGGCTGGCGGTGGGCGCCTGGTACGCCCGCGGCTGGTCGGCAGCGCTCCGCGCGCCCCGCTCGGCCGGGGTGGTGCCGGCGGAGGGCCAGGGCTCGCTCGCCCGCGACGGCCTGCAGCCCGTCGCGGTCTCCACCGTGGAGGGGCGGCGCTGCGCGGTGTCGGCGGTGTGCCCGCACCTGGGCGGGATCGTCACCTGGAACGACTCGGAGCGCAGCTGGGACTGTCCGCTGCACGGCTCCCGCTTCGCAGCCGACGGGACGGTGCTGGAGGGGCCGGCGGTCGAGCCGCTCGCCCCGCTGCGCTAGTCCGGCCGTCGGCTCCGCGGAGCCGAGCCGACGGCCGGCCCCGCAGAGCAGGCGGCTCAGTCCTCGTTCGCTCCGGGCTCCGCGACCTCGTCGCCGTCCGCGCCCGAGGCATCGCCGGTCGTGTGCAGATCGGTGTCGCCCGGGATGCTGAAGTCGCTCAGCGGGTCCAGGGGCTTCTTGTCGTCGGTGTCGTCGCTCATGCCTGCCACCCTACGAGCGTCCGGCGAGGCGCTGCACCGCGGCGACCGGGATCGACAGCCACTCCGGCCGGTTGCGCGCCTCGTAGATCGCCTCGTAGACGGCCTTGTCGAGCTCGAACGCGTCGAGCACCGCCCGGTGCGCGGTGACCGCGTCGCCCGCCTGCTCGGCGTAGCCCTCGAGGAACGCGGCACGGCTCGCCGCCGCCCACGCCGCCCTCGAGGCGCCCGGCTCGGCCTGCTCGTGCGCACCCGCCGCGTAGTCGAAGGAGCGCAGCATCCCCGCCACGTCGCGGAGCGCCACGTCGGGAAGACGGCGCTCGTGCATGGGCCGCAGCGGCTCGCCCTCGAAGTCGAGGAGCACCCAGCCGCGATCGGGCACGGACAGGACCTGCCCGAGGTGGTAGTCGCCGTGGATGCGCTGGAGCCTCGGCCACGGCGCGGTCTCGGCGGCGCGGAACACGGCCTCGATCGCCTCCGAGTCCTCGGCGATCACGGGGACCTCGGCCGAGGCGATGCGCAGGCGACGGCGCATGGCCGCGACCATCCGCTCGACGACCTCGGACGTGGTGTCCTCGGTCGGCATGACCTCCGCCAGCGTCGCGTGCACCTCGGCGGTGGCGCGGCCCAGCTCGCGGGCGGGTCCGGTGAAGTCGGAGTCGGCGGCGACCGCCTCGAGGGCGACGCGCCACGCGTCCTGGACCCCGGGGAGGAACTCCTGCGCGAAGGCGAGGTGCCCGAAGGCGCGGCCCGTCTCCTCGCCCTCGTCGTCCCACTCGCCGGTCACGTTGCCGATCACGGGCGGGACGAGGGCGCTCCCGGCGGCGTTGAGCGCCGACTGCACCGTCACGTCCGGATTGTCGCCGTGGTGGAGGGCGCGGAAGACCTTGACGATCACCGGGGTCGCGTCGGATCCGTCGTCGGCGGTGGTGCGGACGATCACCGAGGTGTTCGACTGCTCGCCGCTGAGCACCTTCGAGGACGCGAACGCCCCGATCGCGGCACCCGGCTGCCGGTGGCCCTCGGCGCGGGCGCCGCCCTGGGCGCCGTCCTCGTCGGAGCGGCCGCCGTCGGCGATCATGCCGAGCAGGGCGCGGGCGAACACCGGGTCGCGCGGAGCGTCGTACACGTAGTGCGCGTCGTCGGAGTAGACGAGGGCGTCCTCGAGCCCGGGCACCGGAGCCGCGTGGACGGTCACCGGCACCTGGTACAGCACCGGGCTCGTGCCTGCCCGGTCGATGAAGAGGTGGTCCACCACCTCCGCCTCGCCGGGGTGCAGCGACCAGGCGCCGCGGACCTCCAGCTCGGGGCGCCGCCCCTTGCTCGCGTACCACCTCTGGTCCGCCACCCATGCGGCGATGCGGTCGATCGACAGGCCTGCGCTCATGCTCTTCCCTCCGTCGGCACCCCGAACCCTACTGGCCGCGGACGACGGGCGGAGGGGCTTGCGGCGGGGCGCTCAGGCCAGCTCGAGCACGTCCAGCGTCCAGGCGTACTCGAACGCGATCTCGCGCCAGCGCTCGTAGCGTCCGCTCACTCCGCCGTGTCCCGCTGTCATCTCGGTGCGCAGCAGCGCGGGAGCGCCGACCTCGCGGAGCCTGGCCACCCACTTCGCCGGCTCCACGTACAGCACCCGGGTGTCGTTGAGGCTCGTCGTCGCGAGGATCCGGGGGTACTGCACGCCCTCGCGGACGTTCTCGTAGGGCGAGTACGACTTCATGTAGGCGTAGACCTCGGCGTCGTGCAGCGGGTCGCCCCACTCGTCCCACTCGATCACCGTGAGCGGGAGCGACGGGTCGAGGATCGAGGTGAGCGCGTCGACGAACGGGACCTGCGCGAGGACGCCGGCGAACGCCTCCGGGGCGAGGTTCGCGACCGCGCCCATCAGCAGGCCGCCGGCCGACCCTCCCTGCGCGACCAGGCGGTCCGGAGTGGTGAAGCCCGCGTCGACCAGGTGCCGCGCCGCGGAGACGAAGTCGGTGAAGGTCGTCCGCTTCGCCAGCGTCTTCCCGTTCTCGTACCAGGAGCGGCCCATCTCCCCGCCGCCGCGGACGTGCGCGACGGCGAAGACGACGCCGCGGTCGAGCAGCGAGAGGCGCGCGATCGAGAAGCCCGGGTCGATGCTCGCCTCGTACGAGCCGTAGCCGTAGAGGAGGAGCGGCGCGGGGGCCGAGTCCGGATCGGCGGCGTCGCGGCGCCAGACGAGCGAGAGGGGCACCCGCGTGCCGTCCTCCGCCACGGCCCACTCCCTCCGCTGCACGTAGAGCGCGGGGTCGTAGTCGCCGAGCACCGGCTGCTGCTTGAGCACCGTGCGCTCGCCCGTCGCGACGTCGAGCGCGAGCACGGTCGAGGGGGTGACGAACGAGGTGTAGGCGAGGCGGAGGGAGGGCTGCTCCCACTCCGGGTTGCCCGCCAGGCCCGCGTCGTAGAGCGGCTCGTCGAAGACGATCTCCTCGAGCCGCGCTCCGGCGCCGTCCTCGCGGAGCAGCCCGAGCCGGGTGGCTCCGTCGGCCCGGTAGGAGACGACGACGTGCCCGGCGAAGGCGTCGACGCCCTCGATCCGGCGGCCCTCGCGGTGCGGCACCACCACGCGGCGCTCGCGGGCCCGGGCGTCGGCGTCGAGCGACAGGTCGGCCGGCTCCTCGACGATCTCGAAGTCGAGGGCGCCGTCGTTGTGCACGATCAGCAGGCGGTCGCGTCCGTCGACGACGGCGTGCTCGACCTCGTACTCCACGCCCTCGCGGCGCGGCCACACCGAGCGGAAGGAGCCGGTCGGGTCGGACGCGTCCAGCAGCAGGCACTCGCTCGTGATCTTGCTGCCGATCTCGATGACGAGGAAGCGGCGGCTGCGGGTGAGGCCCACGCCGATCCAGTAGCGCTCGTCGGGCTCGGCGAAGACGACCTCGTCCGGGGTCCCGGCGCCGACCTCGTGCCGCCAGATCGTGTCGGGGCGCCAGGACTCGTCGACGGTCGGGTAGAAGACGAAGCGCGCGTCGGCGCCGAAGGTCGCTCCGCCGCCGGTGCCCTCGATGACGTCCGGCAGATCCTCGCCGGTCTCGAGGTCGCGGATGCGGAGGGTGTAGCGCTCGTCGCCCTCGACGTCGGTGCCGAAGAGCAGCCGTCGGCCGTCGGCCGAGACGTCGAAGCTGCCGAGCGAGAAGAAGTCGTGCCCCTCCGCCTCCGCGTTGCCGTCCAGGACGACCTGCTCGCCCTCGAGCGGACCGCCCTCGGCGATCGACGGCGGCGTCCAGTCGTCCGGCCCGCTGATCGGCGCCCGGCAGTGCACGGCGTACTGGCGGCCCTCGTAGGAGCGCGAGAAGTACCACCAGGAGCCCTCCCGGACGGGCACCGAGAGGTCGGTCTCCTTCGTCCGCGAGCGGATCTCCTCGAACAGGCGCTCGCGCAGCGGAGCGAGAGGAGCCAGCACCGCCTCGGTGTACGCGTTCTCAGCCTCGAGGTGCGCGATCACCTCGGGGCTCTCCTTCTCGCGCAGCCACTCGTAGTGGTCGACCACCACGTTGCCGTGGTGGCGGCGCTCGAGGGGGACGCGGCGGGCGACGGGCGGAACGGGCGCGGTCATCGCTCCAGCCTAGGGCGAGGGCGCCCCTGGCCGCCCGGGGTGCCGCAGCGGCGCCGGGCGTGATCACAATGGAGCATGGCCAGCGGTGCGGAGAACGAGTCGGCGACGTCCCGGGCGGGCGGTGCGCGGAGAGTGCAGACCGAGGTCGAGCGCAAGTACGACGTCGACGCGGGCACCCGGCTGCCCGACCTGACCGGCACCGGGAGCGTCGCGAGCGTCCGCACCGAGGAGCCGGTGACCCTCCGCGCCGAGTACTTCGACACCGCCGAGCGCGCTCTGTCCCGGGCGCGGATCACGCTGCGCCGCCGCGAGGGCGGATCCGACCAGGGCTGGCACGTCAAGCTGCCCGGCTCCTCCGGCCGCACCGAGATCCACGCGGAGCTCACGGCCTCGCGCACGGTCCCGTCCGCCGTCCGCGAGCCGGTGCTCGGGCAGGTGGGGCGCGCGCCGCTCGAGCCGCTGGCGCTGCTCGAGACGGTCCGCTCGATCACCCGCGCCCTCGACTCCCACGGGCGGGAGCTCGCCGAGATCGCCGACGACCTGGTGACCGCGCGCGACCAGCGCACCGGCCGCGAGCGGCGCTGGAGGGAGTGGGAGGTCGAGCTCGTCGACGTCCCTGGGGACGAGGGCGAGCGGGTCCTCGACGCGATCGAGCAGCGCCTCCTCGCCGCGGGCGCCCGCCCGGCCGCCAGCGCCTCGAAGCTCGCCCGGGCCACCGGCGGCCCGATCGAGGAGACGGTCCCGGATCCGCGGAACGGCGGGGAGGCGGCGCTCGCCGCGGTCCGCTCGCTCCTGCGCGAGCTGCGCGCCGTCGACCCGCGGGTGCGCCTCGAGGCCGACGACGCCCTGCATCGGATGCGCGTGCTCGCGCGCCGGCTCCGGTCCGTCCTCGCCGCCTCCCGCTCCGTGCTCGACCGTGCGGCGACCGACCCCGTGCGGGACGAGCTGCGCTGGCTGGGAGGGGTCCTCGGCGCGGCTCGCGATCAGGAGGTGCTCGCCGAGCGGTTCCGCGCCTCCCTGGCGGCCGTCGAGGGCGCCCCGAGCTCCCCCTCCGCCCTGCTGGAGGAGATCGAGCACCGGCACGCCGCGGCGCTGCGCCGCGTCGACCGCACTCTGCGCGGCGGCCGCTACCTCGCGCTCCTCGCCTCGCTCGACGCCCTGCTCGCGGACCCGCCCCGCACCGCGCGGGCGGGCTCGAGCGCGACGGCGCTGGTGCGCCGCTCCGTCGCGAAGGACCTCGCGCGCATCTCCGCAGCGGGCTCCGCGGCGGCCGGCGGCTCGCTCGAGGCCAGACACGACCTGCGGAAGGCGGCGAAGCGTCTCCGCTACACCGTGGAGGCGTGGCGGGCGGTCGTCCCCGAGGCCGTCGGCGCCCGGCGCCGCTCGCTCGCCGAGGCGGGCGAGGACCTCGCCGACGCCCTGGGGGAGGAGCGCGACGCGCTCGCCGCCCGTGCGCTGATCCTGAAGGAGGCCGATCGCAGCGGGGAGGGGGCCTTCGCGCTGGGGGTCGTCGCCGCCGAGGAGCGGCACCGCGCCAGGCGGGCCGCGAAGGCCGCGAAGAAGGCGGGGGACCGTCTGGGGTCGCTCTCGCGCTGACCGTGCGGCCCCGCGGTCGCTGTCAAGCCGACGGCCCGGTCACACGGACGAAATCCACGGCGGATAATGTGAATCATGCCTTCCGTCCGTGCTCTTCCGTCACCGCTCCTGCGCCCGCGCCACTTCGACCGCGACGACGTCGTGGTCCATGCCGGCCTGTTCTCGCTGGTGAACTCGAGTACGACGCCCCGCGCGGCCTGGACCGAGGACCTGATCGCCATCGGCGAGGTCCTCGACGCCGCCGAATTCCCCTACCGCCTCATCCGCGGCACCGACGGCTCGCCCTTCCTCGCGGTGGACCGCGTGCTCGGCGCCGAGCTGGCCACGCTGCTGGCGCGTGCCTTCGCGACCGAGCCCTTCTACGCCAAGACGGTCGACAAGCGGGGCACCCCGCCCCAGCTCCTGGCCGAGGGCGTGCTCGCGCCGTACCCGCGCGCCTCCGTCTTCAAGCTCTTCCGCCCGCGCGTCTCCTCGACGGGATCGCTGCGCTACGGCGCCCGCAGCGGCGTCCGCCTCGAGCTGTGGAAGGTGGGCGAGGAGGAGATCATCACTCCCGCCGAGAACGCGCTCATGCGCAACAGCCTCCCCGTCGCCGAAGCCATCGACGCCCACGTCGAGGCGTACGGCCGCACCTGGCCGACGTTCGAGGGCATGTTCGAGCCGCTCGTCAGCGACATCCGCTTCGAGGTGGACATCGTCTTCTCGTGGGTCGACGGCACCGACCTGGAGTTCCAGCGCGCCCGTGCGGCCCGCATGGCGAGCTACGTGGTGGGCGAGGGCGACGACGCTCCGGCGCGCTTCCGCCAGATCGACGAGCTCAAGTACGCCCTGCGCAGCGTCTACATGTACGCGCCGTGGATCCGGCACATCTACATCGTCACCGACTCCCCGCGCCCGCGCTGGCTGGACGAGCACCCGGACGTCACCCTCGTGCGCAGCGAGGACCACTTCCGCGACCTCTCGGTGCTGCCGACGCACAACTCCCACGCGGTCGAGAGCCAGCTGCACCGCATCCCGGGGCTGGCGGAGCACTTCCTCTACTCCAACGACGACATGTTCTTCGGGCGCCCGGTCGACCCGTCGATCTTCTTCTCGCCCGGGGGCATCACGAAGTTCATCGAGGCGACGACGCGCATCGGCATGGGCGACTCCAACGCCTCCCGCAGCGGCTTCGAGAACGCGGCCCGCGTCAACCGGCGCCTGCTCCGCGAGCGCTTCGGCGCGATGACGACCCGTCACCTCGAGCACGCCGCCACGCCGCTCCGCAAGACCGTGATGGCCGAGCTCGAGGCCGAGTTCGAGCCGGAGTTCACCGCGACCGCCGCGAGCCGCTTCCGCTCCGCGAGCGACGTCTCCGTCACCAACTCGCTCTACCACTACTACGCGCTGATGACCGGCCGCGCGGTCGTGCAGGAGAACGCCTCGGTGAAGTACGTCGACACGACGATGCACCAGGGGCTGAAGGACATGCGCAAGCTCCTCAAGAACCGCGGAGTCGACTTCTTCTGCCTCAACGACGGCAGCTTCCCCGAGATCTCGGCGGAGGCGCGCACCAAGGCCGTCATCGGGTTCCTCGAGGAGTACTACCCGATCCCGGCTCCGTGGGAGCGCGAGGACTGACCGTGGGCTGGGCCGTCGGGGGAGCGGTGGCCGGGCTGCTGCTCGGCCTGGCGAGCTCGCTCGTGTTCCCGGGCATCGGAGTGGGAGCGGGCGTCGGCGTGGGCGTCGCGCTGGCCGCGGCGCTGGCTTTCGCCGGATGGCTGTTCGCGCGGGACCGCGCCGGCGGGCGCTGACACCGCCGGCCGTGTCCGAGGACGCGGTCGACGCGGCGCCCGGTGGCGTCGGGGCGACCCCGACGCCCCGTCGCGTCGCTACGCGCTGACGCCCACCCGCTCCACGAGCGGCGGGTAGAGCTCCTCGTCCCGGGCGACCGGGGCCGCCGTCGCCGCGGCGATCTCGACGCCGTGGTCCGCGAGGATCCGCTGCGTCTCGTTCGCCGAGACGTAGGACACCTCGGTCGAGGCGCCGATCGGCACCACCGAGTGCAGCACCGTGCCGTCGTAGACGTGGATCAGGTTGAACGCCTGGGCGCCGTTGCGGGCGCGGGTCGCGCCCACCGGCACGTTGAGGTCCTGGGTGTAGCAGGTGGCCGACGCGACCGAGACCGGGATGCCGGCGAACATCGCCGTCGACGAGTAGTGCAGGTGGCCCGCGATGATGCTGCGGACGTCGGAGCCCTCGAGCACCTCCGCGAGGGCGGGCTGGTCGCGCAGCTCCACGAGGACCGAGAGGTCGAGCACGCTCGGCACCGGCGGGTGGTGCAGCGCGAGGATCGTGCCGTGCGGGGCCGGGCTGGAGAGCTCCTCCGCCAGCCAGTCGAGCTGCGCGTCCGAGATCTCGCCGTAGTGGGCGCCGGGCACGGTGGAGTCCAGCGCGATGATCCGGAGCCCGTTGACGTCGTGCACGCGGTCGATCGGCTGCGTGGTCGGGAGCTGGTCGAGCAGCCCCGAGCGGAACGCGCCGCGGTCGTCGTGGTTGCCCATCACCCAGATCACCTCGGCGCCGAGGCGTGCGGCCGCGGGCTCGACGACGGCGCGCAGCTTCGCGTACGCCTCCGGCTCGCCCTTGTCGGCGAGATCACCCGTGATGACGATGGCCTCCGGACGTCCGCCGGACGCCTCCAGCTCGTCGAACAGGAGCCGCAGCTGGGCCTCGCTGTCGACGTCGGAGCCGTACAGGCCGCCGTCTCCGGCGATGAAGTGGGTGTCGCTCAGGTGAAGGATGAAGTGGTTGGGCCGGGGGTACTCGGCCTGGCGGAGGGACATGATCCTCGGGTTCCACGATCGGCGGGAGCCGGATCACGCGACCCGGCGTCGGCACTTGCGCACTGCTCCAGCGGAGGCGACCCCGCTGCGACCAGTCCATCATCGCGGGGTGAACTCCGGGCCAACACCGGTCGGCGCGTCATCGAACGGTTCTCCCAGGTTGCCGGTCGCTGCGCGGTCCTCCCGGACCCCGGAGGACCGCCGCGATCAGAGCCGGGCGAGCAGGCGCGCGTAGAAGGCGATCGCGCGCTCGAACTGGTCGGCCTCGACCGACTCGTCGACCCCGTGGATCCCGAGCTGCTGCCGCGGGCTGATCTCGAACGGGATGAAGCGGTAGACGTGGTCGCTGATCGCGTGGAAGTGCCGCGCGTCGCTGCCGCCGGTCTGCACGTAGGGGGCGACGACCGCGTCCGGGAACGACTCCTGGACGACCGCGCGGAGCAGGTCGTACGGCCCGCCGTCGCCGCGCTCGCCGGTGGGGGAGACGGGGGAGGGCTCGTGGGCGACCTTCACCTCGACCTCGACCTCCGGGTCGTCGATGACGGCGCGGATGCGCTCGACCACGCCCGCCACGGTGCCGCCCGGGTTGATCCGCACGTTCGCGGTGGCGCTGGCGCTGGAGGCGAGGACGTTCGCTCCGGTGCTGCCGCGCAGCTCGGTGATCGCGACCGTCGTCCGCAGCATCGCGGCCGAGCGGTTGGAGTGGGCGGCGAGCGCGCCGACGACGGCGTCCGGGTGCTCGTGCGGGCGGGCGTACCAGACGGCGTGGGCCGCGTCCGCGTGGTCGGCCGCCGCGCGCACCAGCTGGGCGATCGGCTCCGGGAGGGTCGAGGGGAACGGGTTCTCGGTCAGGCGGTGGATCGCCCTCGCGAGCCGCTGGGTGGCGAGCAGCCCGGGCGGGGGCGGCGGAGCGGAGGCGTGGCCGCCGACGTCGCGGCAGGTCAGCTCGAGGTTCATGATCCCGCGCTCGGTGACGCCGATCACGGCGATCGGGGTGGTGACGCCGGGCAGGATGCCGCGCCGCACGTTCCCGCCCTCGTCGAGCACGAGGCGCGGGCGGACCCCGCGCGCGCCGAGCAGGGCGACGACCGAGGGGGCGCCGTCGCCCGCCGTCTCCTCGTTGTGCGTGGAGAGGAGGTACACGTCGTGCCGGGGCCGCTCGCCCCGCAGGACGGCCGCCTCGACCGCCTCGAGGAGGGCGACGAGGGAGCCCTTGTCGTCGAGGGCGCCGCGCGCCACGACGGAGGTGCGGCCGTCCGCGGCGACGACCGTCTCGGCCGCGAACGGGTCGTGCGACCACTCCGCCGCCGTCACGCTGACCACGTCGTAGTGGGCCATCAGCACGGCCGGCTCGCCCGGCTCCTCACCGCGCCAGCGCCAGAGGAGGGAGTGGCCGGCGACGGTCTCGGACTCCAGCGCCGCGTGCAGCGCCGGGTAGAGCTCGGCGACGAGTTCCCGGAAGGCGTGGAAGCGGCTCCAGTCGGTCGCCGACTCGTCCGAGTGGGACACGGTGTCGACGCGCAGCAGGGCCTGGAAGCGCTCGAGCGCGGTCGTCGTCACCGGGCTAGCCTACGACGGCGGTGCCGGGCCCCCGGCCCGTCGGAGCGGAGGTGCGCGGTGGGGCTGCCCGAGGTCTGCGTCGTCTACGTCCTCCGCGACGGCCCGCGGGGCGCGGAGGTGCTCCTCGGCTGCAAGCGCAGGGGCCTCGGCGAGGGCCGCGTGGTCGCCCCCGGCGGCAAGCTCGAGCCCGGGGAGTCGCCCGTCGACGCGGCCGTCCGCGAGCTGGAGGAGGAGGCGGGGCTGGTCGCCCTCCCGGCCGACCTGGAGCCGCGCGGCGTGCTCGACTACTCCTTCCCCCACCGGCCGGCGTGGAGTCAGCGCTCGCACGTCTTCCTCTGCCGCCGCGTCACCGGCGAGGTCACCGAGTCGAGCGAGCTAGCCGCCGCGTTCGTCCCGGTCGAGGAGGTGCCGTTCGAGCGGATGTGGGATGACGCCCGCCTCTGGCTGCCGGGCGTGCTGCGCGGGGGCGCGCCCGTGCGCCTCCGGGTCGAGTTCGGCGCCGACCTCGCGAGCGTGGCCTCGTGGGGGCCGGCCGACGCTCAGACGAACGTTCCCGCCACCAGCAGCGCCAGCAGCGAGATCACCGAGGCGATCGAGAGCGTCAGCGAGTAGGCGGTGAACGTGCCCCGCACGGTGAGGCCGAGCACGGACTTGAAGAGCCAGAACGCGTTGGCGTTGACCATCCCGAGGAAGAGCGCGCCGGAGCCGGCGGCCAGGGCGATCAGCGCCGGGTTCACGTCGAGCACGGGGATCAGCGGGGCGACGATGCCGACCGCGGTGATCGCGGCCGTCGAGACCGAGCCGATCGCCGCGTGCAGCACGGCCGCGACGACCCAGGTGAGCAGGATCGGCGAGAGGGCCCGCCCGTCGAAGGCGCCGGCGAGCGCGTCGCCGACCCCGGTTCCTCCGACCACGGCGGCGAGGCTGCCGCTGACCCCGGTCAGGACGACGATCGGGCCGCTGCGGGTCAGTGCTCCGCCCAGTGCCGTGGCCACGGCGCCCTTCGGGAGCGTCCGCAGTGCCGTCGCGTAGGCCAGCACCAAGCCGGCCAGCAGCGCGATGTGCGCGTCGCCGAGGAACCGCAGAAGGGGGACGTCGAGCTCGGCCAGCTGGGTGAGCGAGTTCGCGGCGATCAGCACGATGGTGAGGGCGATCGGAGCGACGGCCAGCGCGAGCGGCACCCGCCGCGTCGCGAGCGCCGTGCCTCCCGTGGCCGCGCCCGCCTCGGGCTCGAGAGCGGGCCCCGGGACCGCCCCGCCCTCGAGGTCGCGCTCGTCCCGCCAGCCGCCGCGCTTCACCAGGGCGCTGTACACCAGCACGGTCAGCACGATGGTGACGATGCCCAGCGGGGCGCCGATGGCGACCATCGACGGCAGGGGAGCGCCCGCAATGCCTGCCGTGGCCAGCGCGGCGGCTCCGGGGACGACGAAGACCACGCCCACGATCATCCCGACGATGGAGGAGCCGGCCAGCAGCCCGTAGCCACCGGCACCGAGCCCCCGCGAGGCCAGACGAGTCAGCGGTGCGCTCATCACGACCAGCACGTCGGAGTAGATCGAGGGGAAGGCGACGCCCAGGGTCAGCGCGTAGGCGACCGGGAGCGCGCGCCGACCGAAGCGCTTCACGAGCCAGCGGGCGAGCAGCGGGGCCACGCCCAGCGCCTCCAGGAGCGATCCGAGCAGCAGGCCGAGCGCGATCAGCAGGCCGATGTCGCCGAGGACCGCGCCGAATCCGGACGTCATCGCGGTCACCGTCCCCTCGCCGCCCTGCCCCGAGACGAGGCCGAGCCCGAGGGCCGAGACGAGGAGGGCGATCACCGGCTCGACCTTCAGCACGACGATCAGGACCACGACGGCCACGATCGTGAGCAGGATGAGGAGCGCGGGCCAGTAGTCGGTCATGGGCGGTCCTTCTGTCGAGGAGCGGGAGGGCCCGGAGACCGGGTCGCCGCGAGCCGTCCAGCCCCGGCCGTGGTGCGCCGCCAGACGGACGATCGCGCGGATCCGCGGAGCCGGGAGAACGCCGCGGAGATGCGGCGCGTCAGCGGAACATACCGATCCCCGACCCTGCTCCCCGACGTCGACGACTTCTTTCGTCATGCAGCGTCGCGAACACGAAGGGGCCGGATGCGCACCGTGCTACTTTCACCGGGCAGACGTCCTCGGGGGGAGGACGCAGCCGCATCTCTCCTCCGTGGTCACCCGCATCCGGACGGCCTCCGCCGTCCGACCCGCCAGGCGCCCTCCGTGGGGCGCCGCCGTCAGCGGGCCACACGACAGCGACGCGATCCGGCCCCGCCCGGACGCGCCCGAGCGCAGCAGGAGCACTACCCATGACGGCACAGATCATCGACGCGACCGATCTCGACGAGCTCCGGCGCGTCGGGCAGGAGCTCCGCGAGGGCGCGACCGTCATCGCGCAGACCGACACGAACTACGGCGTGTTCGCCAGCCCCTTCTCGCGCAGCGCCTGCTTCCGCCTCTACGACATGAAGAAGCGGGACGGCGCGAAGCCGCTCACCCTCTTCGTCTCCGCGCCCCGCGACTGGGCGACCTGGGCCTTCGCCCCGGAGACGGCCGACATGGACGCGCTCGTCGCAGCGTTCTGGCCGGGGCCGCTGAACGTCATCCTGCGCCGCAAGCCCGTCGTCCCGGACTGGGTCACCTCGGGCCAGGACACGGTGTCGGTCGTGCACAACCTCAGCGCCCCGATCAACCTGCTCTCGATATTCGCGGGCCTGCCGCTCGCGGCCACCTCCGCCAACATCAGCGGCACGGTGTCGACCGGACTCGTCGACTTCGACCTCGCCGCGGAGCACCTCGGCGGCGACAGCGACTACCTGATCCGCAGCACCACCGCCCCCGACTCCACGATGAGCAGCACGATCGTCTCCCTCGTGGGCGGCGCGTCGATCGTCCGTCAGGGCGACGTGGGCGCCGACGCACTGCGCGTCGTCGTGCCCTCCCTTGTCTGACCTCGGGCGCGGGGACGCCCCGCGCGGCCGCAGCGCCGCCGGGCTGATCACGGTCTACCGGATCGTCTCGCGCGCCTACTTCCACCTGCCCGTGGTCGCGGTGTTCCTGCTGGCGCGGGGCTACCCGATCCTGGCCGTGGCGCTGCTGCTGGCGCTCTACGGAGTGGTGGCGGCGCTCGCCGACGGCCCGCTCTCGCCGCTCACACGCCGCCTGTCCTCGGCGGGCGCGCTCGTCGTCGGCGAGGGCGTGAAGGCACTGGGCCTCGTCGTGATCGTGCTGGACGCGGATCCGGTCGCCGTCGTGATCAGCCAGCTGCTCGCCGGCTGCGGCTTCTCGCTGACGGCCGGGCGGGACGCCGCGCTGGCCTCCTCGCTGCGCGCCGGAGCCGATGCTCGCCGCCAGGAGACGCGGGTGCAGAGCGGAATGTTCCTCGCCTCCTTCGGCGCGGGAGTGCTCGGGGCCGCCTCGCTCGCGCTCTGGGACCGGCTGCCGTTCCTCCTCAGCGCGCTCGTGTCGTGCGCCGCGCTGGCCGTGGTGCTCCTTGCCCGCCTGCCGCTCGGCGCGAGCGCCGCCTCGGGAGTGGCGGCGCGCGCCGTGCGGCCGGCCGTCCTGCCCGCCGCGGTGCGCTTCTGGTCCCTCTACTACTCCGTGAACCGCGCCGTCCTGCTCGCCGCTTACACCTTCGTGATCCCGCTGCTGCTGTTCCAGGAGCTGCGTCTGACGCTGCCCGCGTTCGGCCTGGTGCTCGGCCTCTACACGCTCGCCGGCCTGGCCGCCGCCCGGCTCTCGCCGCTCATCGCCGGCACGCCCCTGGTCTTCCGGCTGACGGCGCTCACCCAGGTGCTGGGCCTCGCCCTGACCACCCTCGGGGTGCTCGGCGCCGCGATCGCCGGCCTGGCCCTGCTCGGGATCGCGGGCGGCTTCGTGCGGCCCGCGACGATGATCGCCCTGGCGCCGGCGATGAACGGGCTCGAGGACGGCGCCCGGGTCGCGGTGATGCGCGGACTGGAGCGCAACCAGGGGATCCTCCAGGCCGTCCTGCTCGTCGGCGCCGGGATACTCGTCCCCCTCACGGGAGGGACCGCGCCGACCCTCATCGTCCTCGTCGTCCTCGCGGTCCTCGCGCAGACGATCGGGGCCGTCTCGATGCGACGACAGGAGAGGAGGGCCGTCACCGCGGAAGCGGAGTGACAGAGGAAGTCCGGGACGAGCCCGCCGGCGGCGTCCCCCATCCACGTGCAAGGAGTGGAGCAATGCAGCCCATCTACACGTTCTCCGATTCCGACAGATCGACCCTCCAGCAGTCGCTGCTGGCGGTCGCCATCGACCCCTACAAGGACTACGACCGCTTCCGCGACGCGATCGCCGCGCTGATCGACAGCGGCGACGTCCCGCAGGGCTTCGTCGACGCGCTCGCCCGCATCCGGCGCGAGCGCGACGAGAAGATCACCTACGCGCACCTGATCTCGAACAACCCGGTCGACGACGAGATCCCCTGGCTCGACCAGGACGACGCGCTCGAGGACAAGTACCGCAAGAAGCTGACGTTCGTCGGCGAGGGCCTGCTCGAGCTGCAGTCGCAGTACCTCGGCTCGCCGCTGCTCGCGTACGCCACCCGCAACAACGGCGACTTCTTCCAGGACGTCTACGCCGACAACCGCTTCTCGAACACCCAGACGCAGAAGACCGACGGCGAGCTGTACTGGCACAACGAGCGGACCGCGCACCCGGTGCGCGCCGACTTCATCTCGCTCCTGGGACTGCGCACGCCCGAGACCGACCTCGTCTACACGAAGTACGTCGACGGCCGCGAGATCCTGCGCTTCATCTCACCCGAGAACCAGGCGCTCCTGCGCGAGGCGGTCTACATCACCCCGTTCGACGAGCTCTCGCGCGCCCAGAACAAGAACCAGATCGTGTCGGACCAGCACGCTCTGCTCGAGAACGAGCACAGCTTCCGCTACTACGACACCCGGACGGTGCCGGCCGACCCGGACGACCTGCCGCACCTGTGGGCGCTCTGGCAGTTCCGCGATGCGCTCTCGAAGGTCAGCGAGCAGTACCACCGGATCCGCGACGCGGACCTGCTGATCATCGCGAACCAGGACGGCCTGCACAGCCGTCAGCTCGTCGACGTCCAGGACCGCGACAAAACCCGCTTCCGCTGGCTGCTGAAGACGTACTCGTTCCGCGACGCGGCGACCGCGGACCGCCACTCCGACTACTGGCTCGACGGCGTCCGCGGCCGAGTCACCGACTGAGAGAGAAGGAGAACGACATGACCGATCTGACCAGGAGCACGCCCCCGCACCCGCTCGACTTCCTGCCCGCGACGGCGCCCCTGGAGGTGTCCAGCGACGACGTGACCGACGGCGAGCGGCTCGCCGAGGCCCAGGGGAGCGGCGACACCAGCCCGTCCCTGCGCTGGAGCGCCGGCCCCGAGGGCACGCAGTCGTACGCCGTGACCGTGTTCGACCCCGATGCGCCGACCCTCGGCGGCATCCACCACTGGGTCCTGGTCGACATCCCGAAGGAGGTCACCGAGCTGGCCGCCGGCTCGACGGAAGTGGGGCGCCCGGCGCTCAACGACCTCGGGTCGCTCGCCTACGCCGGTGCGGCCCCGCCGCCCGGTGACCGCCCGCACCGCTACCTCTTCACGGTGCACGCGCTCGGAGTGCCGACGCTGCCGGTCGACGAGTCGACTCCGGCCTCGCTGGTCGGCTTCCATCTGACCGTCAACACGCTCGCGCGAGGCTCGCTCACGGCCCTCGCCTGAGCCGTCCCGTCGGCGCGCGCGGCGCGGACGGGCGCGCACCGGGCACCGGAGTCGATCCGGAGCCCGGTGCGCGTCCGTTCGCGGCATCACCGCCGCGGACGACGGGAGGCGATCCGCTAGGCTTCCGCTCGGCCGGGGCCCCGCCCATGGCGTCTCTGGACACCACGAAAGGGAAAGAATGACCAGCACGACGGTGATCGAATGGCGTGAGCAGGCTCCTGCGGAAGCGGTGGACGCGCTCTACGCCCCCGGTGGACTGGTCGTCTGCGCGACCAAGGTCGGCTACATCCTGATGACGACCGACGGTGCAGGCCTCGAGCGCAAGTTCTCGGCCAAGCAGCGCAACCGCAACAAGCCCGGCGTCGTGCTCTGCTCCAGCATCGAGCAGCTCGTCGAGCTCGCGGAGCTCAACGACGAGGTCCTCGCCTTCTACCAGAAGCACTGGGACCAGGACGTCCTGCTCGGCTGCATCCTCCCGTGGAAGGCCGAGGCCGTCGACCTGATCGACGAGGACGCCCGCGAGCTGGTCCGCGACGGACGGGGCACCAGCTGCTTCGTCATCCGCTTCGGCCGCCCGGCCGAGCAGCTGGTCGCCACCATGTGGGAGCGCGACCGCACCCTCACCTTCGCCAGCTCGGCCAACCCCTCGGGCGTGGGCAACCGCGGCCGCGTCGCGAACATCGGCGAGCGGATCGAGAACGAGGCCGACGTCATCGTCTCGGCCGACTCCTACGTCTCCTCGATCCAGCCGGACAAGGACGAGGACTCCCGCCACGAGCAGGGCGTCATGGTCTCGATGGTGGACGCCTCGGGCGCCCTCATCCCCGTGCAGGGCGGCGAGCGCTCGATCACCCCGGGCCCCGTGCTGATCCGCCGCGGCCTCGACTACGAGCGCATCATGCTGAACCTCGCCGAGCAGTTCAACTCCTGGGACTACCGCCAGGGCGAGTACTACTGATCCGGTAGCGGATCGCGACGACGGCCGGGCCGGGGCTCGCCCCCGACCCGGCCGTCGTCGTCCCCGGCGTCAGAGCTCGAGCACGTCGCCGGGCTCGAGCGCGTGGTACTCCCCGCCCCCCTCGCGCACGGCCCAGCCGAGCCGGTCGTGGCCGAGCGCGCGTCCCGCCTCCGAGAGGACCTGCTCGTGGGTCGCGAAGGCGTGCCGCGGCGCGATCTCGAGCACGTAGTCCATCGCCTCGGCGATCTTCATCCACGGCGCGCCCGACGGGGCCGCGAGGACCTCGACGTCGACGCCCTCGGGGACGGTGAAGGAGTCGCCGGCGTAGTAGACGCGGCCGTCGACGAGGACGCCGACGTTGTCGATGACGGGGATGCTCCGGTGGATCACCGCGTGGCGGGCGCCGAAGAAGCGCAGCTCGAATGGGCCGACCGTCACCAGGTCGCCGTCGGCGACCGTCTCGACGTCGAAGCCCTCGGCGGCGGCGGCGACCCCGGCCGGGCCGAGGATCCGCAGCGACGGGGCCGCGTCGCGCAGGCGCTGCAGCTGCTCCGGGGTCCAGTGGTCGGCGTGCTCGTGGGTGAGCACCACGGCGACGGTGTCGGTCGTCCCCTCGACGGGCCGGGTGAAGGACCCCGGATCGATCACCAGCCGGGCGCCGTCCTCCTCGATCAGGACGGCGGCGTGCTCGAGTTTCGTCAGTCTCATGCCCCGAGCCAACCGCCTCGGCGGGCGGCGGGCAAGGCCGGGGCCGAGCGGAGACCGGATGGGCCGGGCGCTCGATTTGCGTCGATGCGGATCCGTGTGCAACACTCTTCGAGTTGCAAAAACGCGGCCCCATCGTTTAGCGGCCTAGGACGTCGCCCTCTCACGGCGGTAACGCGGGTTCAAATCCCGCTGGGGTCACCACGGCAACACGAGAAGAACCCCCGGTCTGACCGGGGGTTCTTCTCGTTTAACACCCGGGTGCTCGCCACGCGGCACCCGCTCGACGCATCGCGCCGATCGCCTCGTTCCCGCTCCGCCTCCCCGGGGCCGCATCCCGCCGGATCGGCGCTAGGATCGCATCCGCGAAGGGGAGTATCCCGCCTTTCCGCTCCCGTCAGTACGCACCGCCCCTGCGCGGCGCCGGGGGCGGGACGGGTGACGCGGACCGGCACGGCCGTCCGCTCCCCGGGGAGAGACTTTCGGCCCCCACCCACTCGGAAGGCCCTCATGCTCGATCTGCCCGTCTGGTTCGTGATCGGCTCGTTCGTCGTCCTGAGCCTGATCCTCGCCGCCGACCTGCTGCTGGTCTACAAGCGCCCGCACGTGCCGAGCCTGAAGGAGTCGGGGCTGTGGGTCGGCTTCTACGTGTCGCTGGCGCTCGTGTTCGCGCTGCTGATGCTGATCCTCGGCGGCGGCGAGCTGGCCGGCCAGTTCGTCGCAGGCTGGCTGACCGAGTACAGCCTCTCGGTCGACAACCTGTTCGTCTTCGTCATCATCATGGGCCGCTTCGCGGTGCCGGCGAAGCTCCAGCAGGAGGTGCTGATGGTGGGCATCATCATCGCGCTGGTCTTCCGCGGCGTCTTCATCCTGCTCGGCGCGCAGCTCATCGAGAGCTTCAGCTGGATCTTCTACCTCTTCGGCGCGTTCCTGGTCTACACGGCCTGGAACCAGGCGTTCGGCGCGGAGGACGAGGACGAGGGCACCGACAACCTGCTCATCCGGCTCCTGCGCCGCCGCGTCAAGATCTCGGACTCGTTCGACGGCTCCAGGATCCGCACCACGATCGACGGCACGCGCCACTTCACGCCGATGCTGATCGTGTTCCTCGCGATCGGCTCGACCGACCTGCTCTTCGCGCTCGACTCGATCCCGGCGATCTTCGGCATCACCGAGAGCCCCTTCATCGTGTTCACCGCGAACGTCTTCGCGCTGATGGGGCTCCGCCAGCTCTACTTCCTGCTCGGCGGGCTGATCGACAAGCTCGAGTACCTCAAGTACGGGATCGCGTTCATCCTCGCCTTCATCGGCGTGAAGCTCGTCCTGCACGCCCTGCACGAGAACGACCTGCCCTTCCTCAACGGGGGCGAGCCGGTGCCGGTGTGGGACATCGACACGATCACCTCGCTCGTGGTCATCCTGCTGAGCATGACCGTGGCGACGCTGGCGAGCCTGGCGAAGATGCGCCGCGAGCACCGCCACATCCAGCTGCACGACGGGCACCCCGAGGTCGTCGCGGACGACGCCCGGTCCTCCGCCGAGGAGAAGTGATCCCGCGATGACGACGACCACGGTCGACCTGCCCCAGGGGGCGCTGCGGCTCGCCGTCAGCAGCAGCACCGACGTCGGCGCCGTCCGCCGCGTCAACGAGGACGCCCTCCTCGCCGACGAGCTGCTCCTGGCAGTCGCGGACGGGATGGGCGGGCACGCACGAGGGGACCTCGCGAGCGCAGCCGCCGTCGAGGCGCTGCGCGAGAACCGGCCGACGAGCCTGGGTCCGGTGGACGCGGTGTTCGACCTGGTGGAGGGCGCCAACACGGCCGTGCGCGCGCTCGACGTGGGCGGTGCGCTCTGCGGCACGACGCTGACCGGGCTGATGCTCGTGCTCCCCGAGCCCGCGGGCCCGGCCCGCTGGGCGCTGTTCAACGTCGGGGACTCCCGCGTCTACCGCTGGGACGGTGCCGAACTCCAGCAGCTGACGGTGGACCACTCCGCCGTGCAGGAGCTCGTCTCGGCCGGCCTGCTCACCCCCGAGTCGGCGGAGTCGCATCCCGACCGCAACATCGTCACCCGCGCCCTCGGCGCCGACGAGGAGGTCGAGACGGACGTCTGGACGCTGCCCGTCGTGCCGCGCGCCAGCTACCTGCTCTGCTCCGACGGGCTGACGAAGGAGCTCTCCGACCAGCGGATCGCCGCCCTGTTCGCCCGCCGCGACTCCGGCGACCCTGCAGACCTCGCTCAGGCGCTCGTGCGTGCGGCGGTCGAGGCCGGCGGACGGGACAACGTCACCGTCGTCGTCGTCGACGCCGTGCTCGACGCCCGCGCCTGAGCCGGGCGACTCCGTGCCTCGCCCGCCCGGGAGGCGGGGGAGCGCGGTGCTATTCTCGGTCCATGCTGAGTGGCCCGCGCCTCCTTCCGTGCCGCGACGAGACCTCGAACTGACGGCCTCCCTCGTCGCGGTGCCTCGCCCGGCCGAGCAGCGACTCCAGGAGGAGAAGGAACCGTCATGATCGAGACCACACCCGGCACAGCCGCGCCCGCGTCGAGTGGAGCAGGGACCGGCAGGAGAGCCGAGAAGCCGCGCACCCTCGCCGAGAAGGTCTGGGACGACCACGTCGTCGTCGCGGGCGAGAACGGCGCTCCCGACCTGCTCTACATCGACCTGCACCTGCTGCACGAGGTGACCAGCCCGCAGCCGTTCGACGGCCTGCGTGCCGCGGGGCGCCCGCTGCGCCGGCCGGACCTCACCATCGCCACCGAGGACCACAACACGCCGACCCTCGAGATCGGACGCCCCATCGAGGATCCGATCAGCCGCACCCAGATCGACGCGCTGCGCCGCAACGCCGGCGAGTTCGGCGTCCGCCTGCACTCCCTGGGCGACGTCGAGCAGGGCATCGTGCATGTCGTCGGCCCCCAGTTGGGCCTGACGATGCCCGGCGTCACGGTGGTCTGCGGCGACTCGCACACCTCCACGCACGGCGCGTTCGGCGCGATCGCCTTCGGCATCGGCACGAGCGAGGTCGAGCACGTGATGGCGACGCAGACGCTGCCGCTGCAACCCTTCAAGACGATGGCGATCACGGTCGAGGGCACGCTGAAGGAGGGGGTGACGGCCAAGGACATCATCCTCGCGGTCATCGCCCGCATCGGCACCGGCGGCGGCCAGGGCTACATCCTCGAGTACCGCGGCTCCGCGATCCGCGCGCTCTCGATGGAGGGCCGGATGACGATCTGCAACATGTCGATCGAGGCGGGTGCGCGGGCCGGCATGGTCGCGCCGGACGAGACGACCTTCGCCTACCTGCACGGCCGCCCGCACGCTCCGGCGGGCGAGGACTGGGACGCCGCGGTCGCCTACTGGCGGACGCTGCCGAGCGACGAGGGCGCCGTGTTCGACGCCGAGGTCGTGATCGACGCCGACGCGCTCGAGCCGTTCGTCACCTGGGGCACGAACCCCGGCCAGGGCGTCTCGCTCTCGCAGGCGGTACCGGACCCTGACGTCCTCGACGATCCGAACGAGCGCGCCAGCGCTCTGCGAGCGCTGGAGTACATGGCGCTGGAGCCCGGCACGCCGATGAAGGAGATCCCGGTCGACGTGGTCTTCATGGGCTCCTGCACCAACTCGCGGATCGAGGACCTGCGGGCCTTCGCTGCCGTCGTCGAGGGGCGCACCAAGGCCCCCGGCGTCCGCGTGATGGTCGTCCCCGGCTCCGCCCGGGTGCGGCTCGAGGCCGAGGCCGAGGGGATCGACCGGATCGTCACCGCGTTCGGCGCGGAGTGGCGCTTCGCCGGCTGCTCGATGTGCCTCGGGATGAACACCGACCAGCTCGTCCTGGGGGAGCGCGTGGCCTCCACGTCCAACCGCAACTTCGAGGGTCGTCAGGGCAAGGGGGCGAAGACCCACCTCGTCTCGCCCCTCGTCGCCGCGGCCACGGCCGTGCGCGGCACCCTCTCCAGTCCCTCCGATCTGGAGCCGGTCCGCGAGAGAGCAGGAGTCTGACCGTGCAGAAGTTCGAGACCGTCACCGCGATCGCCGCGCCCCTGAAGCGCGCCAACGTCGACACCGACCAGATCCTCCCCGGCATCTACCTCCGCCGCATCACGAAGACCGGCTTCGAGGACGCGCTCTTCCACGGCTGGCGGCAGGACGCGGACTTCGTCCTCAACCAGGAGCGCTACCGCGGCGCCGGCATCCTCGTCGCCGGCCCCGACTTCGCCATCGGCTCCAGCCGCGAGCACGCCGTCTGGGCGCTGCGCGACTTCGGCTTCCGGGTCGTCATCTCCCCCCGCTTCGGCGACATCTTCCGGGGCAACGCCGGCAAGCAGGGACTGCTCGCGGCCGTCGTCTCGGAGCCCGACGTCGAGCGGCTGTGGGAGATCATCGAGGGCACCCCGGGAATAGAACCGACGGTGGATCTGGTTGCGCGTACGGTCACCGCCGGTGGCGAGACCTTCGACTTCGAGATCGACGACTACACTCGATGGCGCCTGATCGAGGGCCTGGACGACATCGGCCTGACCCTGCGCGACGAAGCGCTCATTTCCGAATTCGAGACCCGCCGCGAGAGCTGGCGGCCCAAGACATTGCCGGTGAAATAGCGTGAACACACTTCTTCAGGACGCCAAGGCCCTGCAGGACGCCAAGGCGTCGGGAGCACGGGTGGGAATGACGACCGAGCGGATCACCATCAACGGCGGGCGACCGCTGGTGGGCCGGATCGAGCTCAAGGGGGCCAAGAACCTGGTCACCAAGGCGATGGTCGCGGCGCTGCTCGGCGAGACCGCCTCCACCCTCCGCGACGTGCCCGACATCAGCGACGTCCGCGTCGTGAAGGGCCTGCTCGAAGTCCACGGCGTCAAGGTGAAGCAGGGCGCCGAGGTGGGCGAGCTGATCCTCGACCCCTCCAACGTCGAGTCCGCGCACTTCGCCGACATCGACGCGCACGCCGGCTCCAGCCGCATCCCGATCCTCTTCTGCGGCCCGCTGCTGCACCGCCTGGGCGAGGCGTTCATCCCCGACCTCGGCGGCTGCCGCATCGGTGACCGCCCGATCGACTACCACCTCGAGGTCCTCCGCAACTTCGGCGCGGTGATCGAGAAGCTGCCCTCCGGCATCCGGATGTCGGCCCCCGAGGGCCTGCACGGCGCCAAGGTGTCGCTGCCCTACCCGAGCGTCGGAGCGACCGAGCAGGTCCTCCTGACCGCGGTGCGCGCCTCCGGCATCACCGAGCTCTCGGGCGCGGCGATCGAGCCCGAGATCATGGACCTGATCAACATCCTGCAGAAGATGGGCGCCATCATCTCGGTCGACACCGACCGGGTGATCCGCATCGAGGGCGTGGACCGGCTCACCGGCTACTCCCACCGCGCGCTCTTCGACCGCAACGAGGCGGCCTCCTGGGCGGCCGCGGCCCTCGCGACCGACGGCGACATCTTCGTCGGCGGCGCCCGCCAGCAGGAGATGACCACCTTCCTCAACGTCTTCCGCAAGGTCGGCGGCGCGTTCGAGATCGCCGAGGACGGCATCCGCTTCTACCACCCGGGCGGCGAGCTCAAGCCGGTCATCATCGAGACCGACGTGCACCCCGGCTTCATGACCGACTGGCAGCAGCCGCTGGTCGTGGCGCTCACGAAGGCCAAGGGCGTCTCGATCGTGCACGAGACCGTCTACGAGCAGCGCTTCGGCTTCGTCGACGCGCTCGTCGAGATGGGCGCGACCATCCAGATCCACCGCGAGTGCCTCGGCGGGCAGGCCTGCCGCTTCGGGCAGCGAAACTTCATGCACTCGGCCGTGATCTCGGGACCCTCGAAGCTGCACGGCGCCGACATCGTCGTGCCGGATCTGCGCGGCGGCTTCTCGCACCTGATCGCGGCGCTCTCGGCCGAGGGCACCTCGACGGTCTCGAACGTCGGCATCATCAGCCGCGGCTACGAGAACTTCCTCACCAAGCTCGAGCTGCTGGGCGCCGACTTCTCGCTCGACGCGTAGCCGCCCACCGGGACCCCGGTGCCGCTGAGGACGACCGTCCTCAGCGGCCCGGGGTCCTGTCGCGCCCGGGCGCGCCCCACGCGGGCAGTTCCGCGTCCTCCTCCAGGCGTCCCCGGATCCGCTTCTCGAGGAGCGCGAGCGTCGTCTCCGGCGCGGGCCGGAGGCTCAGCGGTCCGGGCGACTCGACCAGGACCAGCGTGAGGCGTCCGCGCCGCGTGCCGGCCAGGACGACCTCGAGGGCCTCGCGCGGACGCAGGCCCACCAGCACCCACCGGCGCTCCAGCCGCGCGATCCGCGCCCAGGGCACGACGACGCCCCAGTCGCCGAAGGAGACGGTCAGTCCCCGGCGGCGCGGCACGACCACCGCGTAGGGCCGCAGCGTCGGCAGCGGGAACCGCGGCTCGACACGACGGGGCCCGCTCCGAGCCGGCCGCGTCCGAGGACCGCGACGCCGCCGGTCGCCTCCGCCTCGACGTGGGCGAGCGGTGCCACCGCCACGCGCCAGAGGGCGTCGACCCCGCCGATCACGAGGGCGACGGCCGCCGAGCCGCCGACGAGGACCGCGAGCGTCAGCAGGAGGCCGTCGCCGAGCGCGGCCGCGTCGCGTCCGGCCTGCGTGGCGAGCAGCACGACTCCCCACACGAGCAGGAGCACCAGGCCGGACTGCGCGATCGGCGAGTCGGCGAGGCGGCCGAGCGCTCGGCCGACGGCGTCCCACGGCGACGGGCGGCGACGCGGACGGGGCGTGCCGGTACCGTACCCGGCGGCCGGGCCGCTCCTCCCACCGCGGGGCCCCGCTGCTCCCGGGCGTGGGGACGCGGCCCCTCCGATGCGGGATGCGAGGATGGGCGGGTGTCTGAGCGAAGCCGTCCGTCCATCTTCTGGTTCCTCGCGGCGGCGGTGATCCCCGTGATGACCGCCTCGGTCGACCTGCGGATCCGGAACGGCGACAGGATCCCGAGCACCGGAGCCTTCGTGTTCGCGCCGAACCACTACAGCGAGATCGACCCGATCATCACGGGCTGGACCCTGTGGCGCGCCGGCCGCGCACCGCGCTTCCTCGCCAAGGCCTCGCTGTTCTCGGTGCCCGTGCTCGGCTCGATCCTGCGCGGCTCCGGGCAGATCCCCGTCGAGCGCTCGGGCTCGGTCCGCGGCAGCGAGCCGCTGAAGACCGCCAAGGCTCTCGTGGACGAGGGCCGCTCGGTCATCATCTACCCCGAGGGCACCCTCACCCGCGACCCCGAGCTCTGGCCGATGCGCGGCAAGACGGGAGCGGTGCGGATGGCGCTGCAGTACGGCCTGCCTGTCGTCCCGGTCGCGCACTGGGGCGCGCAGCAGCTGATGGGCCGCTACTCCAAGCGGATCACCCTCTTCCGCCGCAAGCGCGTCGACGTGATCGTCGGCGACCCCGTCGACCTGTCCGCCTTCCGCGGACGCAGCCTCGACTCCGCCACCCTCAACGAGGCCTCCGCGGTCGTGATGGCGGCGATCACCGCCCTGCTCGAGGAGCTGCGCGGCGAGGCGGCGCCCGAGAAGCGCTGGAACCCCTCCGAGCACAACCAGAAGGGCACGGGTCGCTTTGAGTCCGAGAAGTAGGAAGGCGCCCATCCCCGTGCCCCGCCGCGTCGCCGTCCTCGGCGCCGGCAGCTGGGGCACCACGTTCGCGAAGATCCTCGCCGACGGCGGCTCCGACGTCGTGATGTGGGCGCGCCGCGCCGAGCTGGCCCGCGAGATCACCGAGGCCAAGCGCAACAGCGACTACCTCCCCGGCATCAACCTCCCGCGCAACATCCGGGCCACGCCGCGCATCGAGGAGGCGCTGGAGGGCGCGGACCACGTCTACCTCTCCATCCCGTCGCAGTCGCTGCGGAGCAACCTCGAGGCGATCACGCCGTTCCTCACCGAGCGCACGGTGCTGGTGAGCCTGATGAAGGGCGTCGAGAAGGGCACCGGCCAGCGGATGAGCGAGGTGATCGCGCAGATGCTGCCGGTCTCTCTCGACCGGATCGCCGTCGCCTCCGGGCCAAACCTCGCCCTCGAGATCGCCAAGGAGCAGCCGACCGCGGCGGTCATCGCCTCCGAGAGCCTCGTCACCGCGCAGGAGGTGGCTCTCGCGGCGACCAACCGCTACTTCCGCTCCTACGTCAACACCGACGTGATCGGCACCGAGTTCGGCGGCGTGCTGAAGAACCTCATCGCCGTGGCGATCGGCATCGTCGACGGCGTCGGCTACGGCGAGAACACGAAGGCATCGATCATCACGCGCGGTCTCGCCGAGATGACCGACTTCGCGGTCGCGTACGGCGGACGGGCCGAGACGATGGCCGGACTCGCTGGGCTCGGCGACCTCATCGCGACGTCGAGCTCGTCCCTCTCGCGCAACAACACGGCCGGGCGCCTGCTCGGCCAGGGCTACAGCTTCACCGACGTGGTGAAGTCGATGCAGCAGACGGCGGAGGGGCTCGCCTCCGTCGCGCCGGTCCTCGAGCTGGCGCGCGCCAGGGGAGTCGACATGCCCATCGTCGAGCAGGTGTCGCAGGTGCTCGCCGGTACGCTCGATCCGAAGGACATCGCGCCGCACCTGACCACGGATTCGGACGAGCCACAGGGTGAGAGGAACCTCGATGACCAGCAAGCTCCGCGTGGCCGTTCTGTTCGGGGGGCGCTCCAGCGAGCACTCGATCAGCTGCGCAACGGCGGCCGGGGTGCTGCGGGCGATCGACCGTGACCGCTTCGAGGTGATCCCCGTCGGGATCACCTCCGACGGCGCCTTCGTGCTCGAGGAGGACCGTCCTGAGAAGTTCGCTCTCGATGCCGCGTCGCTGCCCCGCGTCGAGGACGACGGCTCCCGTGTGCGCTGGCCGGAGTCGGCCCTCTCGCGTGAGCTCACCGTGACGACCGAGGACGGCGCGACGCGCTCGCTCGGCGAGGTCGACGTGGTGCTGCCGATCCTGCACGGCCCGTGGGGCGAGGACGGCACCGTCCAGGGGATGCTCGAGCTCGTCGGGCTGCCCTACGTCGGCTCGGGCGTGCTCGCGTCGGCGCTCGGCATGGACAAGCACTTCACCAAGACGGTGCTGCGGGCCGCGGGCCTCGCGGTGGCGCCCTGGTACCTCGTGACCGAGGCGGAGTGGCGCGCGGACCCGGGCGACGCCTCCTCGGCCCTCGACGAGCTGGGCCTGCCCGCGTTCGTGAAGCCGGCGCGGGCCGGCTCGAGCGTGGGCGTCAGCCGGATCGACGAGCGCGAGCAGCTCGAGGCCGCGCTGGAGGAGGCGTTCGCGCACGACTCGCGGGTGCTGATCGAGTCGGGCATCGTCGGCCGCGAGGTAGAGATCGGCGTGCTCGGCGGCCGCCGCGGTGCTCCGGCCCGCGCCTCCGTCGCCGGCGAGGTGGTCGTCACCGGCCGCGGCTTCTACGACTTCGAGGCGAAGTACCTCGGGGCGTCCGGCATCGAGCTGGTCTGCCCGGCCGATCTCACCGACGGCGAGCTCTCCGAGATGCGGTCCCTCGCGATCCGCGCCTTCGACGCGATCGGAGCCGAGGGCCTCGCCCGGGTCGACTTCTTCCTCACCGCCGACGGCTTCGTCGTCAACGAGATCAACACCATGCCCGGCTTCACGCCGGTCTCGATGTTCCCGCGCATGTGGGGCGCGAGCGGCGTGGACTACCCGGACCTGATCAGCGAGCTGCTCGACTCGGCGCTCGACCGCGTCCCGGTCGCCGCCCGATGACGTCGGCGCTCGCGTTCCGCGTCGAGGCGGGCGCGGCCGCGGCGCCCTTCGAGCAGATCCGTGAGCAGATCACCGCTCTGATCGCCGCGGGCGAGCTGCCGGTCGGCACGCGGCTGCCGCCGGTGCGCGCGCTGGCCGAGACGCTGGGCGTCGCCGCGGGGACGGTCGCCCGCTCCTACCGGGAGCTGGAGTCGGCGGGCCTGGTCGAGACGCGCGGCCGGGCGGGCACGGTCGTCGCGGGAGGCGTGGACGCGCTGGAGCGCGAGCTGCAGGCCGCGGCCGCCGTGTTCGCGTCCCGCGCGCGCGAGCTGGGGGCGACCTCCGATGGTGCGCTCACCGCAGCGAGTCGAGCCCTCGGCGTCTGACGCTGAAGCTCAGCCGGTGGGCGTGTCCGTCGGATCGAGGGTGTCGGCGTCCGAGACGTCGGTGCACTCGCGCGTCTGCGGGACGTAGGAGACGGCGTTCGCCAGGTCGAGCGCGGCGGAGGATCCGGACGCGCGGCTCTGGTCGACGGTGATCTCCACCGCGGGATCGCGACCGTAGGTGGTCAGCGTGTAGATGTCCTCGTCCTTCTGCGTCTCGTCGATGATCCAGTCGACTCCGCTGACGTTCACGCAGAGGTCCGTCGTCGGGCCGGGCACCTCGACTCCGCAGTGGAGGATGACGGCGGCCGGGGTGCCCCAGGCGGCGGTGCCCTGAGCGTTCGTCTCGCGCTCGGGCTGCTCCGCGACCACGTCGGGCAGGCGCACCGAGACCTCCGCGCAGCCGGTGCTCGTCGCATCGGCGGCGGGCTCGAGGGCGACGCTGGCCGAGCAGCCCGAGAGCAGCAGGACGGCGGCGGCGGCGAGAAGGGGGGAGCGGAGTCGGCGGGGGGACATCGCCGTCAACGCTAGCGTGTGAACCATGGCAGAGGATCGGAGTCCCACCCTGGCCGAGCTCAGCGAGGGCGAGGTGCTCGCGAGGGTGCTGGCCCGGCTCGGCGGCCCGGGAGCGGAGACCCTGGTCGGGCCCGGCGACGACTGCGCGGTGCTGCGCGCTCCCGACGGCCGCTTCGTGGTGACCACGGACATGATGGTGCACGGCCCCGACTTCCGGCTGGCCTGGTCGCGCCCGGCGGACCTGGGCTGGAAGGCGGCGGCCTCGAACCTCGCCGACGTCGCGGCGATGGGGGCCCGTCCCACCGGGCTCGTCGTCGCGCTCGCGGCACCCCAGTCGCTGGGCGTCGACGTGCTGGAGGGGATCGCGGGCGGCCTCGCCGCCGGCTGCGCCGCGATGGCGCCGGGATGCGGAGTCGTCGGGGGAGACCTGTCCGCCTCCGCGACGCTGACGCTCTCGATCACGGCGTTCGGCTCGCTCGACGGACGACCGCCGGTGCTCCGCAGCGGTGCGAGGCCGGGGGACGTGCTCGCCGTGGCCGGTCCGCTGGGACGAGCGGGGCTCGGGCTGCGCCTGCTGTTCGAGCAGGCGCGGCGGGACGGGGAGCCGTCGGCCGACCTCGCCGCCCGGCTCCGCGAGCGGCATCCGTCCCTCCTCGAGGCGCAGCTGCGCCCGACCGCGCCGATCTCCGCGGGCGAGGCCGCGGGCGGGACCGCCACCGCGATGATGGACGTCTCGGACGGCGTGGTGCTCGACGCCCGTCGGATGGCGCGTGCGAGCGGAGTGGCGATCGACCTCGATGCCGCGGCGGTCGACGTGCACGCGCGCGGGCTCACGGGCGTGGAGGGCGTGGACCTCGACCTGGCGAGGGCGTTGGTGCTGGGAGGCGGCGAGGACCACGCGATGCTCGCGTGCTTCCCGCCCGCCGCGGCGCTGCCGGAGGGCTTCGTCCCGCTCGGGGTCGTCCGCGAGGGGGACCCGGAGGTGCGCCTGGGCGGGGTCGCGCTCGAGGGGCGCGGGGGCTGGGACCCGTACCTCGGCTGGGACGGCGCGGCGGGCTGAGGCCGGTCAGCCGGCCGCGGAGGAAGCGGGCGAGGCGGCCGGCGCGGGCGACGCAGGCGAAGCCCACCAGATGGTGGTCTCGCCGTAGTCCTTCCTCCGCTCCCGGTCCAGACCCGCGGGCCAGCGCGGCTCCGGGCTGCGGGAGCTCCGCTCCACGACGACCACCGCGTCCTCGCGCAGCAGCGGCAGCACGCCGGCGAGATCGGCGGCGAGGTCGTCCTCGCCGAGGTCGTAGGGCGGGTCGAGGAACACCGTGTCCGTGTTGAGGGCCGGGGACCCGTCGAGGAAGGAGCGGACCGAGCCGGTCACCACCTCGATCCGCGGGGCGGGCCGCTTGTTCTTGGCAGCCGCGGTCACGATCGCCCGTGCGTTCTCGCCCGCGGTCCGGGCGGCCTTCGGGTCGCGCTCGACCAGGACGACCGCGCTCGCTCCGCGGCTGGCCGACTCGAGCCCGAGGGCGCCGGAGCCCGCGTAGAGGTCGACCACCGTCGCGCCGTCGAGGGCGTCCCGGGCCTCGAGGGCCGAGAAGACGGCCTCGCGCACGCGGTCGCTGGTGGGGCGGGTGCCCGCGCGCGGGACCCGGAGGGTGAGCGAGCCGGCGAATCCGGCGATGATCCTGGTCACCGGATCGAGCATAGGGCGGCACCCCTGCCCACGGCGTCCGGCGGCCGCCGCGCGCTCCCGCCTGGCGGCACACTGCGAACTCTCGGAACCTGGACCCTTTTCCCGTCAGGACTGCGAGAATCCCTAGCTATGACGTCGCTCGAAGACACCCGCTCCGCTGTCGGCCGCCGAGCGGCTCCCGAGACGCCCCTGACCCGCGAGGAGTTCACGGCGCACTGCGGCGCCGTCCTCGGGAACCTCACCCGCGTGATCGACGGCAAGTCGGCCGAGGTCTCGATGGCGCTGACGGTGTTCCTCGCCGGTGGGCACCTCCTGATGGAGGACGTCCCCGGCACCGGCAAGACGGTCCTGGCGAAGTCGCTGGCGGCCTCGGTCGGCGGCAGCGTCGCGCGCATCCAGTTCACGCCCGACCTGCTCCCCTCCGACGTCACGGGGGTCTCGGTCTACAACCAGGCGACCCGCGACTTCGAGTTCAAGCCGGGCCCGGTCTTCGCGAACATCCTGATCGGCGACGAGATCAACCGGGCCTCGCCCAAGACGCAGTCGGCGCTGCTGGAGTGCATGGAGGAGCGCCAGGTCTCGGTCGACGGCACGACCCACCTCCTCCCGCGCCCCTTCGCCGTGATCGCGACGCAGAACCCGGTCGAGATGGAGGGCACCTACTCGCTGCCCGAGGCCCAGCGCGACCGCTTCATGGCCCGCCTCTCGCTCGGCTACCCCGATGAGCGCGCCGAGCTCGAGATGATCCGCACCCGCGACTCGGCCAGCCCGCTCGAGGAGCTGCGGCCCGTCGTGGGCCTCGCCGAGCTCGAGCGGATGATGGCCTACGTGCGCTCCGTGTACGTCGCACCACCCGTGCAGGAGTACGTGGTGGCGATCATGCAGGCCACGCGGGTCGACCCCGAGCTGCGGCTCGGGGGGAGCCCGCGCGCCACGCTCCAGCTGATCGCCGCCGCGAAGGCTCTCGCCGCCCTCAGCGACCGCGACTTCGTGGTGCCGGACGACGTCGACGCGCTCGCCGTCCCGGTGCTCGGCCACCGCCTCCTGCCCGCCACGCGCCTCCCCGGCCGCTCCGGCGCCGGATCCTCGCACTCGGTCGCCGAGATCGTGCAGCGCATCGTCGCGGCCACCCCCGTCCCCTTCGGCAACCGTGGCGACTGAGGCCCGCGCCGCCGAGACGCCGTCGTCCCGTCTCGGCGGTCTGCCCGCGCTCCGCGGGGTCGCGCTGACGCTGCGCGGCTGGGCGCTCGTTCTGCTGGGCGTCGCGGGAGTGGTGATCGCGCCGCTGACAGAGTTCCGCGAGCTGCTGTTCGTCGGCCTGGTGCTGCTGGGCCTGCCCCTGGGCGCGCTCGTCTCCCTGCTCCTGGCGCCGGCGTCGTTCCGAGTGCAGCGCCGCTTCGCTCCCCAGACCGTCGCGGCCGGCGACGTGGTGGAGGTCGACGTGCTGCTCGAGAACCGCGGCCGCGCCGTCCGCAGCGGGGCGCGCGCCCACGACCGGCTCGAGCGCGTGGAGCGCGGGGTCGTCGTCGGCCGGCCGGTCGCCGAGGGCGTCTTCGGGCTGCCGGGCGTCCCGTCGGGCGGCCGCGTGCGCGCCCGCTACCGTCTGCCCGCCGAGCGGCGCGGGATCCACCGCATCGGCCCGCTGCGCCTGGTGCGCGGCGACGGCCTCGGGCTCGCGCTCCGCGAGAGCGTCGTGGGGGCTGCGCAGCCGTTCGTCGTGACTCCGCGGGTCGTGCCGCTCCAGAGCGACGTCCTGGACGCGCACGGAGCAGGCGGATCGAGCCCGGTCGCGCACGCGACGGCCGGCGCCGGCACGGACGACGTGATCCCGCGCGACTACCGCCCGGGGGACGCCATGCGCCGGGTGCACTGGCGGGCGAGCGCCCGCTCCGGTGGGCTCATGGTCCGCCAGGACGAGCAGAACACCGATCCGCACGCGTGGATCCTCCTCGAGACCCGGGCCGAGCGCGTGCTCGAGCGGCGCGGCGACGACCGGCTCGAGTGGGCGGTGTCGATGACGGCCTCCCTCGCCGTGCACCTGCTCGACCGCGGCTTCGAGACCCACCTCGTCGAGACGGGTGCGGACGGCGAGCCGGAGCACTCGGAGGACGAGCGCGAGGTGGCGCACGACGTGCTGCTGCGCCTGGCCGAGCTGGCGCCCTCGCGCGAGTCGGTCGACGCGGTGACCCGGATCTCGGCCGACATGCGCGACACCGGGGGAGTGCGACCGGTCTTCGCCGTCCTCACCCGACTCCTCGAGTCGGACCTCGACGCCCTCGGCTCCCTGGCCGCGCAGTCGCGCCCCGCGATCGCCTTCGTCGTCGCCGGCACCGCTGAGGAGGAGGCGGCTCTCGCCTCGCTCGGCTGGTACGCGGTGTCCGTCGACCCGAGTGCCTCCGTCGAGGAGGCGTGGGCGCAGGCTCTCGCTCTGCGGGTGGTGGCGTGAGCCGCCGCGTCGAGAGCGATCCGCGCGCCGGGTCGGCTCCTCTGAGCGGTCTGCTCTTCCTCGCGATCACGGCCGCCGCCGCCGGGATCGGGCGGCTCCTCGTCGGCGTCGACTGGCTGGTGCTCCTCGCGAGCGCGGTTGCCGTGGTGCTCGGCGTCCCGGCCGCCGCCCGGGCTCTGCGCGTGCACCCCGTCGTCCCGCCGATCCTCGGCACGCTGACGATGGTCGGCGTGCTGACCGCGATGTTCGTGCCCGGTCGGGCCCTGCTGTTCGTGATCCCCACGCCCGGCGCCGTCGCGCAGGCGGAGGCGCTCGCGCAGGGCGGCTTCCAGTCCATCGCCCAGCAGGGGCTCCCGGCCATCGCCGACGACGGCATCTCGTTCCTCCTGATCGGCGGGGTGGTCGTGCTCGCCTGGGCGGCCGACCTGTTCGCCTTCTCCGTCCGCCTCCCCGCCCTGGCCGGTCTGTTCCCTGCGGCGCTGCTCGCGGTGCCGGCGATCGTGGACCCCTCCGAGGTGTCCTGGGCGAGCCTCGTCGTCACTGCGCTCGCCTACGCGGGCGTGCTCGCCGCCACGGCCGCCCCTCGCCGCCCGAGCGGCCCGAGCGCGGCCGCGGCCGTGCTGCCCGCCTTCGCGGCCGTGACCGTCGTCGTCCTGGGCGCGGGAGTCGTCGCCGGGTCGGCGGCAGGCTACGCGCGCACCACCGCCCCCTCGGGCGTCTCCGGCAGCCTCTTCAACGGCGCGATCGACCCGGTGGTCGCTCTCGGCGCGGACCTGCGCCGCCCGAACCCCGTGACCGTGCTGCGCTACGCCACCGACTCCGACCTGCCCGTCTACCTCCGCGTGCTGACCGTCTCGGACTTCGACGGTGACGACTGGGCGCCGAGCGAGACGGAGCAGACCGCTCCGATCGAGGCGCCGATCGCGCCCGAGGGGCTCTCCGAGAGCGTGCCGCGCGAGGCGGAGGAGGTCGACGTCTCGGTGGAGACGCTGCGGAGCCAGTGGCTCCCCGTGCCGTATCCGGTCTCGTCGCTGACGGGCGTCGGCGACGGCTGGCTCCAGGACGTGCAGGACGGCTCGATCCGCGGCGACGCGACGACCCGCTCCGGAGACGACTACCAGGTGCAGGCGCTGCGGCTCGAGCCCGACCCGCAGCAGCTGCTCGCCGCGCCCGCGCCGTCCGGCGTCGACCGGTACCTCTCGCTCCCCGACGACGTGCCCGAGATCGTCCGCACCACCGCCGAGGAGGTCACGGCGGAGGCTCCGACCGCCTACGACCGGGCGCGCGCGCTGCAGACGTACTTCCGCTCGTCCGAGTTCCGCTACTCCGAGGACACCCCCGCGGAGGAGGGCTACGACGGCGACGGAGTCGGCGTGCTCTCGGCGTTCCTGACGACGAAGGAGGGCTACTGCGTCCACTTCGCCTCGGCGATGGCGGTGATGGCGCGCGAGCTCGGGATCCCGTCGCGGCTCGCCATCGGCTACCAGCCCGGCTCCGTCGTGCCCTCCGGCGGCAGCGACCTGACCACCTACCGCGTCCTCTCCTCCGACCTGCACGCCTGGCCCGAGCTGTACTTCGAGGGAGTCGGCTGGCTGCCCTTCGAGCCGACGCCCAGCCGCGGCGCTCCGGCCTCCTACACCCTGCCGAGCGCGACGGCGTCCTCGGGCCCCACCGCCCCGGGCTCGACCGCGACCACCGCGCCCGGTGCGACCAGCGCTCCCGCCGCGACACCCACTCCGACGGCCGCGTCGGCGACGCCGACCCCCGGTGCCGTCGGCGCCTCGAGCACCACGGCGGCTCCCGCGGCCACGCTCTGGGTGCTGCTCCTGCTGCTCGTGCTCGTCCCCTGGCTGATGCGCGCCGTCCAGCGCGCGCTGCGGCGCCGGTCCGCGCGCTCCGGCTCCGTCGAGGCCGCGTGGGCCGAGCTGCTGGCGACCGCCCGCGACCTGGGCGTCCCCGTGGAGGACACGGAGTCTCCGCGCGCGCAGGAGGCCCGCATGGCTCCCGCCCTCGACCCCGGAGCGGCGGCACGTCTGCAGGGGCTCCGGGAGCGCGTCGAGCGCCGGCGCTACTCGCCGTCCGCGAGCGAGTCGGAGGCGTGGGACGACGCGACCGCCGTGGCCGCCGCGCTCCGCGGCTCCGCGAGTGCCGGTCGTCGGGTGCTCGCGTCGGTCGTGCCCCGCTCGGCGCTGGACCCGGTCGCCCGGCTCGCGCGTCCGAGGTCCGACCTATGATCGCTAGGTGATCCCGGACCCCCTCGACGCCTCGCTCGCGCCGCTGATCGGGCCGCGCACGGCGAGCGCGGTCGAGAAGGCCTTCGGGTACCGCACGGTCGGCGAGCTCCTGGGCCACTACCCGCGCCGTTACGCGAAGCGGGGCGAGCTGACGGCGCTCTCGCGTCTCCCCGTGGGAGAGAGCGTGACGATCGTGGCGGAGGTGCGCGAGGTGCGCGAGCGGCCGATGCGCAACCGGCGCGGCACCCTGCTCGAGGTCGTCATCTCGGACGGCTCGGGCACGCTCTCGCTGACGTTCTTCGGACAGCCCTGGCGCGCGGCGAAGCTCCACCGCGGCGTGCGCGGAATCTTCGCGGGTACGGTCTCGATGTTCCGCGACACCCCGCAGCTCACGCATCCCGACTACCGCCTGTTCGACGACGAGGAGGCCGCCGCGACGGAGACGGGAGGCGGTGAGCTCGCGAAGGACTGGGCCGAGCGGCCGATCCCGATCTACCCGGCGACCAGCGCGATCTCGAGCTGGCAGCTCCAGGCCGCGATCGGCGTGCTGCTGGACGGCTTGCGCGACGTGCCCGACCCGATGCCCGAACAGGTGCGCGCCGGCCGCTCGCTGCTGGGCCTCGGCGAGGCGCTGGAGCTGATCCACCGCCCGCAGCGGGAGGGCGAGGAGGCGCAGGCGCGCGAGACGCTGCGCTTCCACGAGGCGTTCCTCCTGCAGCTCGCCCTGCTCGAGCGCCGGGCCTCGGCGCGCAGCAGCCCCGCGACCGCCCGCGTGCCCGGCCCCGGCGGGCTGCTCGAGCGCTTCGACGCCGCGCTGCCCTTCGCCCTCACCGGCGACCAGACCGCGGTGGGGCACGAGATCGCCGCCGACCTGGCCGCTGAGAGCCCGATGACCCGGCTGGTGCAGGGCGAGGTCGGCTCCGGCAAGACCCTCGTCGCGCTCCGGGCGATGCTCGCCACGGCCGAGAGCGGCGGGCAGGCGGCTCTGCTCGCTCCCACAGAGGTGCTCGCGGGGCAGCACCTCCGCTCGATTGCGAGGACCCTCGGCCCGGAGCTCGCGGCCGAGCTGGTGCCGACCCTCCTCACCGGCGGGCTGGGGGCGGCGCAGCGCCGTGCGGCCCTCCTCCGGATCGTCTCGGGCACGGCGAAGATCGTCGTCGGCACGCACGCCCTCCTCGGCGACGCGGTCTCCTTCTACGACCTGGGCCTCGTCGTGATCGACGAGCAGCACCGCTTCGGCGTGGACCAGCGGGACGCTCTGCGCCGGAAGGGCGCCACCCCGCCGCACGTGCTGGTGCTGACGGCCACGCCCATCCCGCGGACCGTCGCCATGACGGTCTTCGGCGATCTCGACACCTCGACCATCCGCGAGCTGCCCGCCGGGCGCCCCGGCATCACGAGCCACGTGGTCCCGCTCGCCGACCACCCCGCGTGGATCGCGCGGGCCTGGGAGCGCGCCGAGGAGGAGATCCGCTCGGGCCACCAGGTCTACCTCGTCTGCCCGGCGATCGAGCCGGGGGAGCCCGCCGAGGGCGCGCAGCCGCCCGAGGAGGACGCCGCCGCGCCGCTCACGACCGTCGCGGCCACGCTGGAGGGCGTGGGCGCTCATCCGCTGCTCGGGAAGCGGCGGTCGGCCGCGCTGCACGGGCGGATGACGACGGAGGAGAAGGACGCCGTGATGCGCTCCTTCGCCGCGGGGGAGATCGACGTCCTGGTGTCGACGACGGTCATCGAGGTCGGCGTGGACGTGCCGAACGCCTCGATGATGGTCGTGCTCGACGCGGAGCGGTTCGGAGTGTCGCAGCTGCACCAGCTCCGCGGGCGCATCGGGCGCGGCGGCGTCGCGGGGGTGTGCCTGTTCGTGACGGCGGCGGAGGCGGGGACGGTCGCGCGCGAGCGGGTGGAGGCGGTCGCCGCGACGCTCGACGGCTTCGCGCTCGCCGAGGTCGACCTGGAGCTGCGCCGCGAGGGCGACGTGCTGGGCGACTCGCAGTCCGGCGGGCGCTCGTCGCTCCGCCTGCTGCGGGTGGTGCAGGACGCCGACGTGATCGTGGAGGCGCGGGCGCTGGCCGAGCGGCTCCTCGCGGAGGACCCGTCGCTCGCCGCGCACGACCGGCTCCGTGCCGCGCTCGAGCGCCGCGTGCAGGACCGCGACCGGGAGTTCCTCGCCAAGAGCTAGGCGGTGCCCGCCCGCTACTCTGTCGGCATGGCCCGCATCGCCGTCGTCCCCGGCTCCTTCGACCCCGTGACCCTCGGTCATCTCGACGTGATCGAGCGGGCCGCGCGCCTCGTCGACGAGCTGCACGTCGTGGTGGTGCACAACCCCGCCAAGACGGCGCTGCTGCCGATCGCCCAGCGCGTCTCGCTCATCGAGCAGTCGATCGCGGAGGCGGGGGTCGAGGGGCGGATCGTCGTCGCCTCGTGGAGCATGGGCCTGCTCGTCGACTACTGCACCGACGTCGGCGCGAGCATCCTGGTGAAGGGCATCCGCTCGCAGGTCGACGTGGCGTACGAGACCCCCATGGCGATCGTGAACCGCAACCTCGCGCACGTCGAGACGGTGTTCCTCCTGCCCGATCCCGCGCACGCCCATGTGTCGAGCTCGCTGGTGCGGCAGGTCTCCTCCCTCGGCGGCGACGTCGCCCCCTACGTGCCGCCCGCGGTCGCCGCGTACCTCGCCGCCGGCTGAGGCGCCGCCGATCGTCCACCCGGGCGATCCCGGGCCGTGGACCCGTGCGCCCGCGGCAGCCGGGAGAATGGACCGGTGAGCGAGACGCGCGTGCAGGCCTGGGCCCTCGACGGCATCCCGGAGGTGACTCCCGGTGACGACCTGCTCGAGCTGATCCTCGCGGCCGTCGCCGCCGCCGCCGAGGAGGACCGGCCCGCGGACGGCGACATCCTTGTCGTCACGAGCAAGATCGTCTCGAAGGCGGAGGGGCGCGTCGTCGCCGCGGCCGACCGCGAGGACGCGATCACGGCCGAGACCGTCCGCGTCGTCGCCACCCGGGCGCACGGCTCCGGCGTCACCCGCATCGTGGAGAACCGCCTCGGGATCGTGCAGGCGGCGGCCGGAGTCGATGCCAGCAACGTCGCGGAGGGGACGGTCCTCCTCCTCCCCGTCGACCCGGACGCCTCGGCGCGGGCCCTCTGCGCGGGCCTCCGGGAGCGGCTCGGCGTGCAGGTGGGCGTGCTCGTCAGCGACACCCTGGGCCGCGCCTGGCGCGTCGGACAGACCGACGCGGCCATCGGAGCCGCGGGAGTCCTCGTGATCGACGACCTCCGCGGCGGGGTCGACGCCCTGGGGCGCACGCTCGGAGTGACCATGCCGGCCGTGGCGGACGAGATCGCCGCACTCGGCGACCTGGTGAAGGGCAAGGCGAGCGGTCGCCCCGTCGCCGTCGTCCGCGGGCTCGCCCGCCTGGTGACGGGGGTCGAGAGCCCGGGCGCCCGCACGCTGACCCGCACGGGCCCCGACGACATGTTCCGCCTCGGCGCCGACGAGGCCTTCGCCGAGGGCTTCGCGGCCGGAGCAGCCTCGCGCGAGGAGCGCGCGTGACCGGCTGGAGCGCGGTCGTCGTGTTCAAGGGCCGCGGCGGCTCGAAGACGCGCCTCGACGTGCCGGGCCGCGCGGCGCTGGCCGAGGCGTTCCTCCTGGACACACTCGCCGCCGTGGCCGCCGCGGAGCCGGTGGCGAGCCTTCTCCTGGTCACCTCCGACGCCGGTGCGGCCGACCGCGCACGGGCGGAGCACCCGCAGCTGGTGGTGGTGCCCGACCCGGGGACCCTCGACGCCGCCGTGTCCGGGGGAGCCGAGGCCGCCCTCCACCGCCGGCCGGGCGCCCCGGTCATCGTGCTGACCGGGGACCTGCCCGCCCTGCTGCCGTCGGACCTCTCCGAGGCGCTCGCGACGCGGTCGCTCCCGGCCGTCGTCCCGGACCGCGAGGGGAGCGGCACCACGGCGCTCCTGCTGGCGGCCGGGGCCCTCGTCGCTCCGGCGTTCGGCCCGGGCTCTCTGGCCCGGCACCGCGACGCGGGCTGCGCCGTCGTCGTGCTGCCAGGCTCGTCGACGCTGAGGCTGGACGTCGACACGCTCGCCGATCTCGGAGACGCGGAGGAGGCCGGCGTCGGCCCGCACACCTCCCGCGCGCTGGCCGCAGCGGCCTGACGCGCAGGGAGTCCGAGCCGCGGACGCGATCAGCCGGCGAGCAGCCCCGCCTCGAACGCCGCCGTCAGACCCGCGTCGATCGCGAGCGGTGCGCCGTCGACCGAGCGGACGGGGATCGCCCGCCGGGTGCTCGACACCAGCCACGCCGCATCGGCACCGGTGAGCGCCGAGACCGGCAGCTCGCGGCGCGACGACGCGAGCCCGCGGCGCTCGCCCAGCGCGAGGACCCGCTCGACCGTCGTGCCGGCGAGCACGCTGTCCGAGAGCGGCGTCGCGAGCACCCCGTCGCCGAGGAGCACCAGGCTCGACGTCGCCCCCTCGAGGAGAAGCCCGTCGCTCGTGCGCCAGACCACGTCGTCCGCGCCCCGGGACGCCGCCTCGCGCAGCGCCGCCCGGGTGACGGCGCCCGAGGTGGTCTTGACGCCCGGGAGCAGCCACGGCGCGAGCGGACCGCTCGCGTACCCGCGGTCCAGCACGACGACGGCCGCGCCCTTCTCCCGGAGCGCGCTCGAGTCGGGAGTCGGAGCCGCGCGCACGGTGCACCGGGCGGAGTCGCTCGAGCCGTGGGCGGCGATGAAGCGGACCGTCAGGTCGTCGACCCGGTCGTGCTCCGCCACGGCGAGGTCGACCGCTCGGGACCAGAGGGGCGCCTCCGGGATCGTCAGCCCGACGGCCCGGGCCGATCCGGCCAGCCGCGCGAGGTGCTCGCCGAGCGCGCGGGGACGTCCGTCGAGGACCGCGACGGTCTCGAAGACCCCGTCGCCGCGGAGGTAGCCCGCCTCGTCGACGCGGACGAGCGGACCCTCCGGGTCGCGGAGGACGACGGCGCCGGAGGTGATCTCGACCAGGACGGGGGTGCTCATCCGCCCATCCTGCCCCCGGCGGAGCCTCAGCGGGGGAGGAGGCCGCTCGCCACGTCGGACGGCTCGACGATCTCGCGCCACGGCTCCGGCCGGAGTCCTGCCGAGCCGAGCACGTCGGCCCCGGCGAGAAGGTCCACGTCGAGACCTGTCAGCTCGCCGATCGCGGCGACCGGCAGCTGGAACGTCCTGAAGTCGCCGATCGGCACCAGGCCCTCGCGCACCCGCTCCACGAGCTCGCTCTGGTCGAGCAGGTACGCGCTCGTCGCGAGCGTCGATCCGTCCGGGCTCCACGCCGCGATCTTCCAGAAGCGGCGGGGGATGCCCGTACCGCGGTAGACCGGGTCGTCGTCCGCGAGCACGGGCCCGGTGAAGACGCTCAGGCGCGTGCGCCAGGTCTGCGCGTACTCGAGCACCAGCGTCTCGAGCCCGAGCCACAGCTCCTGCGACTGGTTGAAGCCGCTCGTCTGGGGCGCGGCGTTCGTGTAGCAGAAGCTGTCGCGGTTGGCCGCGGCGGCCTCGTCCCGGTCGCCCCAGACGGGGTCGCGGCGGCGGACCAGGTGGCCGCGGTCGAGGTCGTTGCGGGCGTACACCTCCGGCCCGGTCTGCTCGGAGGCGGGGATGCGGTCGTCGAGGTGCCAGTCGTCGCCGCGGCCGAGCTCGACCAGGCGCGCGCCGTCGATGTTCACGGCCGTCGAGACGGCCAGGCGCCGCTCCGGATCCAGCAGCACCTCGAAGTGCGTGTACGGCAGGAGCCGCACCGGGCGCTCGACCCTCAGGCGCGGCGCACCCGCGGGGACGCCGAGGAAGTCCGCGTCGAAGCTCACTCCTCGACCTCCGCCGTCGGAGTCGCCGTGGCTGTCGCTGTCGGGGTCGCCGTGGGCGTCGCCGGGGGAGCCTCGGTCGCGGGGACTCCCGTGCCGGTCGGAGCCGGAGCCGGTGCCTGGGTGGCGGGAGCCGGGACCTGCGAGCCGTTGCTGATCAGCAGGGCGATGTCGGAGTAGCGCGCGACGGTCGTGCCCGCGGCCGGGTCGGTGCCCGCCACCACGCCGGCCGGGAGCGACGAGTCGATGGTCGCCCCCTCCTCGACGTCGAAGCCGAGGTCCTCCAGCGCCTCCGTGGCGTCGTCGACCGAGCGGCCGGAGACGGTCGGCACGGCGATCTGGCGGCCGTTCAGCAGGGCGCTGCTGGGCTCCTCGAAGTCGTCTCCGCCGTACTTCTGGTCGGCGCGGGTCATCACCGAGTTCCAGATGTAGTGGCGGATGTTGGAGGCGTACGGGCGGCTCTCGAGCTCCGAGTTCGGGAAGCGGACCTCGCGCATCGAGGTGTGGCCGTCGATGTTGCCCACCCAGACCACGGTCGCGACGCGCGAGCTCGCCCCGTCCATCCAGGTCGACTCCGCGTTGTCGGTGGTGCCCGTCTTGCCGATGTGCTCGATGCCGTCGTCCGGGTCGGACTGGGCGGCCGTGCCGCCGGTGACGACGCGCTGCAGGGCGTAGTTCGCGACCGCCGTCAGCTCGGGGCTGAGGGCCTGGTTGCAGGTGGAGGTCGGCGGCTGGACGGCGGCGCCGGTCGCGTCGGTGATCGAGTCGATGGCGATCGCGGAGCAGGCGGTGCCGTTGTTGGCGAAGCCGGCGAAGGCGGTGACCATCGAGAGGGGGGAGATGAGCGTGTCCGAGCCGAGGACGGCGGACGGCTTGTAGTCGACCTCGCCGCCGTCGGCCGCCTTCACGCCGAAGCCGACCGCGCGGTCGCGGATCGCGCAGAGGTCGAGCTGCTGCGCCATCGAGACGTAGACGGTGTTGATCGACTGCATCGTGCCGGTCAGCACGCTGTAGCTGCCGTTCTCGCTGTCGTCGTTGTTGACCTCGTAGGAGGTGTCGAGCTCGCCGCCCGGCGCGCAGCTGGCGGGGAAGCCCGAGAAGGTGCGCTCGCGGCCGTTGATCGTCTCGTTCAGGGTGCGTCCGCTCGCGAGCCACTGCGCGAGCGTGAACACCTTGTAGGTCGATCCGACCTGAAACCCGGCGGAGCCGCCGTAGGCCGTGTCGGTGTTGAAGTTGACGGCGGAGAAGTTCGCGCCGTTGACGGCGCCGGCCGCGTCGTAGTCCTTGTTCTGCACCATCGCCAGGATCCGGCCGGTGCCGACCTCCATCGAGACGGTCGCGCTGCCGATGTTGGTGTCGAGGGTGGGGACCTTGGGGACGGCGTTGTTCGTCGCGTTGGCCGCGGTGTCCTGCAGGTCGCGGTCGAGCGTCGTGTAGATCTTGTAGCCGCCGCGCTGGAAGTTCGCGAGGCGGGTGTCCGCGTCGTCGCCGAACGCCGGGTCGTTCTGGACGACGCGGGTGATGTAGTCGCAGAAGAAGGCCGCGTTGCCGGCGGTCTGGCAGCCCGTGGGCGTCTGCGTGATCGCGGGGACGACCTCCTCGGCGACGGCGGCGTCGTGGTCGGCCTGCGAGATCTTCCCCTCCTGCAGCATCTGGTCGAGGACGTAGTCGCGGCGGATCTTGTTGTCCGGGATGTTCTCGGGCTGGTCGATCCTGAGGCCGTTGGGGTTGTTGACCGTGGCGATCAGGCTCGCGGCCTGCGCCAGGCTCAGGTCGGCCGCGGTGGTCGAGAAGTAGTACTCGGCCGCCGCCTGGATGCCGTAGACCTGCCCGCCGAAGCCCGCGATGTTGAGGTAGCCGAGGAGGATGTCGTCCTTGCTGTACTTCTTCTCGAGGTCGACGGCGAGCTTCATCTCCTTGAGCTTGCGGCTCGGAGTGGTCGCGGTCGCCTCCTCGTAGGCGGCCTCGGAGGCCGCCTCGTCGGTCGCGCTCAGCGACTCCGCCTTCTGCACGAGGACGTTCTTGACGTACTGCTGAGTGATGGAGGATCCGCCCTGGAGGTCCCCGCCGACGATGTTGCTGAGCACCGCGCGGATCGTGCCCTGCAGGTCGACGCCGCCGTGGTCGTAGAAGCGCGGGTCCTCGGTCGAGACCGCCGCGTCCTTCACGGACTGGCTGACCTGGTCGAAGGCCACCTCCTCGCGGTTCTGCGCGTAGAAGGAGGCGAGCAGCTCGTCCGAGCCGTCGGTGCGCTTGGCGTAGATCTCGGTCTTCTGGGCCAGCTGGCCGAGCTCGAGGTACTCCGGCACCGTCTCGAACAGCCCGATCGGGTTGTTCTCGGCGAGACCGGTGACGGCGAGGGCGGGAGTGACCCCGACCGTGATCAGCAGGCCCCCGGCGAGGCTGGCTCCGACGATCCCGAGGACCCGGGCGAGCACGCCGCCGCGGGCGGTTCCTTGCGCAGACATGGCTACGAGAGTAGGCGACGAGTCTGGATCCGTCGTGCGGCCGCGCTCGCGGGCCCTGATGCCCGCCCTCCCGGCCCCGGGAACGGCGGCCGCCGGTACGGTGAGCGGGTGACCAGAGCCCGAGCATGACCGCCTCCGCCGACCCCGCCGAGACGCGCCGCCGCGCGGTGCTCGTGGTGGCCGTCCTCGCCTCCTTCGTCGCCTTCCTCGACGGCACCGTCGTCAACGTCTCCCTGCCCGCCATCACCCGCGAGCTCGGCGGCGGGCTCGCGGTGCAGCAGTGGGTGGTCGACGGGTACCTGATCACGCTCGGCGCGCTGATCCTCGTGGCCGGCTCGCTCGCCGACCGCATCGGCCGGGCCCGCAGCATGACCATCGGCCTGATCGGCTTCGGCGTCACCTCGCTGCTGTGCGCGCTGGCCCCCACCGCCGAGGTCCTCATCGTGGCGCGGATGCTCCAGGGCGCCGCCGGCGCGATCCTCGTGCCCAGCTCGCTCGCCCTCATCATCGCGACCGTCCACGGCGCCGCGCAGGCCCGGACCATCGGCGCGTGGACGGCCTGGACCGGCACGGCGACGATCGCCGGCCCCGTGCTCGGCGGCCTGCTGGTGGACGCGGGCTCGTGGCGGTACGTCTTCGCGCTCAACCTGCTGCCGATCGCGGTGACGCTGGTCCTGCTGCGCAGGCTCGGCGCGGTCGACTCGGGGACCCGGGTGCCGATCGACGGCGTCGGCGCGGTGCTCGGGGTCATCGGCCTGGGAGGGCCGGTGTTCGCGCTGATCGAGCAGGAGCGGCTCGGGATCCAGCATCCGCTCGTGCTGACCGCCCTGATCGGGGGAGTCGCCGCCCTCGTCGCGTTCGTCGTGTGGGAGCGGCGCGCGGCGCATCCGATGCTGCCGCTGTCGCTGTTCGCGTCGCGGAACTTCACCGTCGGCAACGTCTCGACGGCGTTCGTCTACGGCGCGCTCTCCTTCGGCTTCTTCGCGCTGGGCCTGTTCCTCCAGCAGACCCTGGGCTTCTCGGCGACCCTGGCCGGGCTCGCGACGCTCCCGCCGACGATCCTGCTGCTCCTGCTCTCGCAGATCTCCGGGTCGCTGTCGGCGCGGTTCGGCCCGCGGCTCTTCATGGGCGTCGGACCGCTGATCGCCGCGGCCGGGTTCCTCCTGCTCTCCTTCGTCGACGAGGGCGCCGACTACGCCACGCAGCTGATGCCGGGGATCCTCCTCTTCGGCTTCGGCCTCGCGGTGACGGTCGCTCCGCTGACCTCGACGATCCTCGGCGCGGTGGAGGACGGGCACAGCGGAGTCGGCTCCGCCGTGAACAACGCCGTCTCGCGCATCGCCGGGCTGGTCGCCATCGCCGCGACCTCGCTCGTGGTCGGCGACTCGCTCGATGTCGAGGGCTTCTCCCGTGCCGCCGTCGCGACCTCCGCCCTCCTGGTAGCCGGGGGCGTCGTCTCCCTCCTCGGCATCCGCAACCCGGCTCCCGCCGACCGCTGACGACTGCTCGGGTGCGTCTCCGACCCCCGTCCGGGGTGCGGCGCTCCGTGTTCACGCGGTGTCCGCCGATCCTTCGACGGAACGTGGATGAAATAGTTGTCGCTACATGGAATACTGATCGACGTCGATGCGCTTGCATACATCGGACGGGGACGCTCTCCCCGCGACGACCGTCACACTCGAGGAGAAACCATGACCGACACCGTCACCATCCCCGGCTACAAGGCCGGCACCTGGGTCATCGACCCCACCCACAGCGAGGTCGCGTTCAGCGTCCGCCACCTGATGATCAGCAAGGTCAAGGGCAAGTTCGAGCGCTTCACCGCCACGTTCACCACCGGCGAGAACCCGCTCGACTCCAAGGTCGAGGCCACCGCCGAGGTCGCCTCCGTCAACACCAACGAGCCCAACCGCGACGGCCACCTCCGCACCGGCGACTTCTTCGAGGCCGAGAAGTACCCGGAGATCCACTTCGTCTCGACCGCCGTCCGCCCGAACGGCGACGACTTCCTCGTCGACGGCGAGCTCACCATCAAGGGCACCACCAAGCCCGTCACCTTCGAGGTGGAGTTCGGCGGCTTCGGCACCGACCCGTACGGCAACTACAAGGCCGGCCTCACCGCCAAGGCCACCATCGACCGCACCGACTTCGGTCTGACCTACAACGCGGCCCTCGAGACCGGTGGCGTGCTCATCGGCGAGAAGGTCACCATCACCCTCGACCTGCAGGCCGCCCACCAGGCGTAGTCCGAGCCGATCGACCGGAGCCGTCCCTCCCCCCGGGGAGCGGACGGCTCCGTCGTTCCCGGAGCCGGTCCGGGATCAGAGGATGCCGAGCTCCGTCAGCTGCTCGGAGATGCCCGCGCCGTCGGGCGCGAAGACCCAGGTCGTGCCGCTGGTCAGGGAGCGGTCCTCGGCCTTGGAGCGGCCTCCCGCGAGCACCGCCTCGCCGGTGGAGAGCTGGCGGATCGCGATCGCCGCGACCTTGTCGGGGTGCTCGTCCGCGAAGTCGGAGTAGATCTCCTCGTCGTGCTGCCCGTCGTCGCCGACCAGCAGCCAGCGCACGTCCGGGAACTCGGCCGCGAGTCGGCGGAGGTTCATCTCCTTGTGCTGCTTGCCGCTGCGGAACCAGCGGTCGTGCGTCGGGCCCCAGTCGGTCAGGAGGAGCGCTCCGGCCGGGTACAGGTGCCGCGACAGGAAGCGGGTGAGCGCCGGGGCGACGTTCCACGCGCCGGTGGAGAGGTAGATGACCGGGGAGCCCTCGTACTGCCGGGCGAAGCGGTCGAGGAAGACCGCCATGCCGGGCGTGGGCATCCGGGCGTGCTCGTCGAGCACGAAGGTGTTCCAGGCGGCGACGAAGGGGCGGGGGAGCGCGGTGACCATCACTGTGTCGTCCACGTCCGACACGACGCCCAGCCGCGCCTCCGGACGCACGATGAAGACGGGCGCCTCGACGGGCTTCGAGCCCGCGGTCGAGAAGGTGATGGTGTGCCAGCCGGGCTCGAGCGTGATCGGGAGGTCCGCGTCGACGACTCCGCCGCGGTCGGCCGTCACCCGGTGGGTCTGCCCGTCGGCCTCGACGGTCACGACGGCCCCGCTCACGAAGACGCTGGTGAAGCTCCGCCAGCCGCGCACGCCCTCGACGGGGCGGACCTCCTCGACCCCGGGAGGGGTCGGCCGCGTGTAGAGGACGCGGGCCAGGACGCGCAGCTGCGTCGTCGAGCCGTAGCCGGTGTAGGGGATGACCCTAGGGACGTAGCCCTTGCGCTTCACGCGCCTCATCCGGAAGGAGTGGAGTCGGTCCTCGAGGCGGGCGGCGCGGTGCATGACCTCCGCCTTGCCTGCGCTCAGGGGCTTGCTCTCGGGCGTCAGCGGCATCCGCCCAGTCTGTCAGACCGGATGCCGGACCGCGGATCGCGCTCTCACGCGATCGTCAGGCTCCGGTGGGCTCGATCAGCTCGGGGCCGTTCGCCGAGACGGAGCCCACGGCTGCACCGACGCCGTGCACCTCGAGCTCCTCGGCCAGCTCGGCCGCACCCTCGGCGGCCGCGCGCAGCAGCTCGCCGTCCCCGGGGGGCGCCGGGTCCAGCCAGTCCTCGATCAGCTCCGGCTGCAGCAGCACGGGCATCCGCTCGTGCACCTCGGCGAGCGGCCCGGCGGAGGGGCGGGTGAGGACCGTCGCCGAGAGCAGCCACGGAGAGCCCGGCTGGGCCGAGCGCCACCACTCGTAGAGACCGGCGAACAGGAGGAGCGAGCCCTCGCCCGGCGAGACGTAGACGGGTGCCTTCGCCCCGTCCGCGCCGACCCGCCACTCGTACCAGCCCGAGGCGGGCACGATCGCGCGCCGGGAGGCGTAGGACTCGCGGAACGACGGCTTCTCGGCGACGGACTCGATCCGCGCGTTGAACAGCGGCGGCCCCGCGGACGGGTCGGCGGCGGAGCGGGGCACCAGGCCCCAGCGGGCTCCGGCGAGCCGACGCCGCGGCGGGCTGCCCTCCTCGACCCCCTTCATCGACTCCGCGACGACGGCGATCCGCTGCGTCGGCGCGATGTTCCAGGACGGCTCCGGAAGGTCGGCGCCCGGCTCGTCGATGTCGAAGAGCGCCACCAGGTCGGCGGTGGTCTGCGAGAGGACGAAGCGTCCGCACATGGTTTCTCCCGGGTGGATCGGACCCGCGGAGCCGTCGCCCTTCCGGGGGCGCGAAACACGAGGGACTTTCGATGAGACGACCCCGACCGGCGGTCGCCGTGCGTACGATTGTAGGAACCACGACCGAAGGAGCCCGCCGTGCCTCTTGGAAACCTCGTCGATCGACCGTTCGGTGAATCGTCCCAGGTCCGCAACGAGCCGGTGCAGGTGCGCAGCGCCGCCCGTCTCGCCTCGCTGCTCGACGCGGCGGCCGCCGTCGTCGACGAGGTCGGCTTCGACCGTCTGACCACGGCGATGGTCGCCGAGCGCGCGGGAGCCGCGATCGGCACGGTCTACCGCTACTTCCCGGACCGCATCGCCGTCCTCCAGGCGCTGCGCGAGCGGGCCCTCGAGCGCTTCCGCCGCCGCGTCATCACCGAGATCCGCGACACCCACCCGGGCAACTGGTGGGGCGCGGTCGACTGCGCGATCGACGCCTTCTGCGAGATGCACCGCAACGAGCCGGGCTTCCGCTCCATCCGCTTCGTGGACACGATCCACGCCCCCGAGGTCGCGGGCGAGGCGTTCGAGGCCGGCTTCTTCGCCCGCCGCTTCGCCGAGATCCTCGCGTCCGAGTACGGCCTCCCGGGCGGCGCGCAGCTGTCCTTCCGCCTCGAGGTGACCATCGAGGTCGCGGACGCGCTGCTCACGCGCGCGTTCCTCATCGACCCCAACGGCGACCAGCGCTTCATCGACGAGAGCCGCTCGCTGCTGCGCCACTACATGACCTCGCACTACGGAGCCGTCGAGGAGTCCTGACCGGCTAGGACTGTCAAGGCCCTAGTCGCTCCCGGAACATCCCGCAACACTTCGCGGTCCGGGTTGGCAGGCGGCTGCTATTGGTGTTTTCCTTGCCGCCTGGCCCCGTTCGGGGCCGCGGGCCGTGCAACGGCCGGACGCGCGGAGCGAGAGCGGGCACAGTCGTGGACCAGGGACAGATCGGCGCGCACACCGCCGGACGGCGGGCGGCCTCGTGATCGAGTTCCGCAACGTCAGCAAGCAGTACCCGGACGGCACGCGGGCGGTCGACGACTTCTCGCTCGTGCTGCCCTCCCGGCAGACGACCGTCTTCGTCGGCTCCTCGGGCTGCGGGAAGACCACGATCCTCCGCATGATCAACCGGATGATCGAGCCGACCTCCGGCACCATCGAGATCGACGGCGAGGACATCTCGTCCCTGCCCGCCGTCGCGCTCCGCCGCCGCATCGGCTACGTGATGCAGAACTCCGGCCTCCTGCCGCACCGCAAGGTCATCGACAACATCGCGACCGTGCCGAGGCTGAACGGGGTCGCCAAGAAGCAGGCGCACGCCCGCGCGCTCGAGCTGATGGACACGGTCGGACTGGACCGTGCGCTAGCCGCCCGGTACCCCAGCCAGCTCTCCGGCGGCCAGCAGCAGCGCGTCGGGGTGGCGCGGGGCCTGGCGGTCGACCCGAACATCCTGCTGATGGACGAGCCGTTCGGCGCGGTCGACCCTCTCGTGCGCGCCGACCTGCAGCGCGAGACCCTGCGGCTCCAGGACGAGCTCGACAAGACCGTGGTCTTCGTCACCCACGACATCGACGAGGCGTTCCTCCTCGGCGACCAGGTCGTCATCCTCGAGAAGGGCGGCCGGATCGCGCAGAAGGGCTCGCCCGCCGAGATCCTGGCGAACCCCGCGAGCGAGTTCGTCGCCGGCTTCGTCGGTGCCGACCGCGGCAAGCGCTCGCTCCGGATCGAGGAGCGCGACGGCGCCCGCATCGTGGTCGACGGCGACGGGCGCCCGACCGGAGTGCTGCGCGCGCAGGACGGCCCCGCCGCGTGAACTGGGTCGTCAACAACACGGACGCGATCGTCGCGAACCTGCTGGCGCACCTGGCCCTGTCGGTCCCGCCGATCCTGCTCAGCTTCCTCGTCTCGCTGCCGTTCGGCTGGTTCGCGAACCGCTACCGCTGGAGCCGCGGCACCCTGCTGACAGGGCTCGGCGTGCTCTACGCCATTCCCTCGCTGGCCATGTTCATCCTGCTGCCGGTCCTGCTGGGCATCCCGCTCCGCTCGACCGCCAACGTGATCACGGGCCTCACCCTCTACGGCGTCGCGCTGATGGTCCGCACCACCTCGGACGCACTGGGCGCGGTGTCGGACGACGTCCGCCAGTCGGCGACCGCGATGGGCTACTCCGGCTGGGCGCGCTTCTGGCGGGTCGAGTTCCCGCTGGCCGGTCCGGTCCTGCTCTCGGGCCTGCGCGTGGTCACGGTCAGCACGGTCAGCCTGGTGACGGTCGGCGCGGTGCTCGGGATCCAGAGCCTCGGCCTGCTCTTCACCGACGGCTTCCAGCGCGGCATCACCGGTGAGATCGTCACGGGCATCGTCCTCACGATCGTCCTCGCGCTGGTGCTCGACGGACTGCTGGTGCTGATCGGCCGTCTCCTCATGCCCTGGACGGCTCTGGACCGCACGCGCCGCTCGCGCAGACCGGTCGCGGTCGAGAGGGCGGTGACGTCGTGAACCTCATCGCCGAGGCCTTCGCCTGGATCGCCGACCCCGCGCACTGGACCGGGGTCTACGCGATCCCGACCCGTGTCGCCCAGCACGTCGGCATCAGCCTGCTGGTGCTCGTGATCGCGGCCGCGATCGCGATCCCGATCGGCTACCTGATCGGGCACACCGGGCGCGGCAAGGGCATCGCCGTGCCGGTCGCAGGCGGCCTGCGCGCCCTGCCGACGCTGGGCGTGCTCGTCCTCGCGGCGATGAGCCTGGGGCTCGGCCTCGGCGCTCCGGTGATCGCCCTCGTCGTGCTCGCGATCCCGTCGGTGCTCGCCGGCGCGTACTCCGGGCTCGAGGCGGTCGACCGCCGCACGGTCGACGCGGCGCGCTCGATGGGCATGACCGAGTGGCAGATCCTGACGAAGGTCGAGATCCCGCTGGGGCTGCCGCTGCTGATCGGCGGGCTCCGCTCGGCGGCGCTGCAGATCATCGCGACCGCCACGCTCGCCGACTACATCGGCGCCGGCGGCCTCGGGCAGTACATCTTCCGCGGAGTGAAGTCGGGGGACTACCCGCAGATGCTCGCCGGCTCGATCCTGGTGATCGTGCTGACGCTTTTCAGCGAGATCCTCTTCGCCCTCCTCCAGCGGCTCGCCGTGCCGCGCGGAGTCGTGCTCGGCCTGGCCGGCACCGCCGGCCGCACAGGTTCCCGCGCTTCGTCGCCCCGACGACGCGCGGTGATGGGAATCCCCATCGAAGAAGGGAAATAGCAATGTTCACAGCACATTTCACGAAGGGCCGTGTCGCGCTCAGCGCACTCGCGGTCGGTGCCGTCGTGGCACTGGCAGGGTGTTCCTCGAGCGATCCGCTCGATGAGGGATCGGGTGCGACTGCGGGCAGCGAGACCATCGTGGTCGGCTCGCAGGACTACTACTCGAACGAGATCCTCGCCGAGATCTACGCGCAGGCGCTGGAGAACGACGGCTTCACCGTCGACCGCCAGCTGCGCATCGGCCAGCGCGAGATCTACCTGCCCGAGATCGAGAGCGGATCCATCGACGTCTTCCCGGAGTACGACGGCAGCCTCCTGCAGGCGCTCGAGCCCGACGCGACGGCCACCACCGCCGACGACGTGTACTCCGCGCTCGGCGACGCGCTGCCCGACGGCCTCCGCGCCCTCGACGCCGCCGAGGCCAGCGACCAGAACTCGTACACCGTCACCCAGGCCTTCGCCGACAAGTGGGACCTGACCGACATCGCGTCGCTCAAGAACGTCACCGACCCGATCGTGGTCGGCGGCAACTCCGAGCTGCAGACGCGGCCCTACGGGCCCGACACCCTGCAGTCGAAGTACGGCATCACGACCACCTTCCAGGCGATCGAGGACAGCGGCGGATCGACCACCGTCGACGCGCTCACCAGCGACCAGATCCAGCTGGCGAACGTCTACACGGCCGACCCGAACATCCAGAAGAACGACCTCGTCGCTCTCGAGGACCCGGACGGACTGTTCGTGGCCGACAACGTCGTGCCGATCGTCTCGAGCAAGATCACGGACGACGCGGCCGAGGTGCTGAACGCGGTCAGCGCGAAGCTCACGGCGGACGACCTCGTCGCCCTCAACTCCGAGAGCGTCAACGAGCAGAAGTCCGCGTCCGCGATCGCGGGCGAGTGGCTGAAGTCGGCGGGTCTCGTCGACTGATCCTCCCCGGATCCACGCCCGGAGGCGCGTCACTCGTCGAGGTGACGCGCCTCCGCTCTGTTCAGGAGCTTCTTCCCGAGGAGCACGAGCAGGGCGAAGACGACGATGACGCCCACGAAGACGTAGCCGGCGCCGTGCAGGCTCTCCGAGAGCTCCCGGTAGCTGCCGGCCGCGGCCGCGCCGACGCCGACGTAGGCGGACGACCAGAGCACGCACGCCGGGATCGTCCAGGCCATGAAGGTCCGGTAGCGCATCCCGCTCATCCCCACCGTCAGCGGGATCAGCGAGTGCAGCACCGGCAGGAATCGCGAGAGGAACACGGCGAACCCGCCGCGCCGCGCGAGGTAGCGCTCGGCCTTCAGCCAGTTCTTCTCGCCGAGCCGGCGTCCCAGGCGCGACGCGCGGATCCGCGGCCCGAACCAGCGGCCGAGGTAGAAGCCGACGGACTCGCCGCAGAGGGCGCCGATGACGACCGTGACGGCCAGCGCCGCGAACTGCAGCGGGCTGGTCACGCCGGTCGCGCTGACGATCACGATCGTGTCGCCGGGGACGACGAGGCCCGCCAGGATCGTGGTCTCGAAGAAGATCGCGAGTCCGGCGAGGAGCGTCCGCCAGACCGGGGGGACGCTGACGACGAAGTCCAGGATCCCGGTGAGGGTGTCGTTCACCGGGCGCCCCCGCCCGCCGGGGACTCGATCGGGGGCTGGGGCCGACGGCGGCTCCGGATGCTCGGCATGGCTCGATCGTAGGGGCGCACGGCTGGGCGGCGGCAGGGCTGCGCCCGGGAGGCCGGTGGACGCCGGGCGGTCAGGGGACGGCGACGAGCGCGGAGGCCGCCGGGCCGGTGCCGTTCGCCGTGACCGCCTGCACCGAGAGGGTGTAGCTGCGGCCCGGGACCAGCTTCGTGAAGGTCTGCGAGCGCTTGGTCGCGGCGACCACGGCGCTCCAGGCTCCGGCTCCGCTCGTGTCGGACCCGTCGCGCGACACCCGGTAGCCGGTGACCGCCGAGCCACCGGTCCCCGCAGGGGGCGACCACGCGAGCGTCGCCGTGCCGTCCGAACCCGCCGTGGCGGTGACGGCGGTCGGAGCGCCGGGGAGCCCGGCGGAGACGAGGGTCGCGGTCAGCGTGGTGCTGCTCCCGGGAGTGACGAAGCTGTGCGAGGCGGCGCCGCCGTCCGACCAGGACGAGAACCGGTAGGCCGTGCCCGACGCGTCGGTCTGGTCCGGGACCTCCAGCTGGAGGGCCGAGCCCGCCCACGAGACGACGGTCGTGCCTCCGGCGACCTCGGTGCCGTTGACGACGACCGTCCGGCCGGCGGGAGCGGTGGCCAGGGTGACGGACACCTTCTGCGGGGAGAACGTCCGCGTCGCCGTCGTCGACACTCCGCTCGAGTCAGTCGCGGTGACGCTGATCAGGAGGTCGCTGTCCGCGGCGGCGGCGAGGTCCTCCGGGCCGGGGGCGACGAAGGAGAGGTCGTTCCCCGTCAGCGGCCCGAGGAAGGGATGCGTGTGCTGAGCGTGGCGGCGCTGGACGGTCCAGGTGAGCGCCGAGGCGGGCAGGACGCCGTCCTCGGCGTCGGTCGCCGTGGCGCGGAGGCCGTAGCTCCGGCCCGTCACGAACACCCCTCCGTCGGCGGGTGCGGTGATGCTCACCGTCGGGGCACTGCCGCCCGAGGTGATCCTCGTCGTCGCGGGTGCGGAGACGGCTCCCTTCGGATCGCGGACGCGGAGGGACGCGGTCCAGCTGCCGGCGGCGTAGCTGTGGGTGAAGGTCGGGCCGGTCGTGATGCGGTCGGGGGTGCCGTCGCCGAACGACCACAGGTAGGTCAGGGCACCGCCCTCCGGGTCGCTGCTGCCCGAGCCGTTCAGCCGCGCGGCGAGAGGAGCCGCGCCGGAGGAGGGGGCGGCGGTGAGGGCCGCGGTCGGAGCGCGGTTCGCCGCGGCGGTGTAGGCGAGGCGCCGGACCTCGCCGCCGTTCGCGTAGCTGGTGTAGAAGAGGTCCTGGGTCCCGCGCGAGGGACCGAAGGCCATGGCGACGGCGCTGCTGCCGCCGAGGCCGGTCACGAGGTCGCCGGCCGCGCCGGTGCGCCCGAGGGTCCGGATCTTCCCGCACACGTAGTCGCCGAAGAGGTACGCGCCGTCGTAGGCGGCCGGCCAGACGCCGCGGGGGACGTAGGCGCCGCCCGTGATCGAGGCGCAGCCGCTGCTGTGCGCGTAGTCGTGGACCGGGTCGGTGAGCCCGGCGGGCGCCGCGGCTCCGCAGTTCGAGGCCGAGCCGGTCTTCGCGCAGTGGCCCTCACGGGTGTTCCAGCCGTAGTCGGCGCCGGCGACGCCCTGGTCGATCTCCTCCCAGGCGTCCTGGCCCACGTCGTTGATGCGGAAGACGGTGCCGGTCGCGTTCGGGTCGAAGGCCATCCGGAACGGATTGCGCAGGCCGCTCGCGAAGGTCTCGCGGCAGCGCAGGCCCTCGGCGGCCGGGGCGAGCCGGCAGGAGGCGGTCCCGGTGCCCAGGTAGGGGTTGCCGGCCGGGACGCCGCCGGTGAGGGTGATCCGGAGGATCTTGCCGTTCAGGATGTTCGGGTCGCGGGCGGCGTCGTTCCGGCCGCCGCAGCCGCTGCCGCCCGGCGAGCCGACTCCGCCGCGGTAGTCGCAGCCGCCGTCGCCGACGCTGACGTAGAGCAGGCCGTCCTTGCCGATGGCGAGGTCGCCGCCGTTGTGGTTGCTCGCGGGGGAGTAGATGCCGTCGAGGAGGACGCGCTCGGAGGCCGGGTCGATGCGGTCGTCGGTGCCGAGCTGGAACGAGGAGACGCGGTTGCGCGGGGCTCCCGCGGGGTTCACCGTGCCGCCGGCGTTGGTCGGGCAGGAGGAGTCGGAGCCCTTCGCGGTGTAGTAGACGACGACGGTGCGCGAGCCCGGTGCCGGGTCGACCGCGAGGCCGAGCACGCCGCGCTCGCCGTTGGCGCAGACCTTCGAGCGCAGGTCGAGGGCCGGGGTGGCGATAAGGCTGCCTCCGCGGATCACCCGGATCGCTCCGGTCTGCGAGGAGACGAGGGTGCGCCCGTCGGTCGTGAAGGCGAGGGCGGTCGGCGCGGGGACGGCCGCCACCCGGGAGTCGGTGAAGCCGGCGGGCACGACGGGAGCGGCGGACGCCGGACCCGCGGGCCCGGCGACGAGCGCGGCGGCCGTGATCGCCAGGACGGTGAGCAGGGCGGTACCGCGGGGGCGGATCCTCGAGCGGGGCATCGGTGACTCCGAGACGGTCGGCGCTGCTGAGCGAGCGGCGGTCTGCGGCGGTGCAGAGGGCGCTGTCGGCGATGACGCGGGGCCAGGATAGGCGCGCGCGGCGGAGGGGCCGTGTCCCCCTTCAGGGTCTACACTGGGGGCTCCGGGGGCGGTGTCCCCGGGCCGCTCACGTCGAGCGGGGCTGCAGTGCGTCGGCCCGCCGGTTCACTCCAGAGCGGGCAGGACCACCGCGCGGACCGCCTCCGAGAACCGGGCGTAGCCGGCCTCGTCGAAGTGCAGGCCGTCGTCGACGAAGAGGGAGGGGTCGACAGAGCCGTCGGAGGTGACGAGCGCGTCGGCGGTGGGGACGAAGGTGACGCGGTCGTCCGTCTCGGCGTAGGCGCTGACCGCGGTGTTGGCGGCGCGGACCTCGGCGCCGACGGAGGCGCGGGCGGGCGTCTCCGCGATCTCGACGTAGAACAGCTCGGCGTCGGGGGCGACCTCCTCCACGCGCTGGAGGTACTCGACGACGGCGCCGGCGGTCTGGGCGCCGGTGCGCGAGCCCTCCTCGCCGCTGATGTCGTTCGCTCCCACGTACACGATCACGGCGCGGGGATCGAAGGGGGCGACCATGCGGTCCAGCCACGCGAGGTGATTGGCGACGGTCGTGCCGCCGATCCCGATGTTGTAGGTCTCGAGCGGGCGCAGGTCCTCCTTGGAGGTCGTCCAGCGGCCGATCGTGGAGCTGCCCGTGAGGACGATGCTGTGCTGCGGGAACCCGGCGGCGAAGCGCCTCTCGAGACCGGCGACGCGCTCGGCCATGTCGACGGAGGAGGTGGGGTCGGGGGAGCTCGCGGCCGGAGCGCCCGTGCCTCCGCTCCGCGAGGCGAGCGAGAGGGCGATGCCCGCGATGGCGAGGACCAGCGCGAGCACCAGCAGCGCGACCAGGAGGTGGAGGCGGATGC